>CAZAEE010000005.1:0-74105 GCA_964484325.1 uncultured Gammaproteobacteria bacterium
AATAATTTTAATAAAACTAAAATTAAAAGTTGCATTTGGATTCGAAGTTCGTTCGCCCAATCACCCCAGAACGAATTAGATCATTACAACAATCTTCTTTTACAATCATTTACGGAATTATTGAATCAATTCTGTTGACTTTGTAGAAACTTATTACCAGAATTGTTATTCGTAGATTCCGAATAACTTTATAAGAATCATTTTTATCGATTCACTTATTGTGATCTGAACTCTTTTATCAAGTTTCCACCAATTATAGTAGCGCCATGTTGAAAAAGTGGAAGGTGCATTTTGCAATTGTATTGGATGCTTTGCGAAAACCTTTTTAAATGTTTCGTATACCCTTCTTTGATGATAGGGAGATGTTACCAATATTAGGTTTGAAAAACGTTTTTTTACGACAATCCTTTCAACATATAACGCGTTTTCATATGTGTTAGTGGCTTTTTCTTCCAGAATAATTTTATTTGCCGGAATACCTGCCTTTAAAGCTGACTGCTTCATTTGTGTCGCACCGGAAACAAGACTGTTCGATGAGGCACCGGAAAGAATTAGACAAGAAGCATATCCTTCTTTGTAGAGTTTGATTGCATAAGGAATCCTGTTTTCCGCTCCACTAACAACGACAATTGCGTCTGCGTGAATTATTTTATTCTTTTTTGAAAGGTACTGACCTAATGATAATTTAAAACCCATTGAGAAATTATATCAAAGTTGAGACTTTTGGAATTGGTTTGTCCAGTCAGCCCAGAGTGAATTTAGACCATTGTAGCAATCTAAAAGTGTATTGCTTTACATTTCAAACAATCTTCTTTATAAAGAATATATGGATCCGGTAGAGCAACATATAAGTACTTCTGAGCAAACTACGCAAATTCCTACGATAAATACTAGTTTGAAGAGAAAAATTCGCCTCATTTTAACCGTTATTATATTGATGATTTTGTTTGGTGGGTTAATGTATATATTAGGAGCAAATTCACAAAAAACACCCCCTGTTACTCAAACACCAACAGTTTTTCCTTCTATATCCCTACCATATAATTGCACGGCGGACGAGCAATGTCCTACGGGTTATGCATGTGAAGCTACTCAAGGAACGGGAACTGCATGCCCTGGAAATAGTGCTAGTGCTCCAAAGATCAGCTGTTCTCCTACTTATCAAATCATTAAAGGTATATGCAAATTGAAAGAAAACGAACGATGCACTACTGATAACGATTGTCTTTCAGGATTAATATGCCACTCGGTTCAACAAGGATTAAAAACCATAAAAATTTGCGCAGAACAATTATCTGGCGAGTGTGGCGGCCCTTCGGGGAAAAGTTGCCCAACAGGATATGTGTGTGAAGAAGGATGTGGGCCACCTGTAGCAAGAGTAGGAAACGATAAACAATCATGGATATGTGTTGTAAAAGAAGCAGCAGGAAAACCTCGTAATTGTCCTATTTGTCTTGCATCAAACACAATGATAAGTACCCCAAATGGTGAAACGAATGTAAGAAATATTACTGTTGGTACATTTGTGTGGTCAGTTGATGGTAAGGGAAATAAAATTGTGAGTAAGGTAATAAAAATAGGTAATTCTCTTGTGCCCACTAATCATGAAGTATTTCATCTAGTATTATCTGATCAGAGGCAAGTTTGGGTTTCCCCAAATCACTCGACCACGACGAATAAAACTGTACAAGATTTAATAATAGGAGAGAGATATGATGGTGCAAGAATAGTCAGCAAAGATTTAAGACCCTATTGGGATACAAGAACATACGATATCTTACCGGATAGCGTAACAGGTTTCTATTTTGCCAATGATGTTCCAATGGGTAGTACACTAAAGTGAAGTCAGAACTTGGTCTAGTTGCTGATATAATATGTAAAGTTTATATCTGAATTTGGGTTCGAGATTAGTTCGCCCAGTCAACCCACTTTATCAGATTAGTAAAAAGTTTAGTCAATGAAAGTTAGCGCAGTGCCTTTATTATCGGCTCTACCAGTTCTGCCGATTCTATGTACATAATCCTCATATGAAACGGGCAGGTCGTAGTTGATAACGTGGCTAACATTGTTTATATCTAGTCCTCGGGAAGCGACATCTGTTGCAAGTAGAATTGAGATCTCATTTCTTTTGAACCGCTCGATAGCGCGCTGCCTTTGAAACTGTGATCTATTGCCGTGTATACAATCTGCCTTGAATCCTCGATCTAGGAGTTCATTGGTTAATCTTTGAATTCCCCATTTAGTCCTTCCGAAAATCAATGTTTTGCTAAACTCTTTTCTAATTAAAAGATCATGAAGCTGATCCACTTTTTTATCTTTACTGACAACTTTAATTAAATCTTGATCAATATTCAATGGCGTTTCCTGTTGTTTGACAGAAACTGTTACCGGATCTCGAACAAACTTCTGGATAATCTCATGTTCTTTACCACCAATCGTTGCAGAGAAAAAAAGAGACTGTCTTACTTCAGGTAGAAGAGAAATAAAGTATTTAATATCATTAATAAATCCAATATCAACCATCCTATCAGCCTCATCCAGAACCACTGAATGAAAATGAGATAGATTGAGACTCCCAGACCTGACCATATCTTTTATTCTTCCCGGAGTTCCTATCAAAAAGTTCGTATTCCTTCTTAAATCATTTCTTTGCCTATGCGTACTTGTTCCACCTATACAAAGTGTAGAAAAAATCTGCAGACCATTTGAGAAAGTATAAAACTCATCATTAATCTGTAGAGCTAATTCTCGGGTGGGAGTAATTATCAGTACTTTCTCCTCCCTTTTTTTGGAAACTTTATCTATTAAGGGCACTAAAAATGCGGCAGTTTTACCTGTGCCAGTATTAGCCATGCCGATAATATCGCGGCCTTCGATAATGTGATCGATCGTTTCATCCTGGATAGGAGTAGGAACAGAGTATTTTTTATACTCAAGGTTTTTTTTCAGTTGATCGTTGATAGGAAAATCAGCAAAACTGGTATGAACCTGAGCCCTTTTTTCCTGATCCGTAGATACGGGTTTAGTGAATTGATTGGTGCGAATAGTCTGGATTAATCTCGCGTTCGCTTTGTCACTTGGCTGATTTCTGCCCATAAAACGGGGAAAACGACCATTGCTTGAACGGGCATGATGTTGGACACGATTTCTTCGGGTGTGCATATATAAATTGTGAGAAGATTAGATGCAGAATAACAAACGTAAAAGGTAGGTTTTCCTTATCTTTCTTATCAGAACTAAGTCAAATTATATCATTTTCACCCCTTAATGTCAAGTTCAGGTTAAATACCTTCTATAAATTTTACCCACATCTTAATCAGAAATTACTCTAACGTTTTTAGAGCTTCAAGACGACGTAAATTGTATTTACCAAATAAATGGTATTAAGTGGTACCTCACTTTTTTCGTATACTCCGTGTAACCAGAAAGATTCTTTTTCAAAAATTTTTCTTCGTCAAAAATTCTCCAAATAAGCGCTGGCATAACAATCACAAACAAGGCAAAATCCCACCAAGAACCAAGCGAAAGTGACATGCCTATGAACAAGATAAAAGCACCCATATACATCGGGTGACACACTAGCGCGTATAGACCAGTTGAAACTACTTTTTGGTCTCTATCTACTTCAATCGTTGCCGAGGTAAAGGAGTTTTCTTTAAACACAAGAAATATAATATAGAAACTTAATGCCAAAAGAATATCCCCTAGTACACAAAAGAAAAAAGGCATAGAACTTAGGTGCAATCGATAATCCAGTCCAGGAATAACTAACATGGTTATGAACCAAAAAGTTGTAATCGATTGTATTATTTTTTCGCTTATCAACTTCTCGGCTATTGGACCAGCTGCAACTCTTCTTTTCAAAAGTTTAGGATCATTTCTCATTAGATAGAGTGTGATAATAAATGCTGCTCCTCCGAATACTATTAGAAATATCCAGGCCTGTAAATAAATTAATGTTCCAGCAGAAATAAATAATAAGGCTGCCATAATAATCAGGAGAAAAAATAGACCGCCAAATGATTGCAAGATTAAATTTTTCATTTTCCTTAATGATACTTTGTTTAAAATAATTAATTTAACTACATAATCCTATTAGGGTTCGAAGTTCGTTTACCCAATCACCCATACGACTGAATAGCTAAACCTCATTCAAAGAATTTTATTTGATGTATTTTTCTATCATGTGAATGAGGTTGTCTATATCGAACGGCTTCGACAGGAAGTCATTCGCACCTACTTCAATACTTGATTCTTTAGCATGTGGGTTAGCAGAAATCATAATGATGGGGATATGTTTTGTTTCTTTTTGACTTTTAAGCTTCTTGCAAATATCTCTGCCATCTTTACCCGAAAGTAGCACATCAAGGATAATTAAGTTCGGTAAACCATTTTTCGTACCATGAAGGTTCTCTGCATTTTCTCCTTTCTCGGACGTTTTCACTTTATATCCTGCATCCTCAAGCGTATACTGAATAGCATTAAGAATATCTGAATCATCATCAATAGCAAGAATTTTTTTGCTCATAACTTTTATAATTACCGTTTAATAACTTTTTTAATATAAGGCAAAGTGAAAGTAAATTGTGAACCTTTTCCGCGGCTAGAAATAACACTCATTTTTCCACCATGACGTTTAACAATCTCGTTTGAAATGTAGAGCCCCATACCAAGTCCGGGAAAAGTTTTTTCCTCGGAATTTGTTACCCGGTAGTACTGGTTGAATACTTTTTTCAGCTGATCTGATTCAATTCCGATGCCAAAATCTTGTACTGTGACTACTGCGCTATTCTTTTCAGGGGTCAATTGTACAATAACTTTATTTTCATGCGGAGAATACTTAATGGCATTTGTTAACAAATTCGTAATCACCTGATAAATACGATACTTATCACCAAACATAGTTCTTCGTATTTTTCCCTTTATAACAATTGTGTGTTTTTTAGATGTATCTTGCATCGTTTTGACTATTTCTTTTACTAGCTCGTTAAGATTAAATTTTTTTAGATCGAATTCAAGTTTTCCGTGTTGTATTTTTGATACATCAAGCAGATCACCAATTAACTTAGATAATTTATCAATCTGTTCGTCCATGATGGAGAACCGATGGGCAAGCACTTTATCACCCTTTCTTTCCAATTGCCTCTCAAGCACTTGTGTATACATCTTGAGACTAGTTACTGGTGTTTTTAATTCATGAGACGCAACTGTTATAAACTCATTTCGCAGCGTTATTGCTTTTTGTGCATCTGTATACAATTTTGCATTTTCTATGGCAAGAGAAGCACGGTGAGAGAGCTCTTTTGCCATATCTAAATCGTCTTTTGTATAGTATCTTTCTTTCTCTGATGCGACAAATAAAATTGTTCCTATTGCCTTACCAGAAGTAAGAATTGGGACCGACATCGCTGAAGTGAAACGAAGTTTTCGAAGCAACCTAAGTTGCTCTGCGTCTTTTGCTCCTTGAACAAGCATATTATCGGTAATCAAAGGAAAATACTCTGGTTTACCGGTGCGGATCACATTCCATGTTCCTTGCTTTTCATTTTGGTCAGGAGGGTATTTCTTTCGCCAACTCTTTGCCAGTTTTACCATCTTAGGATCTTTATGAGTAATCGCAACTTGCTTTAGCATTCCATCATCCACCATTTCAACAGAACACCAATCGGCAATATCTGGCACAGCGAGTTTGGCGACATTAGCTAGTGTTGTTTCGTAATCAAGGGAAGTGGCAAGAATTCTACTTGCTTTTGTAAGAAAAACAAGATTATGTTCCAGTTGTTTTCTCTCGGTTATATCACGACCGATAATTGAAATTGCTTCTATTTTTCCGCTGCTATTTTTTATGGGAGACAAACTAACAGATACCTCTATTATTCTACCGGCTTTAGTTATTCGTAGAGTATCGTGGGATTCTACAGTCACTCCATTTCGCAGTTTCTTAATAAATGTTTTAAATTTAGCTCCTGTATCTGTCGGGACAAAAACATGAAATGATTTCCCTATTATTTCCTCTGCGTTATATCCATAGAGGTGCTCTGCCCCTTTGTTCCAATTGATAACTTTACCGTCTAGAGAGATACTCCAAATAGCATCACTTGTAGATGCAACAAAAGATCCAATATGAACCAACTCATCTTCCAACTTGCTTGAGATTTGATGGTATGTAAAAGCTATTTTTGAGGCAACAACATCACAAAATGTACCAACAGCTTGGCTGATTTGGTAAAACTCTTTCGCAGTTAATTCATTTAGTAAACCTTCTTCATCAAGCTTTTGCCAGATCGCTTGTTTGAGAAAAATGATTCCATCAACCGCTTCCTCGATCGTTAATTTGTCTCGCACAGAGTCGCTTGCCAACTTTTCACCCAGTTTTTTAAAAATAGCAGTTCCTTTTTTTATATCTTTTGTTTCAAGATTTTTAGCAATCTGTTCAACAATGACAATATGCTTATTCTTGTATTTATCTATAATTTTACTTCGAAACTGTTTACTACCTAAAAGGTCTCTATGATGCATAGTCGCAAGTCTTTGGATTTCGTTGGCATGTGTTACTAACAGTTTTTCAATCGTATGAAATTTTTGCCTTTCATCTTTAATGAAAGATTCTCTTTTTATCATTTTCAGTAGTTCTGTTTTTGTAAAACGCCAATCTCCCCTAGAGCCAACTTTTAGACCATTCAGTTTTTTTGTGGATGCCCACCGACGGATAGTATTAGCATTAACACCTAAGGAAGCTGCCGCTTTTTGAACATTAAGTAGTTGTACTTCATGTTTTTCCATAAGAAGTATACTTAAGTTATCGTAATACTACTAGATTACCACATTTTTAAAGGAAAATAAAGAGTTACTTAGTCGTTAGGTGGGACATTAACTTACTCACAGATGTTGCCCATGGTGCGAATGTAGCGGTTACCGAGTTTAAATATCTGTGATCCGTCATTCAATGTGGCAAGAACTGTGCCCCCGGCTGGTCCGGGTATACACGCGGTTTTTTGAAGTGGCAAACTGTAGTAAAAATCTTCACTGTTAATTGATTTTAATGTAGCTGTCGGTACATAAGGTGGCGGCGATTCATATACAATTGTAGGATTAGGAAAAGTTGAGAGTTGAGAATAAATTGATCGTTGATAGTTCATACCCAAAACAAATGCAATTATAGGCAACGTGATAAAAAGTAGTAAAGCAAGAGTTTTTGAAAGTGGTGTAACTGTCGTAAATGATTGAGGAAGTGTCATACAAAATTTATTCTATCACAGTTATCCTTGTTCAGGTGAAAGACCAATTCTCACAGGCATTGTTTCTCCTTGAGCCGCGAGAATTCGCCATTTTTCTAGATACGTTACAACCTCTCTTGTATCGTGATAGTTAACAAGGTGTTTTAAGCGAGTTAACGTTTCAGGTAAAAAAAACTCTAAGTGAATATGAGACTCCGGTACACCTGCGCGACCTTCATTGAGGCGTCCCCGATCATCGATTTGGTCAACTGGATTTTCTATAAGCCATTGGCCGTTTATTTTTTCGGCCATACCATCATGGGTGGCACGAATATCAGGTCTATTGGCAAAGCGAAGCAGAGCTCTGGCGGTAAATTCTCCAAGCGGACTCCAACGGCGTTCCTGAATTTTTCTTTCAAGATCAGCTCCAGTAACTACTCGTCCTCCCTCATAGGTATACACTTCATTATCATAGAAAGGCTCATGGGAAGAGTAAAATAGGCGTACATGCGGTTTCGCCAGTAAAATAGGATCTTTATCTGACGCTGACGCGTACACCTTCACAACATCAGTACCGTGACGCAGACCTTTCAGCCGTAAAGCGTCCAAGACACGAGAATCATTCCAGGTTTCAAGATGAATATACATACAATAAGTTAATTTCAGCCTATTATACCATATTATAGGTCATTTTTCAAACCCAGCCTTCAGAAGATTTCTTGAGGAAATATGCTTTAATGAACTAAAATTCCAATAACTATAAGAATCTGGATGATGCCAGCTAGAAGATTGGCATAGATAATCGGTTTTGCTCTATGTATGAGACCATAAACTACCCAAAATGTGCTCGCTGTCCCCATGCCTAGCCATGAATAAATCGACACGCCGGATATGTCACCCTTCCCCCAGACTGACAATAATTGGGGTATAAAAATGAAAGCGCCGACTGTACCAAAAATATAGATGACATCGTCCATGAACCTATCTAGTTTTTTTTGACTGCGAGTTGCTTGTTGATGGCTTAAACGACGTTTCCGATAGTGATGGTAACCAACTTGCATAAACTCATTATAATCAAAACTTGATAAAAACAACCATTTATTATTAAATTTGTAAGTGATGAATCGTATCAACAAAAAGGGCTTCACGCTTATTGAACTTGTTCTTGTGATTGGTATCCTAGGATTACTTCTGGCAATCACGATCGTAGCGATCAATCCGGCCAAACAGTTTGCCCAAGCCAACAACACCAAACGAAGAAGTGATGTCAATGCAGTTCTGAATGCCATTACCCAATACATCGCCGGTAACAAAGGTGTTTTACCTGCCGGCATAGACACAACTGTACGAACTATAACTAACAATACAACCATCACCAACCGGGTAGATTTGTGTGCCATTCTTGTACCAACGTACATCGCAGCTTTACCGGTTGATCCTGGTACAAATAACGGCAATCCTGTCAATACATGTACCGACAGCTATAACAGCGACTATACAGTTGTGAAAAGTAGCGCCAGTAACCGACTAACTGTCTCCGCGCCCAATGCGCAAAACAGCGAAACCATCACGGTCACTCGCTAATTCTGTAGGCAACGTAAATACCGATGAGACTTCCGATTGTACTTCCCAGTAATGAAGTAAAAGAAAATAATGAAGCACCAAACAATGCCGGTATATATCCACCGACAATCGAACCGACTAGTATCCCCACAGTGACTAATACTTTTGGCGACATATTATTTTCGCATGTAATCGAGTGCAAATGCAACAATCATCAAAACTAAACCAATCCAGACTTTCGCTAATCCTGGAAATATCGCTGCCAACAAAAGACCAAGACCTAAACCAAACAAACTATGCATCATGGCGTGGGGCGTGAAACACTCTTTCATTTTCTTATCCATTCAAAATCACCTCCTTATGTATCATAATTTTCATAGTATCATATTTAACTAACGTTATGAATACAATAGTTCGATTTCGGTGATGTTAGGAGTATTTGCCAGTATCATCGCCAGGCGATCAATGCCCATCCCGATACCAGCATAGTTCTTTCTTGCCATAGTTTTTAGAGATAAAATAAAGTCTAGATCAATTTCTGGTGCTGGTAAACCAAGTTTTTCCCTCGCTCGCTTCTCTTTTTGAAAGCGACTTTCAACTTTTTTGTAATCTGTGCTTTCGTTATTACCATTTCCCAGTTCAATGCCAAATAGATAAAACTCAAAACGCTCAGCTAAGTGAGATTGATTTTTCTTGACTTTACATAAAGGAGAGATTTTTGTCGGAAAGTCGATTAAGAACACAGGCTCCTGAGGTATATGCGACTCAATCTCATTCACAAATATCTGATCATATAATTGATTCCAGGATGCATCTTTTACGGCATATCCTTTTTTTTCGGCAGCTTTTATCATAGCTTGCTCATCAAGAATTTCTTCTAAATCTAGATTCGCATACCGCCGAAATAAATCAACAAGAGAAAGTACTGACCACTTTCTGCTGAGATCAATCGTATTTCCTTGGTACGTCAGGAGCTTATTTTTTTGGGACTGATAAACTTTTTTATAGAAAAACAGAATTAGTGTTTTCACATCATCCATGATCTTAAAATAATCACTATTTTCTCTATACCACTCGAGCATTAAAAATTCTGGTATATGTAAACTGCCGTCATCCTCAAGATTACGAAACGCTTTACTAATTGCAAAACAATTACCAACACCATACGCTAACATTTTTTTCAGCCCTCTCTCAGGTGACGTTGCCAGATACAGTGCCTTTTTTTTAGCCGACTGCCACTCGGTTTTAAACGGGTATATGTTTGGCTCAAGTGGTACTGTTGTGGTGAGAGTCGGCGTGATAACTTCGTGAAAATTACGTTTATAAAAAAAATCCCGCGCAGCTTTAATGACATCTTCACGGATAAAAACCGGTTGTAAATTTTTCATATGTGAACTTTATGCGTGAAGAATTGTTAAGTACTCTTTTATCCCGCACATAAAATCCGGCTGGCTGCACCCTAAACAGTTTGCTAATGTATTTGACGCTTCCCAGGATATAACTCTTTTTTTTAACTGTTGAAAAAGTGTTATCATCGGATCATACATTGTCCCAAGCGGTGTCACGCCTTCGCAACAACCATAGACTTTCCCATCAGACATCAAAGCTATTTGGTAACAGCCAAGATTCTTCGGCGGAAAAACCGTTCTTTCTCTCATGACAGTTACCATTTCCTTGGGTGTCAAAAAATCGAATCCTGTTACCTGTCCCACTATGTTAGATACCGGATGATGAAGTAAGTATGTCGGTGGTTTGCGAGGATGATAGGTTACAGGAATGTCACCGAATTTTTTATGTAAAAATTCTTCAAAAGAATCAATATTTAGAAGATTTTGTCGAGTGACAATGGAAAAAATCTCTGTATGAAAGGTCATCTTTTTGGCCTTCTCAAGAAATGTAAGACTTTTTTGAAACGATCCCTCACCCCGATTAGCATCATGATAATTTGCCAGTCCATCAAGAGAAACGATCAAATTGATGGCGTTTGGGTTCTCGAATTGATCTAAGGTATCGATTGTACCGTTGGTGATAACCTGAATGAATATACCTTGGCGAACTAGAGTATTAACAAGTTGTGGAAAATAAGCTAAAGCAAAAACTTCACCGCCACAAAAAGTGATCGTCTGAAGAGCATGGGCTTTTTGATATGCTTCTAAAAAAACCATAATCTGCTCAGCTGAAAGTATCGGTGAAGTTTTTCTGGTATAACAGATCTTGCATTTTAAATTACATTTTTCAAGAGGGTTAATATAAAGATGATGAAGAACTGTGTCAAGATGTTTTTGGATAGATTGTTTCATACTGGATTTTTATCTGGAGAAAGATGTTGTATACGTAAAAGCTTTATCTGTTTTTTTTCGACTTTTTCCACGATAAATAACAAATTTCCTAAATAAATCTTTTCACCTGGCCTCGGCTCTCTTCCGATAAGTCCAAAAATCAGTCCACCAATTGTAGTATATCCTTGGCCTTTTATCGATAGCTTAAATTTGTTTCGTATTTTTTCAATATTCGTTCTCCCATCAACCAAATAGGATCCGCCTGATTGTTTCTGAATTTCCACTTGTGGTCGATCAAACTCATCCTCGATTTCGCCAACCAAACTCTCGATGATATCTTCCATGGTGACTACCCCGTCTGTGCCACCAAATTCATCATTGACAATGGCAATATGAATTCTTTTTAAGCGCATCTGTAAAAATACTTCATCGACTTTTTTTATTTCTGGTACAAACAAGATGTCGCGGATAATCTTTGCTTGTTTGACAGTTAAATTCTCTGATTTTTGGGGAATTTTATATAAATCTTTCAAATGAATAAATCCAATTACGGTATCAACTGTACCGCGATAAATGGGAAAGCGACTGAAGTACGGATAATTTTCAATGTCTTTTAGAAGATCTTTAATGACCCTAGTCTCACTAAAAGCAATAATCTCTGTGCGGGGAACCATAATCTGTTTAACAGTCAAATCGCTCATGCGAAAAACGTTGTACAACATTCTTGCCTCGTCTTTGGCGATCGCGCCACCCTCTTGACTCTGAGTTAAAATAATTTTGATCTCTTCTTCCGAGTGAACTAATTGTCCCGGTTTTATTCCCTGAAACCCTAGAGCTTTTGTGACTAGTAAGCCCGATTGATTCAAAACCCAGATAAACGGTTGAAATAGTTTCGTAAAAACATACAAAGGACCGATGACAAGAAGAAGAGTTTTTTCTGTTTGTTGAAGAGCAATACTTTTTGGAGAAAGTTCGCCAAGAACGATGTGTAAAAAAGTTATCACAATAAATGCAATAATTACGGCAGCTGTGTTGGCGGTCACAACAGCCGCAGTATGAGGTAAAAACTTCAAAAAAGGCTCAAGAAAAGCAGCCAACGCAGGCTCACCAATCCATCCAAGGGCCAGTGAGGAAAATGTAATACCAAGTTGTGTTGACGAAATATAGTTATCAAGATCTTTAAGAGCTTTATGAACAAGTTTGGCTCTTTTTCTGCCTTTTTTAACTAGTTCAGCGATGCGGGTTCGCCTAATACTCACGAGAGAAAATTCTGAAGCGACGAAAAAACCATTTAAGAAGATGAGAAAAAGTATAAGAAGAAGCTGTAGTAGAAAACTCATCTATGTCGCTGGCTTGAAGTTCAAGCACGCTGAATTAATACAATACCGTTTACCTGTTTCAGTCGGACCATCGTCAAACAAATGCCCCAAGTGAGAACCACAGTTTTTGCAAACCACCTCAACCCGATGCATTCCATGACTGAAATCATCTTTTAACTCAACATTCTCTTTATTCATCGGGTCATCAAAACTTGGCCACCCAGATCCGGAATCGAATTTGGCATGAGAGGAAAATAGCTGTTGACCGCAGGCAGCACATTCATACATACCGGTTTGATGATTGTTGACATACTTTCCAGTGAACGGTGCTTCGGTGCCTTTTTCACGAAGTGTATAATATTGTTCTGGCGTTAACTTTTTTTTCCAGTGATCTTCTGATTGGTTTTTTTGATCTGACATAGTCGTTTAAATATGGCAAGCGCTCACGCCATTTTTTTGAAAATATTTTTGGTGATATTCTTCTGCTTTATAAAAGGTTGATGCCGGAGTAATTTCGGTCACGATCGGATTTTTGAATTTACCGGATTTATTAAGAGATTCTTTGGATGCACCGGCAAGATTTTTTTGTTCTTCGGTATGATAAAAAATCGCTGAACGATATTGATCGCCAACGTCCGGTCCCTGTCGATTCAAAGTCGTTGGGTTATGCATACCCCAAAATGCATCAAGTAACTTTTGATAAGAAACTTTGTCAGTGTCAAACATGACTTCAACCGCTTCAGCATGCCCAGTCGTATGACTACATACTTCCTCATAAGTAGGATTTGACAGTTTTCCTCCCGTATATCCAACTATTGTAGAGACAACACCATCAATCATATCAAACGCGTCCTGTACCCCCCAAAAACAACCGGCCGCGAATGTTGCTTTTTCTTGCATACTATTATTATACCTTAAAGAAGAGCTTTTATTCTAGTTATTACTGCATTCTTTCCAAGAATTTCCATGGATTCATTCAGAGGTGGAGAAATTTTTCTTCCAGTAATAGCAACTCGCAGAATCATAAAAAAATCACTATTTTTTACGTCTTCGTCTTTGGCTACTTGCTGCAGTTTTTCACCGAGAGTATCTTTGTTCCAATCTTGTATTGAATCTAACGCTGTCGCAATTTTTTGGAGCAATTCTTTTTTTGAGGTTAAATCTACTTCATATTTTTCAGGATCGGAAAAGAAAAAATCACATAAGGGCAAGTAATCAGATAACTTTTTAATCCGCTCTTGAATCAATGGCACTGTCTTTTCTATTATTTCACTATCGAATCCTTCGCTTACGTAATTTCTCAGTTTTGTGAATAATTCATCTTTGGAAAGTCTGCGAATATATTCACCATTCATCCATGTCAGCTTAACAATGTCAAATGCTGGTCCAACAGGTTGCAAATCTTTTAACTCGAATACTCTTTCAAACTCTTTCAAATCAAAAATTTCTTTTTGTTCAGGATGAGACCAACCCATTAAGGCTAAGTAATTTAAGACTGCTTCAGGTAAATACCCCTCTCCCAAATACCATGAGGCCCAAACGGGATTTTTGCGTTTAGACATTTTTGATTTATCAGGATTACGAAGAATTGGTACGTGAGCAATTTCAGGAATTTTCCAACCGAAGTTTTTATATAATAAAATGTGTTTTGGTGTTGAAGAAATCCATTCTTCTGCTCGTATAACGTGAGTTATTTCCATCAAATGATCGTCAACTACTACTGCTAAATGGTAGGTAGGATATCCATCAGATTTTAAAAGTACTTGGTCATCGATTTCTTTCGTATTAAACGTTATTTTTCCCCTTACAATATCGTCAAATGATACTTCCTCGTTTTCGGGAACGTTAAGACGAATAACATAGGGATCTTTTTTTATTCTTTCCTCAGGATTTTTTTCGTTATGCAAACAAAATTTATCGTACTTGGGAATTCTTTTTTCCTCTTGTGCTTTTTTTCTGATTTCATCAAGTCTTTCTTTTGTACAGAAACAATAATATGCTTTTCCTTTCACGACTAACTCTTCGGCATATTTCGTATACAATTCTAACCTTTCAGATTGCCGATACGGACCAAAATCGCCTTCCTTGTCAGGACCCTCATCATACGTCAGTCCGTAATCTTTTAAAGTAGTCAGCATTCTTTCTTCACTACCTTCAACATAGCGTAATTTATCAGTATCTTCTATGCGAACTATAAAAGATCCGTTATTCTTATGAGCAACAACACAGTTGATAAGAGCAGTATACAAAGTACCAATGTGAAGATCTGCACCGGTTGGCGAAGGTGCAATACGTGTACGTACTGTCATATCTGATATTATACAATCATCACAGCAGGAAGTATCATGATATAATCAAAAAATGGCCGATGGTGAACCTGCAGAAATAGGACTAAAAGAACTATCTCCTCTTGAGTCTTTTGTTTACAAAATCAAAGAAAATAATCTACCAATTGATGAGTCAGATGCCAAGCAATGGGGTGACTTTGTGCTCAAATACCATCCTCCCTCAGGCTTTCTTGATAGGTTGACCAAGTCTTTCCAGTATAGTAATGAAGAGCAATTCACATCTGATTATCGTAACCTTGCGCGCCAGTTAAAAGAAAAATTTAAGGACCCTGATTTTTCCATGCTCTTATATGATCGCCATGGTAGTGCCAACTGGATGAATTTTAAATTGGCACTGTCAGGATTCCCAACTCCACGTTATACTTATTATACGTTATCAGCACCTGAACCGCCTATAATGCCTGCTCCACCGAAAGATCCTCGACTACTTATAGTTGATGACTTTATGATTGGTGGCCATCAGATTGAAGAAAGTTTATCTTATGTACCTAACGACAAATATAAGATAACTGTGGCTGTAGTTTATAACTCACCCGCCGGTCGGGAAAAAGTTACAAAAAATAGTCAGCATCCATTTGAGTTTCTAAGTGTTAAAGAACTTAAACCGGCTAGTGACTTTTTAGGTGAGAAAGATATTGATTTTTTTAAAAAAATTACTTTGAACAAAAAAATCTCAGGATTATCGGAAGAGGAAAATGAAGAAAATGCCGCGTTGATCAAACCGGAAATTCCCTTATTTTGGACATATTACAAACTGCCTGACAATATATTCGCACCTTTAAGAGGATATGGTGATATCCCACCTTTAATCCGAGAAGAAAAGTTCACTGCTCCATATAGAAATCAAGGTACCTAATTCTTATCTTCGTCGGATTAATCGCCATGCTCCATAGATACCAAACAGTGCTGGGAGAAGTAACATATTTAAGTAACGGAAGATATCTTTTTGGCTGGCTGGTAAATCAGGGAGCGGATATATATTCACTGTACGAGATTGTATTCCTGAAAGTGCTCCACCAGATACGTAATCGTTTAATACATTTACAATTAGCTCTAAATTATTCGAACTTCGTGAAAGATAACTATCCTGTGCAAAGCGTGAAGACGGTATTACCAACAATTTGCCTCCCTTTTTCAACCGCGACTCGGCCGTGACAGTAAACGTTTTTAAATCACTTGGTTTTGGTGTCGTGATCGATTGCGGATTGATCGAGATATTTTTTTCTTCAGACCAAGACTGTTTTGATGAATACACGAGTGGAGTGACTTGAAGACCTGAGATATTTTTCAGATCCAATGACGACACCCAAGGATAAGTCAATTGCGTTACATTCGTAAAGTACGAACTATTTTTATTAAAACTCTGCGAATGGACCCAAAAGGGATATTGACTAATATAAGGACCACTACTAGAACCGAAGTTGACGATTTCACTTGATGCGGAAAGCGCAAGATCTTTATTGAGCGTAATACCAAATTGTTTGGTGAAGTTAAACAAGTTGTGTTTAGCTTCAGTCACCGCCTGATTAAAATCTACTTGCGTGTTGATCCAAACGCCATCAAGAAACAATATCACGTTACCACCTGACTTAATATACTGTTTCAAAGCAGTTATTTCCTCATCGGTATAATTTTTGCTATTATCATCGGCAATCAGTATTGTTTTATATGTCTTACTCAGCTGGGCTGAATCAGTGGCGCTCATAACTGAAGTCACTTCATACTGTCTACCAAGAGCCTGTTTCAGCGTTTGAAACTGATCTTGACCGATAAGCTCACCTTGATCAATAAAACCAATCACTGGTACATCTTTACGAGTCAACTTATAAATAGAAGACGTCATGTTGTATTCAAGACTGCCGATATCAGTCACTTGCGGAATACTTTCTCTTTTATCTCCCTGTGATAACCCTATACCAAAATACGCAGTAGACAAGGCATACTTATCTTGATCAAGTTGTGAAAGTTGTAACTCAGGTATGCTGAAGTCCTTTGCAGAGGTAGCAGATTTTTCATCCTTTTTCGGATCGACGATAGTCAGATTTATTTTATTGCTCTGCCTTTTATACTCATCAAGCAACGCTAAAACATCAGATTTTAGAGGAATAAACTTGGTCGGAATGTCAGAAGACAAAAAGAAGGTGATTTTTACAGGATTTTTAAGAGATTGAATAATTTTTTTGGAAGCTAGAGAAAGTGTATACGCTTTTCCATATGAAGCATCGAGCCGAAGAGGAATAGTAGATAATAAATTATTTACCAGAATAACAAGTACCACTGCTAAAATGACAATCAATGATTTCTGGAGTCCACCCAATCTCAGTGATCGGATTAAACTGACTTTTCTGACATCGGTATTTTTTTTAGTTGGTTGTTTCATGAGCGTTTTTCAAGTTGAATAATGGTCAAAAACAAAAACAGGATTGTAAAACTGATGAAATACACAAGCGATCGCATATCCACTACTCCTTTTGTAAAGTTCTGCAGGTGATAAACTGGACTAAAATAACTTAAGAGGTCTTGCAAAAACTTTGGCAATACCGCTCCGATAAAGTCAGTCCCAATCACATTCAGAAAAAAAATAACGATAACACTAACCAAAAAAGCCACCACCTGATTTTTGGTAATCGATGAAAAAAACATCGCAATCGCTACAAAAAGACTCCCAAGAAGCAGTGCTCCAAGATACGAAACGACAATTTCTGGCAGATATAGCTTCGTCAGAAATGATAGTGAAATAGGTAGAGATATCGTCAAGCCAAGTCCAACAGCAACTAGAGTCATGAGCGCCAGAAACTTGGCACCAACTATTTCAGTCTCCGAAATAGGCAGGGTTAGTAATGTTTCAATTGTATTAATGCGTTTTTCTTCAGCTAAAATCCGCATCGATAAAGCAGAAATAAATATCAGAAATAACCAGGGTAAAAACTGGAAAAACGGCTGCATTGACGCTGATCCAACGACAAAAATATCTTTAATATAAAAAAAGTTGGCAAATGCTCCGAACAAAACAAGAATGATATAGCCAATCGGATTATTAAGATAGTAACTGAGCTCTTTTTTATATAACGTTATCATACTTATTTGACTAGCTTTTTAAATAACTTTTCAACCGCACCTTTTCCCTTTGGTTTACTGCCATCGTAAACAAGTTGTCCTTTATTGATGATGATTAGACGATTGGCAATGTTTTCGGCCTCAGACAGAATATGAGTGGAAAAAATGATCGTTTTTTTGGCTGCAATTTTCTTGATAAATTGGCGAATTTTTTCCTGTTCGATCGGATCCAATCCCGAAGTTGGTTCGTCAAGAATCAATATCGATGGATCACCGATAATGGCGGCTGCTAAGCCGACTCGCTGTTTGTATCCGCGAGACAACTCTTCAATTTTTGTATTGTATACATCTGTGATCCCAACAGCTTCAGCCACTTTTTCATATACTTTCCTTCCCTTCAGGTCGCTAATAAACTGGAGATATTCCCTCACTCTCATCTCTTGATACAACGGGTTGTTTTCTGCAAGATAGCCAACTGTCTCCAGTATCGATATTCTATCTGTTGCTGGTGAAAGATTATTGATAGAAATTGATCCGGCGGTAGGAGTTAAGTATCCCAGAAGAAGTCGCATCGTTGTCGTCTTACCAGCTCCGTTTGGACCTAGGAATCCTATAATTTCTCCTTCTTTCGCACGAAAGTTCACTTGAGATACCGCTCTTTTCTGTCCAAAGAACTTACTTACTGAAGAAAAAGAAATCATAGCCTATATATATACCACAGCATTCGAAGTTACGCAATATACATTACTATATCTTTTCAGTCCAATTACATGAGTTTCGCGTAGTTTGCTTCTACTACTTTCCAGTCGAGATTTTCAAAGAAAGCCTCGATATAACTTGCCCGTAATGTCCCGTAATCTATAAAGTATGCGTGCTCATAGGTATCAAGTGCCATAATCGGCTGCGCACCCCACACCGGATAGGTATTTTGAGCATCACCAAGGTAATTGAAGAGTCTTTTTTCGGTAACGTTCCAGGCAGTCCAAACCCAACCACGAGCAGCTACTCCGGTAGCTTTCACATCCTTTTTGTAATTATCAAATGATCTAAAATCTTTCTCAATCTGCCTCATTAACGTTCCTGCTGGTTGACCACCCTTGCCGCCGAGATGACTAAAATAGATCTCGTGATTCACGATACCTCCCCAGGCAAATGTCAGCTCAACTTTCAGCTCTCGGATCTTAGAATAGGTCTGATTAGCTTTCGTGTAATCATCATCTGTTAATTGACCAAGCTGATCCATAATCTCGTTATACTTGGTCACGTAGCCTTGGTAAAGTTTCAAGTGCTCTTCAACTGTTTTTTTGGAAATACCCGTCATCGCATAAATACTCTGTGCAAACGTCATTGGTTCGTATTTATTCATAAAAAATTTTAAAAATTATAATAATAAAAAAATCACTTAAACAAAGGGTTACCAAATAATAAAAATCCTGTTATCGTATGAACAAAAACAGACGTCACGAAACCTCGCCAGTACCAACAATGACCCTGATAATATCTTTTAAACCAGGGTTTTGTAAGTAATGTGATATACAACTTCGTCCCGACGAAACAGCGACAAGAAAATAGAACAAGAAATAGAAAGAAGAGATTGGACAATCCCAAAAGAAACATTGTTTTGACTGAGATGATACCCATAGAATATTAGTTTTCTTATTTTTATTATAAAAGAGACAACCAGATGAGTCAATGAGAAGTTGCATTTGTTGAGTACTTATGCAATAGTTATTTATATGGACACCGTGGAAAAAATACCTGATAAAAAAATATTCTTTATCATTGGTGCTTTTTTCGGAATCCTGATACTTCTGGCAGTTGCTTTCATGATGTTGGCAAATGCCCGAAAAAATGCCGGCGGTCCTGGCGGGTTTTTTACAGGAAATAATTCGGATAATACCAGAAACTCCAACACGCCATCTGGTACCCCAGCGCCAACATATCCTCCACCGCCTAGACTACAAACTGATGAGTGGATTGTTTCTCCCCAGATACAACCAACGAGTATTTTGGCCTCACAAGAATATACATTAAAACAAAACTATTCGAATCAGGAAGTGCGAACATTTGTCGAAAAACTTTTTTTTCCTCAAACTTTCAAAGTTTCACAAAACGAAGTTCTTGCTTATTCACTGGATCCATCTACAAAAGACACCGAATCACTGCGTTTTGATTCTCAATCAGGAACTTTCTCATTTTTGACGACAAAAGGCATATCGTTAGCGAGTGATTCAGCCAGCACATTATCCAATGAACAGGTGTATAACTTTTTAAAAACGATCGATATGTATGACCCATCTATTCAAGTGACCGCCCAGTATCAGAAATCAACTACCCCAAATCTCGTGTATGTAGAATTACACCGCGATTGGCGACGATTAGGCTTACCAGATCTGAATATGGTTGGTCTCATGAATATACCTGAAAACCAAAACTTGACCAGCTTATACTTAAACTCTTCTTCAGGATTAAATCCTGACAATACAATTATCAACGCGACCGATGGTAAGAATGGGCTGCAGCGACCGGATGATTTTAACTCAATGACTCTGATAATCGATAAACAAAGCGGCAAACTTCTTGCGATCAAGTCAAATTTGCGAAAGATAATCACTGCTCAGACTGCCACAAAAAGTCTTATCAGCGTGGCCGATGCACAAGCGAAACTGCAAAGCAACTCTGCGGATATGACGCTCGTTTATCCATCAGGTCAAGGCATTGCTGACTGGGATAAAATCTATCCTGATAACCAGGCAGTCGCCTCTCAAGCGACGGTCACTGATGAGTTGTATACCTATCTTGAACAACCTGGCTTAACTGCTCAATCAGTACTGAAACCATATGTCCTTTTCCGAGGATATGCCGTCTTAAAAAACGGTTACCGGACCAACTTTTTAGCGGCGATACCGGCTGAACAGACATCGGTTTTAGGAGCCTCGACTGAAGTTGATGGTGGCCGTTTACTTGCACAACAGCAAAATCGAGGTTTAGGTGGCGGGTCAACTGCTCCAAGTTCAAACACTAACTCTGTTCCTATACCAACTGCTTCTGCTTCCTGTATTGATGTACATTTTCGGCCGGCAGCATTTGATAGAGCCGTGAGTTTTATGGGAATTACTCTAGCACACTCGCCTTCGTTTGACTATGATAAAGAAGTTAATGGTACGTGGCAAAGTTATCATGAGGATAATGGCGGACACGGTGATTGGTATTATATACCTGCGCCGAACTTTAACAATGCAGTCCTTACGGCTGATCTCCAAAAAATTAACACCAATCTCATAGAGTTTATGCAGGTAATCGGCAATCCCAACGGTGAAGGTGAAGGGTTCCGTAATCAAGGAACTGATTGGACGGCTGTATTAAATGATGTTAATCATACCTGGGGAGATGACCGCGTGAATTATACAGCTGGCTGTCCCATACGCTTAACGGGACACTCGCCAACCATCTTGCTATATGGAAATAAAGACCAAACAGTTCAAGTTAAGCCTTCAAATACTTTATATGTTGATCCATCGCTCACTAATCAAGTCTGGAATGTAACTATTAATAACCTTTACGATCTTTCAGTAAATAACATTGATCGACCGTATCTGTATTATGAATATTCATCGGTAAAGTTTGATAAACCGAAAGCTGGCTGGAATATTGATAAGAGTCAACTGAGTACATTTATTACAAAAATCTCTCAGCAACTCGGTTTGAATACTACGGAAAAAGATCGGCTTACGGAAGAGATACAACAAGGAGCGATTTTGGTAAGTGATAATAAAATCTTTGTCGGACTAATAGATCAAAATGAAGTAAATAAAAAACTACCGGTGAAGTTTTCTCCTCAGCCAGAAAAAGTCTATCGATATCACTTCTACATTTCAGCAGTTAATGGTAAAGTCACTGCTCCAAAAATTACACCTCTACAAAGAGCAGCATTTATGAGTATAGAACTTGGGGTTTTTACTGCTCAATAAGATAGAAGATCTGGTCTTTTATTCAACGTTTCTTCAAAAGCTTTCTGGAGTCTCCAATTCTCAATATCTTTATGATTGCCTTTTAACAAAACTTCAGGAACTTTTTTTTCCATGAAAATTTCGGGTCTTGTGTAATGAGGATATTCAAGTAACTGGACATTCTCAATATTTTTTTCGCGTAATTTTTTTAAAACTTCATGCTCACCCACTATTTTAATGAGTTGTGAAATAGGAACTTCAAAAAAACTTTCTTGCGCGGCCGCGTCTTCTTTCTTTAAGACTCCCGGCAACAGTCGGACTACCGCATCAACCACCGCGACCGCAGTAATTTCTCCTCCTGTCATTACAAAATCTCCCAGTGAAACTTCCTCATCGACAAAGTTTCGCACTCGCTCGTCAACTTCTTCATAGTGTCCGGCAATGATCACCAAATTTTCAGCTTTTGCAAACTCTTGCGCTTTTTTCTGATTAAAATTTTTTCCCTTTGGCGAAGTTAAAGCAACTGTTTGTTTTTCACCTTTTATTTTTTGTAAGGCAGCGTAAATCGGCTCAACTCGGAGCACCATCCCTGCTCCTCCACCGTAAGGTCGATCATCAACACTTCCATAATCATCAAGTGCAAAGTCTCGTAAATTCACCAATTCAATCTCAACTAACTCTTTTTCGATTGCACGTTTAACAATACTCTCCCCAAAAAAACCTGCAATCATCTTAGGAAAAAGCGTGATAATCGTTATTTTCATGATACTATTGTACTATGAAGAAGCTCGTTCTTGCGGCAATCAGGTTTTATCAAAAAAGCGGCTATTTTCATAAACCTATTTTAAAAATGCTTTTTATGACCGACGCTGTGTGTAGATTTCAACCAACATGTTCTCAGTATACATATCAGGCAGTCGAAAAATATGGCAGCCTAAAAGGTTTATATCTTGGATTTCTTCGCATTGTTCGTTGTCATCCCTGGTCAAAAGGCGGCTATGATCCAGTGCCATAACTTGACATTCAAAGGCAAAACATAATAAGATTAAGTAATCATTTACTATGGATTCAGAATCAAATTTTTCCTCAGGAAAATCAAATCTCATTAAACTGCTTCCTTTTTTGCTGATCGGTTTTTTTATTGTTGCTATTTTCGTAGGTAGCAACAATATCAGCAATAAAACAACACTTAATTCCAGTGCTGCCCAAATAAATGCTCCTTGTAATGAAAATCCTGACCAAATATCTGGGTATCCCTGTCCAACATTGATACCCACTACGAACCCGGACATACCAATTGTCTACATCGACTACAATAAATTAACCGACAGAACTCGAAACTGGATACATTTTGAGCCTACTACCCCAGATACTGGTGGTATTACTTCAGGAACAGATAAAAGCCTTGTGCCAGGACTATTAAATATTCACTTTAATGTACGATATTTAAACCAACCAACGAATAATCATAGTCCATCGGTAAGAATCGACAGTTTCACGATGGATAGCCAATCGATTACCTTTAACCCTTCAGCCTTGACTCCACCTCAGGAAACAGATTATCATGACCACGATTGTCCTGGATCAAATAGTACTACAACTGCCCAAGCTGAGGTAACGTGGGCAGACAATCAACCTGAAACAATAATCTGGGCCAACCTACCCTGCCGTGGCCCTGCAACTACTGGGCATTTAGATATTCAAGATGATAGAACGAATGATATTAAAATATTAAATAACAATCAGACTCAGGTCACTGAAACGTTAATAAATTATGTAAATAACACTGACCCAACACTTAATTATCGCGACGATACCCAAAGGACAATTGATCCGGCACGTTTTTACGAACAATCAGTAGGATGCGTTAGAACTTTGATTGCCCCGACTCAACCTAGCAACTCAGTACAAGTAAGTATTGCTGGTTTTCAGAACCCTATAACAGAAAATAATTTCCCTTGCGGTGAAACAGAACATCTTATTGCTCCGGCAGTATCACCTGTTCCACAGCCGACAAGTGCCACTGATGTTGTAGTGCCTGTTCATTATACTCAAGCCAACTATCCAAATGTAAATACATGGGTGGGTATAGCACTTGTTGGTTCTCGACCTGGTGATGATGTACCATATGACTATCCTGGCAATCCAGTTATTCTTTTAAATGGTACTCATGATGTACATATATCCTGTCCACATAGTGCAATGAGAGCTGTTTTTTATCTAAAATATCGTTTACCCAATAACCAAATATCTGCAGAAAAAGATTTAGTTGATGATCAGGGAAACACTGTATTGGATTGCGGCACTCATGCACAAACAATGAATGTTAATGACTCATTTTTTAATCCCACCATACCGACTCTAACTCCTATCCCTCCACCCTCTCCGACATTCACTCCAGCACCAGTCCCACAAGTAAAAGCACGAGCTTATCTATCAACCAATGCTAATCCAAATTATTATTCTTTTGTATTCCTTGACTCGATAACGCTCACTGATATCTCAGCAGCTACCATCATTTATCAACACACATTTAGTCCAGCGCAACTTCTACCATGGGGACAATACGGTTATCAATCAGACGACTTTAACTGTGTACATGGACACCTATACTCTACAACTGCTACTGGCCACGGTCCGTATAATTACTCAGGTAATGCCACTTTATTATCTAACATATTCTGTCCAACATCAGGCGCTGATATCGCAGCAGCCGGCTTTAATCCTCCATCACCGACTGACACACCGACTCCACGCCCAAGTACTGCACCTCAATGTCCTTCAGATCCTTCTCGGTGTTTTAACCCTGGCGCTACGTGTGATGGGTCAAGAAATGGAAATTGTGGCCGTTTAGGTGGTACTTGTGAGCCAAACAATGCCTGTACAGGAGGTTTTGAGTGTTGCGGCAACTTCAGTCCTCAGCAACCGGTATCTGGAGGAGACACATCAACAAATACTTCTGCAACTACAGGCTCAACTCAATCCACTAGTCTTCTTGATACGATTATTAACTTCATAAAAAGTCTTTTTTAGCCTCAAAACTTGTAAAGTTAGGCAAAGTGTGCTATACTATAGGTTATATGAAAGAACATTTTACCCCTCTTAGAGCGAGCCTTGCGGGAGCAATTTTAGCCGCATCCGGTCTTCTTGGAATTTTGGCTATTGAGAAACATAATTCTGAAGTTACCAGCTATAATTACAACCCTGCCTTAACGTATATTACTCAGGCACGTGAAGCTGTAGAAGATTTTTTTAATCCTTCAGTCAGTGTTGTGGGTGTTACAGTGAAAAGACCCTCAGTTGAAACTACCTTTTATGTCAACGGTGACTGTCCTGATGCCCCGGGTAATTGTGTAGAAACTACAAGTGAGACAAGTAAGGATCCAAATAGAACTTTTCAGTATGGATCTCAGATGCTTACACCATATCCTTTGAGGCCAGCTCCAACTTCAACTCCCATCAAATAATACTTGACAAATTAGCAGTATTTGTGCTAGACTGCTAATATGCAGATGCATTACGAACCTCCCCAGGATGAAGGCAATGTTCTGGATAAATATACAATTGACCTCACGAAACGTGCCCGGGAAGGCATGATTGACCCGGTGATTGGCCGTGATGAGGAGGTACGACGCGTCGTCCAAATTCTTTCTCGACGCACAAAAAATAATCCCGTTCTTCTTGGTGATCCTGGTGTTGGAAAAACCGCTATTGTTGAAGGTCTTGCCCAAAGAATTATCGCTGGTGATGTGCCTGATACTCTGAAAAACAAGCATATTTTAGCCCTGGATCTGGCCGGACTTCTGGCTGGTGCAGCTTTCCGCGGCGAGTTCGAACAGAGGCTGAAAAAAGTCCTCGAAACAGTCGAAAAATCTTCAGGTAAATATATCCTCTTTATTGATGAACTTCACACCATTGTCGGTGCCGGAGCAGCTGAAGGGGCAGTTGATGCCGGAAATATGCTCAAACCTGCTTTAGCTCGAGGTTTACTTCATGCTATCGGTGCAACAACTGTCCGTGAATATCGACAGTATATCGAAAAAGATCCGGCACTTGAGCGACGTTTTCAACCTGTCTACATTGATGAGCCTACTCCCGAAGACAGTCTGGCTATTTTACGCGGTATTAAAGAAAAGTACGAAGTCCACCATGGAATAAAGATATCAGATGACGCCCTGATCGCCGCAGTCAATTTATCGATCCGCTACATTGGCGACAGATTTTTACCGGATAAAGCAATTGATCTTATTGATGAAGCGGCAGCGGCCACTAAAATCGATATCGACTCTCTACCGGCTGAACTTGATCAGATCAAACGACGGATCATGCAGCTTGATATAGAGCTTGCTGCTTTGAAACGGGAAAAAGGTCTTGAACAGCGTAAAAAAACACTTGAAGAAGAACGAAAAGAACTTCAGAAAAAGTTTAACGAGATGCATGAGGAGTGGCAAAAACAGAAAAAAATTATCTCAGACCTGCAAAAATATCGCATAGAACTTGATAAATTAAAAGCAGAACTGGAAAAAGCTGAACGCGAGGTGCTTCTTGATAAAGCAGCTGAACTAAAGTACGGCAAAATCCCCGAGGTCGAGAAAAAACTCAAAGAAGTCGAAAAGAAATGGCAGGAAATTCCTCATTCGAAACGGATTTTGAAAGAACAAGTCAGTGAAGAAGACATCGCCAAAATTGTCGCCCGTTGGACTAGTATTCCAGTAACCAGACTGCTTGAGTCTGAGTCGGAAAAACTTCTCAAACTTAATGAAGAGCTAAAAAAGCAGGTCGTTGGCCAAGATGAAGCGATCGACAAAATTGCTGGAGCGATCCGCAGATCTCGTGCTGGACTTTCTCCAGAAAATCGACCGATCGGGTCATTTTTATTTCTTGGACCAACAGGTGTCGGGAAAACTGAGACAGCCAAAGCTTTGGCACGGAGTCTTTTTAATGATGAAAAATCCATGATTCGTATCGACATGAGCGAGTATCAAGAACCTCATACTGTTGCTCGTCTTATCGGTGCTCCTCCTGGATATGTCGGATATGAAGAAGGTGGACAACTGACAGAAGCAGTTCGCAGAAAACCCTATAGCGTAGTTCTTTTTGACGAAGTTGAAAAAGCCCATCCTCAAGTTTTCAATGTTTTTTTACAGATTTTGGATGACGGCAGACTTACAGATGGACGAGGTCGGATAGTTAATTTTAAAAATACTATCATTATCTTAACATCAAATCTCGGGAGTCAACTCTTTGTCTCTCTTTCTGATAAAAAGAAACGTGATCAACAGGTGATGGATGTGGTCAAAAAGTTTTTTAAACCTGAGTTTCTTAATCGACTCGATAACATTGTCATCTTTAACGATCTTAATCAAGAAATGATGAAAAAAATCGTTGATATCCAAGTACAAGAATTAATTGCTCGAGTTAAAAAACAAAACATTCACCTTGAAGTACTACCAGCTGTAAAAAAATATCTTCTTATGATTGGTTTCGATCGTGAATATGGCGCTCGACCACTCAGACGAGTTATTGATGAAAAAATTACTGATGAAGTTGCTCTACAAATTGTTGAAGGAAAAATTAAAGCACCTGACACTGTGGTTGTAGATTACAAACAAAACAAAATACAGATCGCAGTCAAAAAACCAAATTAAAAAAACTACAAACTGCTTCTTAATTTTATCGCAATTTTACTTAACTCTTCTTTCGTGAATCTTCGTGATTCTTGAAGTATTTCTTCAGATTCTTCATATCTTGGTTTGATATGAATATGAGCATGAGGTACTTGAATGCCAAATGTTTGATAGCTTATATAAAAAGGTGATAATGCTTTTTGAATAGCTTTGGTAATTTTCAACGCTACTAACCAATATTTATCAAACTCCGGGACATCATATACCCAGTGATAATGAATTTTTGGGATAACGAGTGTGTGCCCTTTATTTTCTGGCATGATATCAAGAAATGCCAAGAACTTTTCATCTTCATAAATCTTATATGACGGCAGTCCTCCCTCAATGATTTTACAAAAGATGCAATCGGGCATATAATATATCTTATCACAAAGATATGGACACTCAGGTGCTAAATGATATCGCTCACAAAGTTGTTTCACGAACAATTCTTGCTGCAGATGAAAGTACGGGAACTATTAAAAAAAGATTAGCATCGGTCGGAATCGAATCAACTCCTGAAACAAACCGACAATATCGGCAACTTCTTTTTACAACACCGGGAATTGAACAGTTTGTCAGCGGTGTGATTTTATTTGATGAAACGATCCGGCAATCAACAGACGATGGTGTACCCTTTCCGATTCTTCTTGAAAAAAAAGGTATTATACCTGGCATAAAAGTCGATAAAGGTACTGTAAAAATTGTTGAGTCAGGAGTTGATACTATTACTCAGGGACTTGAAGGACTGCTTGAAAGATTAAAAGAATATAAAAAACTCGGGGCAAAATTTGCCAAATGGAGAGCGGTTTTCGTAATCGAAGGTGAGTCGCCAAGTGATAATGCCATTGAAAGAAACGCTCATGATCTTGCTCAATACGCACTTATGTGTCAAAGCGTTGACATTGTACCGATTATTGAGCCGGAAGTACTTATGGATGGTAATAACTCAATCGATCAGGATAAAAACATCACAACCAAAATTCTCGAGTCGGTTTTTCGCCAGTTAACAGATAGCAGTATAAACCTGCAGGGAATTATTTTGAAACCAAACATGATTACAGCCGCTGTAAAACATTCTGAACAAGCACCAGCCACTACAGTTGCCGCTACAACACTTCAAGTTCTTAAACAATCTGTTCCAGAATCTGTACCCGGTGTCGCTTTTCTTTCGGGTGGCCAAAGTCCGGATCGCGCCACCACTCATTTAAATGAGATCAATAAAATGAAAAATAAAAATCAAAGCCAGTATCCTTGGAGAATTACTGCCTCTTACGGAAGAGCTTTACAAGGGGAAACTCTTGAAGCCTGGAGCGGAAAAAAGGAAAATACCACAACTGCTCAAAAAATATTCTTAAGTCGAGCGGAAAAAGTTTATAAAGCCAGTCTTGGACAGTTATAAAATGGATAGAAATCTTGCACTAGAATTTGTTCGTGTCACTGAAGCTGCGGCGATTGCGGCGGCACAGTGGATTGGTCGTGGAGATAAAAATGCTGCGGATCAGGCTGCGGTTGATGAAATGCGATCACGTTTTAATCTGATTGATTTTGGTGCAACAATAGTTATCGGTGAAGGAGAAAAAGATGAAGCACCTGAACTTTATATTGGTGAACACGTTGGTAAACGGAAAAATGATGATTTTGATCTGGCGGTAGATCCGCTTGAATGTACAGATAGTGTCGCCCATGGTCGTTATAATGCCATGTCTGTTATTGTTGCTGGGTCAAAAGGTTCGTTACTTCATGCGCCTGATACCTACATGGACAAAATTGCTGTTGGCCCCGATGCAAAAGATGCGATTGATCTAGATGCATCAGTGAAGGTAAATATTATAAAAACTGCTAAAACTTTGGATAAAAAAATTGAAGAAGTAACTGTTTTGGTCCTTGATCGTCCTCGACATGAAGAACTAATCAAACAAATTCGAAATGCTGGAGCACGAGTCCGTCTTATCACCGACGGTGATGTTGCTGGTGCAATAGCTCCGTGTATGCCTGATAGTGAGATCGATATGCTTATGGGAATTGGTGCCAGCGCGGAAGCAGTTCTTGCAGCAGCTGCGATCAAAACTTTAGGAGGTCAACTACTTTGTCGATTTAAACCTCTAAATGATTCACATAAGGATAAAATTGAGAAATTCGGGATAAAAAATCTTAATAAAATATATTCTGTAAACGATTTGGCAAAGGGCAATGAGTTAACTTTTACGGCAACAGGTGTAATCGACGGACCGCTTTTAAAAGGTGTAACGTTTACTAAAGATAAAATTATTACTCATTCAATTGTGATACGTAGTTATTCAAAAACAATCCGCTATATGACTACCTACCATCATTATCATTCTGTATAATCAAATCATATGAAAAAAATTAAAGTCGGTCTAAACGGATTTGGTCGTATCGGTCGGGCTTTCACTCGCATTGCTTTCTTGCAAGGGAATTTTGATATTGTGGCAGTTAACACGCGCAAAACTCCCCCAAAAATGCTGGCATATCTTCTTCAATATGACTCAATTTACCGGAAATATAATAAAAAAGTGACGTATGATGAACAAAATATCATGATAGACGGAGTAAAAGTGGCTGCGACCCAAATTGCTGAGCCGGCTGATATACCATGGGATACATATGGAGTTGATATTGTTGTTGACGCCACTGGTGCTTTCGAAAATGCCGCCGATCTTCAGAAGCATATTAAAGGTTCTGTGAAAAAAGTTGTTCTAACCGCGCCATCAAAAGAGGATGATATGCCACACGTTGTTCTTGGTGTTAATGATGCTGACATGCAGAAAGGCACCGTCATTTCCAACTGCTCTTGCACAACAAACTCGGCCTCTCCTCTTTTTAAAGTTCTTGATGATAATTTCAAAGTTGTTTCGGGATTTTTAACGACAGTTCATGCGTACACATCAACTCAAGAACTTCTTGATGACCCAGCCAAATCTCCTGAACGATCGAGATCGGCTGTTCTTAATACAGTTCCGTCAACCACTGGAGCTGCCAAAGCTGTTGTAAAAACACTTCCCCAACTCAAAGGCAAAATTGACGGCATGGCGATGCGTGTTCCGGTACCTGTCGGATCTTTTTCGGATGTTTCCGCTGTTGTTGAAAAATCGACAACGACTGAAGAAGTGAATCAAGTTTTCAAACAAGCCTCTGAAGGCCCTCTTAAAGGAATCCTTGCGTACGAAACGGAGATACTCGTTTCATCAGACTATATCGGCAATCCTTATTCGTGTACGTTTGACGCCAACTACACCAAAGTTATCAACGGCACCTTCATTAAAGTCTTTGGCTGGTATGATAATGAATGGGGTTATTCTGCTCGACTAGTCAATCTCATTGAAAAAATGTCTGACTTAGTATAAAATCACTTTTTCCCAAAAAAAATTATGTCAGATATACCCTACATCGACACAACCGAGATAAAAAACAAGAAAGTGCTTCTTCGCGTTGACTTCAACGTCAGTCTTAATCCGGATTTTACTATCGCAGATGATGCACGTATTCAACAAGCTTTGCCAACGATCGAATTTTTATTAAAAAACGATAATCGATTGATTCTCGTCTCCCATCTTGATCGACCAGAAACGCGTGATGAAAAATATTCATTAAAAAATGTTGCCAAGAGGCTGCAAGAATATTTAAAAGGTAAAAAAGTTCTACTCGTAAATGATTTTTTAACAGATAAAACCCTTATTGATAACCAAAAAGGAGACGAGGTGTTGATGCTTGAGAATATTAGATTCTATCCTGAAGAAAAAGCTGGAGATGATGGATTTGCGACAAAGTTAGCGTCGTTAGCTGAAATCTATGTTAATGATGCTTTTGGTGTATCTCACAGATCTGACGCGTCTATCGTTGCCGTCACTAAGCACCTGCCAAGTTATGGTGGACTGCTGCTTAAAAGAGAAATTCAGATGATTTCTAAGGTTATTGAGAAACCTCGCAAACCATTCGTCGCGATCATCGGCGGTGCAAAAATTGAAACTAAAATTGATCTTATAGGGAAATTAACAGAATTAGCAGACACAATTATCATTGGCGGAGGGCTCGCAAACACATTCCTTTGTGGACAAGGATATAACATTGGCAAAAGTTACTGTGAGTATGAAAAAGTCACCAAGGCCAAAGAACTTCTAGCACTTGCGAAAAAAAACAATACAGAAATTTTGCTTCCGGCCGATGGTGCAATAGCAAACGGCAGTGATGAAAATGTGTTTGAAATAAAAAAAGTCGATCAAATTCCCGATGGCGGATACATGCTTGATATCGGACCAGAAACCCAAGCTGCATTTGGTGCTGTTATAGCCAAAGCCAATACCATTGTCTGGAACGGTCCCGTGGGATACATTGAAAACCCTTCATTCAGAAGCGGTACAGACTTCATCTATTACTCAATAACAATTAACGAAAACGCCGATACACTCGTTGGTGGCGGTGATACTCTAGCTGCTATCTCAAAAAAAGAATACTTAGACAAAATTGACCATATTTCAACTGGCGGTGGTGCAATGTTAGAGTTTATCGAAAAAGGAACACTTCCTGGAATTGAGGCACTAAAAAAATAATTATTTCTTTTTAAGCTCAAGTACTTTATCTGCTTTGCCAGGTGACGCAACGTAAACATACTCCTTACTTTTTTCAATCGAAGGCAGTTGAACCGTACCAATAACCTTATTTTCATTAATCCACACCAGATTAAGATCCATAAAAGTATTTTTATTCCAGAATGTTCGAGGCTTCGAGTCTGGAAACAAAAAGATCATCCCATCCACACCTGGAAGACTGCGAAAGTTCATGAGTCCGCGCTCCCAAAGATCAGGCGTATCTGCTACCAAAAGCTTATACGATCTATTTTCTATCTGGTAATTTGTTATCTTAAAAGCTCTATAATAAGTTTTTTCTAAAACCACACTGTAAAGGAAAAAAGCAACAATAACGATAACACCTGCAGTAATAATTTTTTTAACTATCATATTAACTGGCTCCTCCACCTCCGCCACCGCCACCTCCTCCGCCACCGCCAGAGAAGCCACCGCCAGCACCACTACTCATTGAGGAGTTTAACGCGCTTGAGAATGACGAAAAACTAGAGGCAAAGTTGAAACCACCCGCACCAAAATTGGTCTGAGAAATTGTACCGCTTGAGGAGGTACTGTAGTACCAATACGTATGAGCAACTTTCGGATCTTGAGCTAAAATAAGCGGTAAGTATTCTGAGACCTTTTTTGCGACTCCAAGAGCAGTACCGTAAACGAGAATGTCTTCCCAAATGGTAACAGCTTGAGGTAATTCTCGTTTAAATCGAGAAATATTTTCAATATATTTTTTAAACGCAAGCCACTTTTTCGCCTCGACCTCTGCGTCAGGACTCCACCGTAAAAATATTCTTCCGACAAGAAAAGAAATAAAACCTGCTCCGACAATTCCCCAAACGTAATACGGTAGAAAATCGGGAGATAGTACTTTTAAGCTGTACGCCAGACACGTTAAGGCAAAAAGAATGTAAAAAACGTTTGCCAAGGTAAAGTAAATGCGCCATTTTTTGCTGATGTCTTCAACGAAGTTTTTCTTGTCGGCTTCATCTTTAACTTGTTTCATCCACCCGGTATAAAATGTTCTTGATGCCATAGGTTGTGCTTTCATTGCGGCTTTCAATTCAGTTAGCGAAATTTCTTTCTGATCATCAGCAATCTCGACAAGAAACGCCAGCACCATTTTTTCAGATTCCAGGAGAGAGTTTTTGGATTGATTCAAGAAATGAATGATATATTCATAATCTTTTTTACCAGGACCTATTAATCTTTTTTTAACAACTTCGTGCTCTTCTATCTTTAGATATCGTTTTCGGGCAAGATACAATATCATGGCCGAAAATGAGTTGACGGTCACCGATTGATCCTGAGAAATCAACGCTTCAACAAGCGGCGGCGAAATTTTACTTGGAGGATACATTAAATGATCTGGTACAGTAGTGACTTTATACTCCTTACCAAATCGAACCCATTTCCGATACCAGAAAAATATCCAGACAGGCACCGTTAACAAAAGGAAAATAATTATTCCGGCTCGTACGCGAGCATCACGTATCGTCTGATCCTGAAAGTGCTGCTCCTCTGCCTTAATTGCCTCAAGCTTATTTTCTTGAATAGCTTGACCTTCAATAATTCGTGAAGGAAACACTGCCCTTACTTCAACAAATGAGTAGGGCGAGATGTTGGCTGCTGAAAAATGAGCAGTTTTACCATTAATGATTTGGGCAATACCGTTTAGCGGTCCGTGACCCCAGACAAAGATATTATCTTTCCCAACATCTTCAGGGAGTATAATAGTTATATCTACCCTATCAGTTAGCGCACCCCACTCTTTGCCGATCGGTTGCCAATAAAACTGAGCCACGTCCAGATACTTTTGGATAGCTCCCTGAATCGTATACGTTAAAATAAATGTTTTTTCTTCATTATAAGAACTATGATACGCTTCAATATGAAACCAAGCATCATTGACTATGGCAAAAAAGTAATGAGGTGGTCGTGTACTGTCGGCTGAGTAATTCAATGGTTTGTAGTCTATATGGCCGGCTCTACCTTCTTCTGCAATAGAAACATCACTGACACGTTCACCTGATCTCAGCGGTACATTCCAATACACTTCACTAAATGAACCGGTGAAGTAAAAGGCTCTTTTTTCCTCAACTTGAAAGCTGCCGTCTTTCTGAATTGCATAAGTGCTGTTAATATAGGGGATATAAAAACTCTTATCAGAAGCCGCTACTTTGGAAGCATGAAAAAACAAACTACATGAAGCTATAAAAAATACTAAAATAAGTTTTTTAATCACATTTTGATTATAACACCCGTAATAAGGTAAAATAAATCTATTATGAAGACGCAGATTTCCGAACATTTTCGGAAGAATGATCCAATCCTTTATCAATGGATCGAGCGAATCTTCATTGAAGAACTACATCCTCATGAAAATCTGTATGAACATATATGCGATCAAATAATTTCTCAACAGTTATCGGGAAAAGCGGCCGAAACGATCTTTAAAAAATTTAAAAAGCTTTTTCCGAAAGGAAAAATTACAGCCGTGGCACTTTTAAAAATTCCTGATGAAAAATTACGAGCTTGTGGTACTTCTTGGGCAAAAGTGCGCTCATTGAAAGATCTGGCTTCAAAAGTGAAAAATAAAGAACTTGATCTGGAAAATCTCTCCAATTTAACAAATGAAGATGTGATTGTTGAACTTACAAAGGTTAAGGGTATCGGTCCCTGGACAGCCGAAATGTTTCTCATGTTTACTCTCAATCGTGAAGATGTTTTTTCCCATGGAGATCTTGGTTTACGAAATGCTATCAAAAAAATCTATGGTTTTAAAAAAGAGCCAACGCGTCAACAAATCGAAAAAATAGTTAAAAAATGGTCGCCGTATCGGACATTTGCCTCTCGAATACTTTGGCGCTCACTCCTTATAAAAGAAAATTGAGTATAATATCCCACAATGACAGAACGATCACCTATTCAGAAAGTTACCCATCGACTCATTGACGAATCGTTAAACCCAATCGTCGGTCCTTTATCACGTTTTCTTCTTCAGGAAAAAAGCTTACCTGTTTTCAAAAGTATGGTCGATGTAGATTTTCCTCAATCACATCAGAAAAAATTAGCACTCTATCTAGATGAGGGCTACAAAATTTTTAGTCTTTCAAATCACCGTAGTCACGCGGATGGATTAATAACTTCATTTGTCACAGAGCCACTTTCTGAACAATTTAATCTAAACGGATATCTTTTAATCGTAGCTGCTTCGCTAAGAACTGGCCACCAAGGTAAAGTCATGAAAAAATTCTTTTTATCGCTTGAGGAATGCTTATCACACCATTCATTACGGACAGTTGATATGATTCGTGCCGCAGATAAAGATCTTGGTGTTCAAGGAAGTAACTTTGAACACCTCAAGCAGGTACTAGCGGCTCCAGCAGAAAATATCGGTGTCCATATGTTTCCTGAAGGCCGCTTACATGGTGGAAGAAAAAAAGTTGATACTAACTCAAACAGATTCACAAATGGGATGATTGCCCCTGACAAAGAAACCCAAAAACTAGTTCAGAAAATTTCAACCGCAGATAACATGGTCATATTACCTATGGGTATTTTAGGTACCGAAAAGATTTTTTCTCCAAGCGGTCTGTTCATCACTAAATTTTTTATGCAGGAGTTTATCAAACGCCAGAATCCAAATCATCAACTGCAACCGTTTACTCGGGTTACCATTGGTGAACCGTTTGCTGTTGATGAACTAGAGTCTCAGGGCGTAAATGTAAACAATCCACAAGAGCTCACTGAACACTATATGGGTCAGATTGCAAGACTTTTACCTCCAGAAATCCAGGGACAATATGTCTTTAGTTACGCAGCTTACTCTAAAGCAGTTTAAAAAATTTACATATATTTGATGTATGTCTCCCTTTAAGACTCGAGTAATTCAAATAGTTTCGCATATTCCGTACGGTCATGTCATGAGTTATGGACAAGTTGCCAGTTACGGCGGTGCTCCCCGTGGCGCTCGACAAGTAGGTTGGATACTAAATCAGCTGGACGAACAAATCGAGTTACCTTGGTGGAGAGTGGTCAATAATCAAGGCCGAATATCTATCAAAGGCTCGCGAAACAGTCCCCAGCATATGAAAAACATGTTAGAAAAAGAAGGGCTAATAATTAAAGATGATCTCACATTTAACATCGAAATGTATCGCTACACTGCTACTATTGAGGACTTAAAAAAATGGCAACTTCCGGAACAATACTTAGAACTGGTGAACGCAAAATATCTGAAGTTCTAATTTTATTTTGTATAATTTTTTATAATGAAATTTACTCATAAAAACTTCAACGGCATTAAGAGAACTGAACGAATTGAAGCATTTAGTGATGGTGTTTTTGCCATTGCTATCACGCTTCTTATACTAAGCGTTGCTGTACCGGAATTATCGACTCAAGAGATTTTGAAAGGACAATTAATACCCCATCTCATCTCACTTTGGCCGAAGTTTCTAAGCTACATCATTAGCTTTTCAGTAATTGGAATTTTCTGGGTCGGTCATCACATCATGTTTGGTTATATCAAACGCTCAGACAGAGTCCTCATGTGGCTTAACATAATTTTACTTATGATAATTTCTTTTATTCCTTTTCCAGCGGCTCTCATGGGCGAATATGGCAAGGAACAAATTTCTATCATTATCTACGGTGGCACACTTGTGCTTGCAGGATTAGCATTTAAACTGCTTTGGATGTATGCTTCGTACAATCATCGACTGATCGATAAAAATTTAGATCCATCAATCATTGCAATAGGCTCGAAGGCGATTCTCGTTGCTCCCCTTGTGTACGGCATTGCTATAGGAGTATCTTTTATCAATCCGCTTATCAGCATCTTGATTTATATACTTGTACCTCTGCTATATATTCTACCGAGCCCTATTGATATACTCGTAGAAAATACTCCCGAAAATTAATTTTCTTGATAAAATTAACTTCGTTTGTTACAATTTTATTTCATATGGTTGAACGACCTCAAGAACAGCTCTCTTTTATTCAGATTGGCGACTACATCACCGGACAAATACCTAACAACGGCGGACCAATAGAGCATGATCAAGGTTTGGTAAATGGAAGCACAAAAGACACTTATAAATTAGTGCGACCCAACATCTACAATCCGCTTCACCCTTATCGAGGAGAAGTCTTGAAGGATAAAGCACAAATCACAAATCCTCCAGAAGATATACAGAAGGAAGTTGAAAGAATGCAGGAACAACTCGGTATCAGAGAAAAACCTCCTTCACCTATAGGACCTTTTATTTACTAAGAAATGTCGGGACGGCGAGACTTGAACTCGCGACCTCACGCTCCCAAAGCGTGCGTTCTGGCCATCTGAACTACGTCCCGAAGCTCTCATTTTATCATTTTTCACCTGGATCAGCAAACGCTTGAAATAGTATAATGATAGTATGAATAGATTGTTAGTACGCTCAATCATTTCTCTTATTGCGTTACTTATACTCTTAATCACTAATCGTTTCGCTTCACCACTTATTCCAAACAAACATATATTGCAAATTTCTCCAACAAGTTCTGATGTTTTACCGGCATATTCTCAAATTACCACAGTCACAAGAGTGATTGATGGCGACACGATTCAAATTGACACCGGTCAAAAAGTACGCTACATTGGTATCGACACTCCAGAACTGCATAAACCACGTACTCCTGTCCAATGCTTTGCCAAAGAAGCCTATGAAAAAAATCGCAACTTAGTCGAAGGCAAGAAAGTTAAGCTGGTGAAAGATGTTTCAGAAACTGATAAATATGGCCGATTACTTCGCTATGTTTATCTTCAAGACCAGCCATCAACTGCCAGCTCTGAAGGATTATTTGTCAATGAATATTTAGTGAAAGAAGGCTATGCCCACGCAGCAACGTTTCCACCTGATGTGGCTTTTTCAGATCATTTCGTTAAACTGCAAGATGGAGCTAGAAATGAAAACAAAGGATTATGGAGTAACTGTTATTGAGGATTATCTTCGATGGTCACTTTCTGCATGACGTCTCCAACAACAATTTGATCAACAACGTCTTGACCCTGAATAACTTGACCAAAAATCGTGTAATTAGGAGGCAAAGGATTATCAGCCAACATGATAAAAAATTGACTACCGTTGGTGTTGGGGCCGGCATTGGCCATGGCGACAATACCTTTGGTGTATTTGCGTTTTACAGGTTCGTCCGCAAATGCATATCCAGGACCCCCTGTACCATTGCCATTGGGATCGCCTCCTTGGATAACAAATCCAGGTTCTACTCGATGAAAGGTTAAAGTGTCGTAAAACCCGTCTTTTGCTAGATAAATGAAGTTTGAGACAGTCTTTGGTGTTTCATCTCCAAACAGTTCAAATTCAATAGTGCCTTTTGCAGTCTGAATCACCGCTTTTTTATGGAGAAGCTCATCACTTTTTAGCACATCAGGTGCTCGAGAATATTTTCGATCTCCAAGTTTGGCAAATTTAGGTGTTGGCATAGGTGTTAAGGTAACAGTTGGAATTATATCAGAAGCGTCTTTTTGAGAGGAAGACTGCTGGATAAAATGAATCATATCTGCGTTTGGAGTATTTGATAAAAAGTACAATCCCACTCCAAGACAGATAAGAGCAATAATTACCACTAGTGTAATAAGCAACTTAGATTTCATAGCTTATTTGTCTTTTTTCGTTGTTTTCTCAAGAAGCTCCATCATATTCCGCTTGGCCGCATTAACATCCATCTCCATGACCTTTGCTGCCGCCTGGATATCTTCCTCGGTAATATTTTCTTCATGGCCCATTTTATCATGAGGATCTCCACAACCACAGTTATAACACATAGGCTAGTTCTTTATAACTTATAAAAAATAGCGTATTATTAATTATATATGAATCCTGTCCAAATGAAAAGTTATTTCATTAAGAAAGTCCAAAGGACTAAGGATACGTATTCATTTTTTTTTAAAAAACCGGATTATTTTGAATTTACTGCCGGCCAGTACAATAAGTGGACAATTCCTGTTGAACATCCTGATGAACGAGGAAATTGGCGGTTTTTCACGATTTCATCAGCTCCTTACGAAGAAGATCTGATGATCACGACAAAAATCGTTCAAAGTACTTTTAAAAAAACCTTACTCACCTTAAATGAACATCAAGAAATTGATGTTTATGGTCCTTTAGGTACATTTACTCTTGGCAATCCAGCAGAACATCATGTTTTTCTTGCTGGAGGTATCGGACTTACTCCTTATCACAGTATGATTAAGCAAGCCGCCCACGCTGGGTGGACAACACCGATCACACTTATCGTTTCTTATAGCACAACTGAGGATATTCTTTTTCATGATGAATTTCAGACAATCGCTCAAGAGCATACGTGGTTTATGTTTCATGAAACAATCACGAAACCGGAAGTGTCAAAGCAGCCATGGACCGGCTCCACAGGTCGGGTTGATGAAGCGATGATTCGCAATTTTGTTCCTGATTTTCAAACATGTATCTTCTATTTATGCGGACCGCCTCCGATGGTAGAGGCTTTGCAAAAAGTGATGATTCAGATTGGTATTGGAGACAAACAAGTCAGAATTGAACGTTTTACCGGATATTAATCGTATATGAAAACTCTAATCATATATGCCACGTATTCAAGCGGTACCCAAACTGCCAGTGAAGTACTTACCGATACATTAGAAACGTTTGGCTATGATGTTACTATGAAAAATGTTGCCGACATTAATCTAGATGAAATTGCACACTACGATCTTGTTATTCTTGGATCTCCCAGTTGGATGATCGATCATAAAGATGGTCAGCCCCATCATCTATTTTTGGAGTTTTTTAATAAAGTTGGTAGTCGAGAATTTAAAAATGTTCTGTTTGCAGTTTTTGGTTTAGGAGACAGTTCTTTTGCCCATTTTTGTGGCGCGGTCGACCATCTTGAAGAATTCGTTGATCAGGTGAATGGTACATTACTTTCACCATCTTTGAAAATTGACAGTTATTACTTTAATCAGGAAAAAAATGACGAACTCCTGAGAAACTGGTTGCACGAAGTCATAAAAAACCTTCCCGATATGACATCGGGAAGGCTATCTCACTTATAACCTCACATGCAATTGAGAAAGAGGGAAGAAAATATATTTTCATAAATAGAATACTCCAACAGCGTTAGAGACCAATGAGAGTTAGGTAATAAAATAGTAAGAAGATTCTTACCTATTTATTGCCTTTTATTCAATGTATTCTCATCGGCCGACTTTAAACTAGCAAAATGACACACAAAAGGAGGTGGATCTATCTATGGCAGTGATTAACAACGCCGCTCCTACAAACGATTCAGGAAATGGTATGGGTTTTTTTCTCGGGGTAGCTTTATTTATCATCTTTGTTGTAATACTTATTTATTATATTCTCCCGCAACTTCAGTCATTTCGACCAGCTCCCCAGATAAATATTCCAGGTCAAATCGACGTGAACATCAAGCAAAAATAAGCATATTGAGTCTTTTTATGTATAATAACGTAAGATGCAAAAAACTATCTGGGTCATCGACGACGACGATGCGATTCTGGAAGTTTTTCAAATCATCCTCCAAGAAGATGGTTACAACGTAGAAATCATTAAGGACGGGCGCTCCGTCGAAGCTCGACTGCGGCAAGAAAAACCAGCATTAATTTTTTTAGATATTCTCATGTCTGGCATAGACGGTCGAGATGTTGCAAAAATAATCAAAGATGATCCCAAAACAGCTAACATACCTATCATTATTACATCAGCTGATACGGGTATTGAGGAAAAAGCTCAAGAAGCAAGCGCAGATACTTACTTAAAAAAACCATTCCAAATCTCAGATGTGACTCGACTGGTAAAAAAATATCTCAAATAGATATTATGGCTTCATGTAAAGTCCGCCAACATATCCTGCCAGAAGCATCGCGGCGACGATGATGAAAACTACACCAAACTGTATGATCATGCTTGGTCCCAATGAGCTTTTATGAGACGTACCAGATGATCTTCTTGAGGTAGAATGTCGTGTTTTTAATCTTCTTTTTGCCATTTTGATTACAAAAAACTTTTAATCTTTATATTGAGAATAAGAAAAATTGACAACTTTGTCAAGTGATGTACGAGTTACGTTGATATTAGCCTCCGCCTGGATGTTTTTGAGCTGCTTTTTTGGCAAGATGATCTTCGCTTGCGTGAGCGAGCTCTCTTTTGTGGCTCGGCTGCAGTTTACGCCGAAGTGACACTCGAATCTTTTCCTTTAGGCGCGTGAAGTTTCCAGTCATACTCAGATAATACTCTATCATAATCTGCTTGACAATGTAAACAATCGTTTACTATACTTAAGAGTAATTCCTATGACCAAAGACAGATTGAGCATTATTAAGAAGTTTTATCGCCACTATCGCCGACTTCCTTCTTATCAGGAGATGCTTGATCTTTTTAACTTAGCATCCAAGAAATCTGTTTTCACCACAGTTCAAAAATGGCTTCAAGAAGGACTCCTAAAAAAAGAAAATAATAAACTGTCTCCGACTACCAAGTTCTTCGCCTTGCCACTCTACGGTACAATCAAAGCAGGATTTCCAATCATTGCCGAGGAAAACAAAGAATATCTCTCCCTTGATGAATATCTTATAGGTGATCCAACTTCTTCATTTCTTCTTAAGGTACGCGGGGATTCGCTCATTGGAGAGGGAATTTATGATGGTGACATCGTTATTATCGAGCGAACTAAACAAGCAAGCTTCGGCGACATTGTGCTGGCGGAAATTGATCGGGAGTTCACTCTGAAAATTCTCAACCGGGATCGCAAGAAAAAAATCACCTATTTACAAGCAGCCAATCCCAACTATCCACCGTTCTATCCCAAGTATGAACTGAAAATTCACGGTGTCGTGAAAGCTATTATCCGTAAACTACATAACTAATTATTGACTACACCCTGGAAGAATAAACGGACAGATACCTAAATTTAGACCTAGTTTTCGAGAAATAACAAACGTAATATAGACAATTATGGCTACAAAAAGCATATAACCAATGCTTTTTGTTAAACCTGGCCAGATACTTTCTGACTTTTCTTCTTTTTTTGGTTTTTTCCTTAACTTTTTATCCATACATACATTTTATACTAATAATTTATAATAGCAGGATGAAGTATTGGTGGAGTTTTTTTATTTTTCTTCTTATTTTTTTTTGTTACCAAATCCCTGTACAAGCTCATTTCATTAAAACAGATGGAACAATTACAACAGAGATCCATATAGATCCAAATGATGACCCGATCGCGGGCGAAAAATCGTTCATAGGTATTGAGGTAAACGATCGATCTGGAAAGTTTAGCCCATCTTCATGTACTTGCACAATAGTCATATCAAACAGATCAATAGATGTATTAAAAACATCTTTTTTTACCGTAAATAAACTGACGAATGAAACAGAGCTGCCGTTTATTTTCCCAAAAGATACCACCTATACAGTCACTTTATCTGGCAAACCAATACAACCGAATGTGTTTCAACCATTTCAAACACAGTATGAAGTTCATGTTGAGCATCCTCTGCCATTACTTCAACATATTCTCAGATCAACCCATTTTGTCCCTACGATTTTAGTCATTATAGCGTTCATTATCACATTTCTTATTTCACTCTATAATAACTATAAACAACCAAAATCGACCAACGTCTAATTGTTACATTGACGTTATTTTAGACTGTCTTTGAAAGATGAAAGACGCAAATAACGAACCAGCCATAGTAATAATCCAGAAAAATAAAAATTGAAGTGACAAGGTATCTTCGCGCTTCTCAACTTCACGAAGAGATCGCCCAACAAGTATATAGCCTGAACTTTTATCATTATAGGCAGTTACCACGATAGCGCTACGTACACCTGGTTTCGGCTGCCAGGTTAATCTATTTTGTCCATGTGTATCGGCATAATCGAACACACCGTCTGGCGGCGAGATTTGTTTCCCGTCAAGCGAAATATTTGACGCGAGAGGCAGTTTTTTTTTGTTATAAATCGCGATAAAGGTACGTAAACTTTTATCGATCATGACTTTGTCTCCCTGATCAAACTGGGGTATTTGAGCTCCTGTTGACAAATGTTGAGCCAAATCTTCTGAGATCTCAACTTGAGGATCATTGGCAGACTGGCGAATCACCTGTTGAGCCACAATATAAACAAATAGACTAAGAACTGTAATCACAATAGCTAAAGGTATCCAGTAGCGAATCGCAGAAACCATACGCACATTATACAAAACTAAGCCTGCCTTTACCTGAGATAAGCTTATAGTAAAGAAGCTTCATAAGCTCTGTGCTAACAAAGTAACAGACTACAATAATCAAAATTGTCAAAAGATCGGATCGACTCGGCGAAATAAACTTAAAAAGATTGTGACCAAACATAGTAAACGGCAGCACAATAGCTGTCAAAAAGGCCGCACTTGTAAGAATGATTAAGGGTGCAGACGGTAACTTGGCTTTATAGACGGGTAAGCGTGTACGAATCGAGAAAAGAAATAATAACTCTGTTAATACAGAACCAATAAACCAGTTTGTTTGCAAAACTTGGGGAGAAATTTTATAAAAAAGAGCAAAAAAAACAAAGTCAAAAACTGTGCTCACTACCCCAAGAATCGTTCCGATTAAAACAATCTCTTTAATCTCATAGGTCCGAGGACTTTTAAGCTCTTTCACGTCAATTGTATCGGTCGCGACTGCAATCATTGGGAAATCAGTTAACAAATTGATTAATAAAATCTGAAGCGGGAGTAATGGCAAATATGTTACAAAAAGTGAAGAAATGGCAACTGTATAAAAATTACCAAAGTTTGATGATAACGTGGCACGAATGTATTTTGAAGTGTTGGCAAATGTCTCCCTTCCCTCTTTAATGCCATCAATAATTACCCTCAAACTTTTTTTCAGTAAAATGATGTCAGCTGCTTCTCTGGCAACATCGGTCGCGTTTTGGACAACAAGCGCTACATTAGCAATCTTTAAAGCAGGTGCGTCATTAATGCCTTCTCCAAGAAAACCTACCTCATATTTTTCCTCAAGTAGTTGGATAATGTTATATTTTTGCTGAGGAGAAACGCGCGCGAATACATGATACTTTAACACAGCTTCATGTTGATCATGTTCTGATAAATTATCAAACTCATCTCCGGTTAAAACTTCTGTCGGATCTGTAATTAACGAGATTTTATGGGCAACAATTCCGGCTACCTCTCGACTATCACCTGTTAACACTTTTATCTGCACATTAAGCTGTTTTGCTTCTTGTATGGACTCATTAACAGTTTTTTTAATGGGATCAATGAACGAAATCAATCCAACAAACTCAAGACCTTTCTCATCCGGATCTTTTTCCTGACTATAACTTATCTCTTTTCTGGCAACTGCGATGATTCTGTTTCCTTTCTCTTTCTCAGTCCACTTGGTGATTTCGTGTTTTTCTTTGATCGTCAAGTTTACACATAGTTTTTCAATTTCTTCAAGTGCTCCGCGAACTATCAGTTGATAGTGACTGTTTTTTTTCACGATCATGCTTGATCTTTTACGGACAGGATCAAAGGGTATTTCTTTTACTCTTTCATACTGAGCCATTTTCTTTTTATCAGGTTCAGATAGCGAATTAAGGAGCGTGATGTCAAAAGAATGGACTGACTGATTTTTATTTTTTCGAAGCGTTGACGCTAATGTAGCGTCAACGAGTACGTCTTCATCTTTTTTTAGTGCCAACGAATCTTGTAATGTCAGTTGATTTTCAGTCAGTGTTCCGGTTTTATCAGTACATAAAACTTCAATACTCCCCAAATCCTCAATAGCCGACAGACGTTTTACAACCACTTTACTTCTTGCAAGTCGCAGAGCACCTCGCGATAAAGAAAAAGTGATAACAACTGGCAATGCTTCGGGGATGACGCTCACTGCCAAAGCAATGGAAAAGATAAGAAGCTCAGGCACGTTTACGGCCGCGCCTTTCAAAAAAATATTGATACAAAAAATACCAGCTAGTGTTGTCAAGATAAGATAAAGAATAAACCGGCTGAATCGGGCGATGCCTTTTTCAAAACTGCTTTGCCGATGTGTTTCAACAGTTAGCTTCGTGATTTGACCAAGAACGGTTGAACGGCCGGTTGCAAAAACTACGCCTTTTGCTTCACCAGAAGCAATAGTTGTTCCAGAAAAACAGATGTTAGTTGCTTGATACATTTCTTTGACTTCTGTACTTAATTCTGTAGGAGTCTTCCTGACAGCGACTGACTCTCCTGTTAAAACTGACTCATCAACGGTGACATTAGTTTCTTCAATAATTCGAACATCTGCCGGCACGACATCGCCAGCTTCAAGAAGAATAATATCTCCTGGAACAAGTTCTGAACTGTCGACCTCCATCTCTTTACCAGCGCGAACTACTCTATCTTGTGAACGAATAAACTTTTTTAAAAGTTTCAGTGTTCGCTCGGAATGATATTCTTGGTAAAATCCGAGAGTAGTGTTAATCGATACAAAAAGTAAAATCATTGAGGCGTCAATTTTTTCTCCAAGAAAATAAGAGATACCTGCCGCCGCTATAAGCAAATATAAAAATGGTGACTTAAATTGACGAAGTAATACCTGCCACCAGTATGTTTGTTGACTCCCGATGATATTCGGACCGTATTTCTGAAGTCTTGCATGAGCTTCTGTATTAGCTAAACCATCTTTGCCTGTTTCCAAAAGACGAAATAAGTCCTCAATTTTTTTATCTGTAAAAGTCGAAAAACCCATGTACTTGATAATACCCCATTTCAAGAACTAATTTCAAATAGAGCTTTTTGAAGTAAGAAAATTATGGTAAGATTGCTGGTATGATACCAATTCTATTTTCTGTAATTACTGCTTGTTCAACCTTCTTAGGAGGTATTTTTTCTCTTTATAATCAAAAAAAGATTCATTATATCTTAAGCTTTACTGCCGGAGTACTTATCGCGGTGTGTTTTTTCGACATTATTCCTGAAATATTTGACATCGTTCAAAAGAACAATTATGACATTACGCTTCCTCTTATCGCTATTGTAGTTGGTTATTTGCTTATTCACATTTTAGAAAAATATGCCGTTATTCATCACTCACATGAAGGTGAATACGCCACCCATCGTCACCCTCAAGTAGGAATGATCAGCTCAGCTGGACTGGTATTTCATAGTTTACTTGATGGTATTGGCATAGGACTAGGTTTTCACGTTAACCCACATGTCGGAATGATAGTTGCGCTTGCTGTAATCTCTCACGATTTTTCCGATGGTTTAAACACTGTCTCATTAATGCTCATTAACAAAAATACCCGAAAGAAAGCCTTTCTGTTTCTGGTCTTTGATGCAGTTGCACCTTTTCTCGGTGTAGTTATCACCTTTATCATAGCCATTCCTGAAACAATACTTGTTCTGTACTTAGGATTTTTTGCCGGATTTCTTCTCTATATCGGCTCAAGCGATCTTTTACCGGAAGCACACAGCAAACATAGTTCCTGGAAAATGATTGGCTTAACAGTCTTTGGTATTGTCTTCATCTTTATCGTCACAAGATTTACTTGATTACCGTCGCTTATTCTCAATTAGGGAAAGTGTGAAAATGGAGATCATCACGATTTGACATCCGATACATACCGGACAGATAACATGAAGCTGGAATAACTCCCGATAAGCAATCCAAAGACAAAAAACGAGTCCGAATGTCGCCATACCTAACATCAACTTTTTGTTGTGTAGAATTGCGGCAACAAAAATGATTATGTATCCTATAAATCCGTAAAGTGGTGTTGGCACTCCAAAAGTTTTTGCCACTGCTCCGGAAATGACTGCGTCGCAGTTAACTACGCTGTTGATTCGACACGGTTGAAATGCTGGATGAAAAAACTGTTGCCACAGAAGATAAATCGAAAGGAGTAAACCAATAAGAGAAAGAATTTTTACGTATAAATATATTTTTTTACTACTCATGTTTTAGGATAACAACACCCCGCCATCAACAACCACTTGCGTCCCTGTCATATACGATGACATTTCTGAAGCAAGAAACAAAGCTACCTTACCAATATCATCAGGCTCGCCCATTCTATGCATGGGGATTTTAGACAAAAAACTCTCTAGTACCTTTTTCATGTCAACCGAAGGAGATATTGGCATGGCTGCTTGCAGTCTCTGAACACCGGGTGTAAGTACTCCACCTGGCGCAATGGCATTCACCCAGATTTTATGAGGTGCCAGCTCTAAGGCTATATTTTTCGTGAAACCCCACACGCCATGTTTTGATGCATCGTAGTGAGCAAGACCAACAGATGAAGGATGCAGAGCATCGATTGAAGTAACATTGATGATTTTACCACCTTTACCCTGAGTAATCATTTGACTAGATGCATATTTAACACATAAAAAGACACCATTCAGGTTTACTCCGATCACTTTTTCAAAATCTGCCAATGTCATTTGGGAAACAGGAATCGACGGATAAATTCCGGCATTATTCACCAAGATGTCGACTGAACCATACGTTTGAACTGCTTTTTCAACCATGGCCTTCACCTGATCTTCCATCGACACATCTGTGGGAATGGCCATCGCTTTCCACCCTTTGGCAGTCAGATCCTGAGCTGCTTTTTCACCTTCAGAAGCTGTCCGATTGGCGATCACGACATTAGCACCAGCTTCAGCCAGTCGATACGAAATGCCATAGCCTATACCCAAAGCGCCACCTGTAACAATCGCAGTCTGACCAGTTAAGTTAAGAAGTTGCTGAATCGGTTTCATGTTTGATGGGTCCATTGCGATTTAAGTATAGTACTTTTTTTTAAAAACAACAGATATATTTTCATACAGGATTATTACGCAGGCTTGATAAGCTTTTTATATGAGGCCATTAAAACTGGTTATTTTGGTTTTGATTGTCCTGATGCTGATTGCGACTGCTTTTGCTCTTACTATATATAAAAAAGCTCAAATTCAGGAACGTGCACAGGCGTTACAACAGGCAGCATTGATTCAAAAAAAAAGCGATAATCAAAAGAAATTACAAGATTGTTTGGCAAAACAAGACGTCTCTCTTCAAAAAAGTATTGAGACAGAGTGCGCCAATAGTGACAACAACCCAACCTGTAGTCCTTCTCAAACTGCAATGCAGGATATTATGAGGCGGGTCGATGAAAATAAAGATATCTGTAGACTGAAGTATGAAAATAACTATTGAAATGGGTCAATGGAGTATGATATTGTTAAAAATATGGATACTACGAAAGCGCCACCAAGCCAACCTCAATCTCCTCAAATTACCCCTAATAAAACGACTAACCCAAAACTACTCCTTTCAGCAACTTTTTTAGTCATAATATCGATCATCAGCATTTTTTTTCTCTCATCCAAATTAACATCGAGGTCCAACATTACCCAAGTACCCACAGCGGCGGTCCAAACCCCGTTATTTCTTGCCATTGAAAGTCCCCGGGGGCCTGTGACAGCTGTTGATGGAGAAGTTCTCGTAAAAGGTAAGACGCTTCCATATACTACAGTCATGGCCTATTCAGACACTGATGAAACAAGCATCGACAGCGACGCAGATGGCAACTTCGAAACGAGCGTCATAGTCGGTGAAAATGGTGGACTAATCGGTATATCAGCGTTTTCTGATACTGGTGAAGAAAAAAGTGAAGCGTTAAACATACAACAATCTGAAGTTCTTGGAAAAAATACCTCTTCTAATCAGGAATCTGATAAACACGGCGGATCAGATAACAAAAGTGCCGGTAATGTGAAAAGTTCAACTAGTCAATCTGAGCCACCAGGACAGTCGAAGAAAGATTTTCATGGACCAAAAGGTCTACCTACACCACCAACTGATCAACAATTAACAGGGGGAGAGACCAAAAATCACGCTGAGGTCGAAAATGAGATAAAAACCTTTAAAAACAAAGGTCAAGAAAAAAAAGCGGCCAAAATCGGGGCTGAAAAAATCAAAGAACTTACCTCAGAAAGTTCAGGAAGTGCCGAGCTGACGAAAAAACAGCTTAAAAAAATGGAGTCGTCTGAAGCATCGAGTGCAGCTCAACTAAAACGTCATGCTATATCAGGGGTGATTACAGCGCTGGGAGATGGACTGATTACGATTGCCCACCAGATTCAACGAGATCGCATCACAATGATTGCATATAATGCTTCAACAGTCGTTGTAATGAAAGATATTCCCAATGCCACAGTCGCTAATCTTCAGGTGGGAATGCGTATTGCAGCCGTTGGTCAACCAGTTGATGCTGTACTATTAGCAACTCGAATTCATGTTATTCCAGGGAAAGCGAATGGCATCTTCAGAAAATTCCCGATCGCCTCACCAAGCGCCACTCTTTCCAGTAGTCCAACGCCAATTGCGACCGAAAGTGGTACCATCACGCCGTCTGTCTCAATCAGCCCGACACCTTCACCGACACCATAATCTAAATAATTTCCAGTTGTTTAAACCACTCATACCAAACTTGTTCCAGTCCAGGATTTGTTTCCCAGGTTTTTTCGTCAATCTCACCTTTTAAATACTTGTCAGTCAGTTGAGCCATTTTTTTGATTTCCTCAATTGAGTACCAACCATATTTTTTTACCTCAGGAGGATTTATGGTAATATCCCCTGTAACTTCAACTGAATATACTTTCCAATCATGGTGATCCCCACCGGGCCGACTACAACGCAAGTTTTTTCTCCCTTCAATGAGTAACTGCAACATTGTTGCCATTAATCCCACTTCTTCTTTTAACTCCCTTCTGGCCGCTTCTTCAAACGATGGACTATTGTCGACATGACCGGCTGGTGGAGCAAAGCCAAACGGATAAATCTTTCGCTCGATTAACAGATATTTATTATCTTTTTTCACGAGCATACCAACGCTGGTGTGATCGCAGTTTCTTATAGGCACAATTGTAGCAAATTTGCACTTGTTTCCGACATCAAAAAAAGGGTATGATAATATAATGGCCCAAAAAAACTCCATCAGTCATTTTGATGCTGAAACTGAAAGAATAAAAGGAAAAGGATTTTATCACAAAGGTGTCGAATATATTCATCATAGTAGTCTTCACTTTAACCAAACAGCCTTTATTCGAGTATCAACATCTCAGAAAGTTTTTTTACTCTGTTTAGTTGTCACAATTGCTGCCGGGTTTTATATTAACTGGAGAGATACTTTAATTTTCATCATCTCGTTTCTAACAATCATTTATTTTGCAGATCTTCTTTTTAACTTATTTCTTATAATTCGCAGTTTTGCTAAATCTCCAGAGATAACGGTCAATCAAGACGAATTAACCATTCTCGACAACGAGTTTTTACCAGATTACACTATCCTCTGTCCTCTCTATAAGGAGTGGAGAATTCTACCTCAGTTTATTAAAGCGATGCAGAGTCTTGACTATCCGCAAGAAAAACTACAGATCATGCTTCTCCTTGAAGAAAAAGATACCGCAACAATCGCAAAAGCGCAGGAACTTAATTTATCATCAATTTTTGAGCTTGTCGTCGTACCCCATTCGAAACCTCAGACGAAACCAAAAGCGCTTAACTACGGACTTCAGCGAGCACGAGGTGAATTCATCGTCGTATATGACGCTGAAGATATTCCAGAAGTTGATCAGTTGAAAAAAGCGGTTGTTGCCTTTCGCAAAGTTGGCAGTAACGTCAAGTGCATTCAGGCAAAACTGAACTTTTATAACCCCCACCAAAATATTCTTACCCGAGTTTTTACCGCAGAATACTCGCTCTGGTTTGATCTTGTGTTAACTGGACTGCAGTCGATCCATGCACCAATTCCTCTTGGTGGAACTTCCAATCATTTTCGTAAGGTAGATCTAAATGAACTGAAAGGGTGGGATGCGTTTAACGTCACTGAAGATTGTGATCTGGGAATGCGCATCATCAAAAAAGGGTATAAAACGGCTATTGTTGACTCAACAACGTATGAAGAAGCAAATAGCAGTATGACAAACTGGTTTTGGCAACGGACCCGCTGGATTAAAGGTTATATCCAAACATATTTAGTACACATGAGACAACCTCATGATTTTTTGACTCACTGGAAAGAACCCCATGTCATTACCTTTCAACTTATTGTCGGTGGCAAAGTCGCCTCGATGGTCATTAATCCTCTGATGTGGACACTAACGATTTTGTACTTTGTTTTTCGACCGATCATCGGTCCCACCATTGACTCGTTTTTCCCAGCACCGATTCTTTATATGGCAGTATTTTCACTTGTGATCGGCAACTTTTTATATCTATATTATTATATGATCGGTGCTGCCAAACGTGAACAACATGAAGTCATAAAGTATGTATTTTTCGTCCCTTTTTATTGGCTCGCAATGAGTCTTGCCACCTATATATCTTGGTTTAAATTTATCGCAGAACCGCATTACTGGTCCAAAACCCGTCACGGATTGCACTTGAAAGTCTAATTGATGAAAAATATTCAAGCGACAATGAGTACAAAACTCATTTGGATCATCCTACTTATTGCAATTACAGTTGATCTCACCGCTCAAGTTTATTATTTTTCTTCAGGCCAAAACCTATTGTTTGGAGATGCAAGAAGTCATTTGAATATTGCAAGAAGAGTGTACGACAGCACAAACCCTGGACTTGCTCAATTAGGTGGAGTATGGCTTCCTTTACTTCATGTACTAATGTTACCTTTTGTTCGTTATGAAATGCTCTGGCACACTGGATTGGCTGGAGCGATAGTTAATTTCTTTTCATTTATTATTGCAGTAATATTTATTTTTAAGATCGGCGAAATATTATTTGAATCAAAGTTAATACAGTTTCTCATTCCTCTTTTTTATATTTTAAATCCAAACATCATTTATATGTCTACGACTGCGATGACAGAAGTTTTATTTATTGCAACATTTACCGGCGCAATATTTTTTTTATTAAAGTGGTCAAAAACAGATAAATTATTAGATTTGATTATAGGTGCAATATTTATTTATTTAACTTCAATAAATCGCTATGAGGGTTGGTCTATTGTAATGGCATCTTTTTTTACAGTATTTCTAATATTACTGGCAAAAAAGGTTAAAAAGGAAACGCTTGAAGGAAGTTTAATTCTTTTTTCTTGTTTAGCATTTTTAGGAATATTTTTATGGTTAATCTGGAATCAGACGATATTCGGAGATCCTTTGTATTTTTTACATAGTATTTACTCTTCTAAATTGCAAACTGAGGCAGGATTTAAAATTGCTGGTAATCAAACTGTATTGCTTTATAAAAATTTGCCATTATCATTACTTGGATATCTTTTTGCGGTAATTGCAAATACAGGTATTGTGATAACGCTTTCTGGAATAATCGGACTTATAACGTGTTGTGGAATTATTTTGTTTGGAAAAAGGGACTCTAAAGATTATAAATTCTACTTAAGCATATTATTACTACTCGCTCCTTATCTCTTTGAGTCATATGCAATATATAAAGGCAATGTACCCTTACATATACCTGAAATTACAGGAGGAATTTTTAATATTCGATTAGGAATGTATGTAATCCCATCTGTATGTGTTTTTATAATGCTATTTTTGAGAAAAATACCGTCGAATTTCTTTAGACTTTCAATACTAGCTTTTATTATTTCAGCACAATTTACTTTATTCTATCCTTCTATTGCTTTACCCGTAACCTTACAATCAGCAAGTGAAGGAATCGGACCTAAGATTGAGGCAGCAAAGTGGATGAGTCGAAATTATCATGGTGGAAAAATATTAGCTTCTTCTGCTGCTGGTGACCCATTATTATTTGATTCCGGGCTTAAGTTAAATGAGTTTATCGACGACGGTTCATCAAAATTATTTATAAATGCCTTGAAATATCCTCAAAAGTACACTAAATATATAGTTATGACAAAGCAACCAGTTGATATGCAAAGAGATTTAGTTTATATACATTTATCAAAAACTGATAAATGGAAAAAATATTATAAAGTTGCATTTGATAACCTCGTTTTTAAAATCTATGCTCTAAAAAACGATCAAATACTTTCGTATAAAAAAATGTAGCAACCTGGTTAAATTCTCTCAGATTGCTACATTATGACTTAAGACTTATTTACTTACTTACGTGGAAATCGTTATTGATGACGCAATAGTTGACTCCTGGTACTAAATAATCTCCCCAACCTGGGTAGGCATTGGGTACGAGCGTTGAGTTGGATGGACAGGTACCGTCTTTGGAGACTTTCCAAAGATCGTGATCGCCATGCAATCCTTCTCCACCTGCAGGAAACGTCCCATAAAACCATTCCTGAAAGTTACCGCTATTTCCATTCTGTTTGACTAAATCCATACCGTCATGATTACCACCTGGTTCTGATGGAATACCATGGGGTCCGGTTGGATAAAATGCCACGACTTGTGGATTATTATCTGCAGCATTGTATGGAGCAGCAAATGATGGTGCAGCAAACATAATAAATGCCACAGCCGCAGATGACGCAACAGCAATGAATTTTCTCATAATTTCACCTCCTTTCTCTGATTAATTTTTATAACTTCCTCCAAATTTTGAGGATACTTTAAGTATGACAATATAGTGAAATAAAGTCAAGAAGTTTTTGTGTTTTTTTTGAAAAAATAAAAGAGTTTTTCAAAGAAAAATAGGCGTCTGGCCGGTTGTAAAGTAACATTAACAACAACAACATGCTGAGAATCAATTTTAGGTAAATAAGTATATGAATAATACCCTTTTTTGGTAAATGTGATCGCTTCATCAGCCAATATCGGCAGCATGTAGCGCCCGTTTATGGAATAATTAGTCACAAATGGTGTACTTACTTGAACGCTATCAATTATTTCTCCTTGTTTATTTTTTATTACTCCTTGCACTTTTCGCGGATTAAAGTATTTTGTCAACGTTGAAACTGCCTCCTTACTCTTTCCATTTTCATACCAAAGGGCAGTACTGCCGGATTTATTCACCCAATAATTAACGGCAATAACTTGTTTTGATTGAATAAGTTTTTTCAGTGCAGTATCAATCCACTGTGCTTGATCATACTCGCTCATTATCCCGTTTATATCCGGTATCGGCACACCAAACTCACTCAATACAACGCGTGTATGATCTTGGATAACTAATCCATTTATATCGGCAGTCAGTTTCTCAGGAGTTTGCACATAGTGATCGATACTGACAATATTGGCAAAATGAGAACGTGTTTTCTGATCCATGACGAGCTTCGCCACATCAGTGTTCATCGAAAGATAATCTGCATTCACCTTTACACCGATTGATTTAAATGCCTTAACAACTTCTTCATGTTCGCTTATAAGAAACGATCGAAACCCAACGAGGTCACCCGAATGACGTGGATCTTGACCAATGCCATTTTCGCATTCAGGACAGGCAGAGAAAATATCGCCGTTTTGAAAAAGGTTTTTATTGATTTGAATAAAATGAACGACCCGTTTCGTGTGAGTTGGCCGATCAATTCTCGGATACATAAACCATCCTTCCCAACCGGCAAAATTGCCCCGAAACCAGACTGAAAGATGACGCTCTCGAGCGACTTGAACCCACTCAGTTAAATAAGGTAAAAATTCTGTATCATACGGAGTTCCAACTGCAATATGCGTAGCACCGGTATCAGCAATTGCTCTCACCTGCGACTCAATCTCATTTGCTAGTCTTGAATCATTTAACCACTGCCGGGCCTTGTCGCGAGAATACTTCATGGTATCTATCGACTGAACCGTGAAGAAACGATCCGTTGCCCGTACCGGTTTCACAACACACAAATAGCTACAAACAACTAAACAGACGATGACCGCAAGTTTCATATATCAGTTAACTTAATTATCTACTTTCTTGAAGATCATAATATCAGGAGAAGTATAAACTTTCTCAAAGTACTTATATAAGCGATTTTGCACCTGTTTTTTTTCATAAATGTTGCTCCATAGCTCATCGCCCTTTTGCATGATGATCCATCTGGCATATTTTTCAGGTGCGACAAATGACTCTTGCCAATAAGGTTTATTTCCGATGTAAATCACCTTTTGCATCGGGATACCAGTTCGAATAATACTGGTAGTCCGCGCATAATCATCAAGAAGAACGAGACCCGAGTCATAGTGATCTTTTAGCCAATATTCGGCATTTGGTCGCTTCGCGTGAGATAAACCTTCTAAACCGTCAGATAGCGTGATAATACTTGTACGGCCGGTTGCAAAGAAAACCATTTGACTTATACAAAAAACAAGAATAACTAATTTAAAAAAAAACGGCACTTTTTTTAACAAATAACCGATCAGTATTGCAATAACCGGCACGAGCATGACGCCGTAACGAACATTAAACAGGTGCCACTCAAAACTCGCCGGTGTCAGCGACGGAATAAAGATGACAGACTGACCCAAAAATAACGTTACAACATTGAAAATGATCGGTATCATAAAAAGTAAAAGAATTAGCACTCTATTTTTGATATCTTTGTCGAAAAAAAGATAAAATACTCCACAAACTGCGATTAAAAAAACGATCAAACCGCTATTGCTCATCGCTGTTACAAGGTAATACATTATTGATAACGGCAGGTTCATGTATCCGGGTAACTCTCCTTTTGATAACCAACTTAGTTGTTGAGACTTGGCCGAGAATTGACTATGAGTGAAATACAACGGGTCTCCAAGTATTGCAAAATCCCAGATTAACCAGATAAGAATTCCGAAAAAAGCCAGCGTGCTGAAAAGTAATAACTTTCCTTCCATCTCTTTAAACTTCCCTCTATAGGGAAAATATCGTATAACGATAATCAACGCTTCAATCAGGACAAGAAACCAGCCATCATAGCGAGAAAGAGTCGCACAAAATCCAAATAAAGCTGCCGCAATAAGTGACGACAACTTCTTATCGTTTTTGAGAAATTTAATAAAAAAATAGTTCGAAAGAATAAAAAACAAAATTAAAAAAAGTTCGCTCATCGGCGTTGATTGCAGGTATAAAATATTCGGATTTAGTGCAAAAATCAAAAAGGCTATGAATGAGGCAAAAGGATTTTTAGTCAGAAGAAACGTGACTTTATATATATAACGACAACTGATAACATAACATATGCCAGATAAAATAGACCCTGCCAGTCCAGTCCTCCACAACCTGTCGAAGTACACAAGCGGAATCATCATAATATGCGGGAGCGGTAACCAAATGCCGCCAAGTTGCGCCAAGCCTGGTGTGATACTATGTACAACTCGCTTGGCTATGTTTAAATGCGACTCGGCATCGCCATAGGCCAAAATGTAATCATGTGTGTATGAAAAAAATGTTGCACCAACTGCAAAAAAAACACTAAGAAATAAAATTATTTTCAGGTAAGGGAGATTTTGCAGAAAATGCCCGACGTTAGCAAGCATTTTTCTCCTGAAGTTTATACTTATATTCACTGCCTAGACGTAAAAAAAATAAAATAGATAAGTATTAATGATACAGGAAACCTTGTACTTTGTCTATTTATTGCATCATAACGCGAAAGTATTATTTTAGCAGTGATTGGATATTGATACAGATTATTTTTTATCTGCCTGAAACATCCACTGTATCCCGAACTTGTCTGTCAAGTCGCCATACATCCCGAAGAATTCTTCCTTTAATTCATGATTGACTTTACCGCCTGCAGAAAGCTTTAAGAAATAGGTTTTCAAATTTTCTACACCAGTACCACTTATACATAGACTGACATTATTTCCTTGTGTTCGTGTCCCGGGTATAATCATGTCCGATGCCATAATCACCATTTCACCTGACTGCAACATCGAGTGAAGAATTTTATCCTTCATTTCCGGACCCATTTGAGAAGCCATCGGTGAATCTCCAACGATATTTAGTGTTAACTCTCCGCCTAAACAATCTTTATAAAAGCTCATCGCTTCACGACAATTACCAGTGAAAGTTATGTACGCGTTCAACTTTGCCATAATAAACAAAAAAAAATATTAACTTCATTAATTATAACAATTTGTAGTGGAAAATTGACAGACTCTATGATTTAATGTAAAAATGAAGGAAAGTTGTAGTGATTCTAACTCGTATTTTCAGCACAAGGTTAATCAAACTTTAGCAGAGTTACAAAATAGATTATCTCCAGCAAATGACGATTTAACTCTGGCTGAAAAACTTTTTAAACAGTACAGCAATCGACCAGCTGCAGAATATTCCCAAGACACGCTGAGGGATATCTTGAATAAAGGTCGCCAAAAATAAATAAAAACCTACGCGTTACTGCAGTGCTTTAGAATAGGAAAAAACTCCTGCAAACCGCCGAAGATAACTCCATTGACTATGCACGGGACAACGTCATGAAGAAAAATGATGGCCAGAAATGCTAAACCAGCTCCGACAATGATAATGCTAACGCTATTTTTTAATAAAAACCTCTGATCAGTAAACAAAGCGGGTTTTTCACTTACTTTCATTAGTAGCGGGATAAGATTTATCAGAACAGCTGCAATCGGTAATACGAGCATCCAGGCAAGGAACATTGGATACGCATAAAACGGTGTTTGAGAAAGAAAGTAATAAAGTGGCCGGCTATAATGAAATAAATCACCTTGAAGCACCCGCGCAATTACATCAGCACTTAGCGTAAAGAAAAACGGCAGGAGAAAAACGCTTCCCACAACAGAGTACCAATGAAGATGAATAGTTGAATATAACTTTTTCTTCATACATATGCATCGTATGCTTTTTTAAGACCATCAACATCAATTTTTTTCATTTTAAGCATCGCTTGCATCACTCGATTAGCTTTTTCGGGATCTTTATCGCCTAACATTTCGCCTAACGCTTTAGGAATAATCTGCCACGAGAGACCAAACTTATCTTTTATCCAACCGCACATACTCTCTTGACCACCATCTAGAAGTTTATTCCATAGTTCATCAACTTCCTTTTGATCTTCACAGTTTACAAAAAACGATATTGCCTCAGTGAATTTAAACTGCGGTCCAGCATTAAGGCCTATAAACTCCTGTCCATCAAGCTCAAAAGTGACAGACATCACTTTGTCCCCCTGACGAATAACCTCTCCCACCTTGGAGTTTTTAAAAATTGATACATAAAAATTCATTGCTTTTTCAGCTTGAGTATCGAACCATAAAAAAGGAGTGATTTTTTTCATAGAGATGCGACTAATTGAAAATTTGTAAATTTGACATTGCCGCCAACGAGTTCTGGGGAATAAATTGACTCAAATTTTTTGACTGCTACGGACTCACTATGTGTTTTTTGCGCTACTTCATTTTCAAAGATGAAAAAATGCATAAACTGCGACAGGTTATCTTGTTGTTGCCATGCAAAATAGAGTTTAGTCCCTGGCTCATTGGCTTTGATATACACCACGAAGTCTTGAATTGCCTGCTTTACCTTATCTATTGCTTCTGCCTTCACTTTATATTGTGCCGTTTGATAAATAGGCATAGATTATTTTTTTTGTGGATGAACGTCTGGCATCATCGGCAGCGGTTGGAGAATACTAAGCTTATTACCCTCTGTATCGGTAAATGATGCGTATATACCGACTCCAGGAATATCATCAGGTCCATTAACCACTTTTCCGCCTGATTCAGTAATTTTTTTGATATGGTCTTTAATGTTGTCTACTGCAATAACAAATGACGGATGATCATGTTGAGTGCGTGCATCCCTCTGGTAAATACCGCCATTAATTGCTCCTGGAGTTTTGGGTCGGCTGGTTTTTGCATCTGTTTCAGTAGTAGTGACGATGATGTAGTTACTCATATCTGAGCCCATCATCTGCATCTGCCAACCAAAAACCTTTGAGTAAAAATCCATGACGCGTTTTTTGTCCTCAGCGGGCATTTCGAAGTGTACGACTGGATTCATTTTCATACTTTAATTGTAGTCTTTTTTAAGACGTTTATCAAATGATTACTTGATGCGAGTATCAAAAAATATTAGTCCGGCAATGAATGCCTGAATAAAACCAGTAAATATCCAGGTAAAAATCATAAGAAATGATACATGAAAACTGGTGTAAGAGACAAACATACCCGGAAGTGTCGCCACGATTAGATACATCCCAGTAAACTGACAGGCCCTTTGGACTAAGTCGCCCTTTAACTCTTTTTTGACTAATTTCCAGAAATATACTAGCACAAAGGCCTGAACAAACGGGTATACAAAAAACAACATCATGACCGGATCATTCCACGGTCGAAATATAGCGCCGTTTCGATATTCAAGCTCAATACTGGGAAAAAGAATCCCCAATAGCCAGTTTAAAGCCAAACCCACAACCAAATTGATAAAACCAGCGATGAGTGCTTTTTTGATCATGTTGACTCCTTTATTTTTAGTATATCGTAGAAATACCTTGTTTATTGTGATAATTATCACAAGAGTTTCTTGTCATAGTGAGCTGCCATCTCCTTCATTAGAAGCTCTTGATCGTTTATCTGAAGATAATCTTTGAAATATGCGATGAGGCCTTTTTTTTCAAGTTTCTCAATATCCCGGCTAACTGTTTCTCTTGTTGCACCAATTGACGAGGCCAGATCTTTATGACTAATAGGTACTTTAATGATTACTTTACCATCCTGTGTGATTCCAAATCGCTTCGCAAGATACAAAAGTCTCGATACAACGCGCGCATAGACATTTGTGTACTCTAAACTATCAATTCTATTTATGAGAATATCAAACATCGCTACTAATTTTTTGGTTAGTTCCATATGGGCATCTGGATGAAGTTCGATGAACTTTAAAAAATCATTTTTTGAAACTTTTCTGATATGTACGATATTTATTGCTTCATAAAATCGTATTAATGGCAGGTTATCAAACAACCAAAATAGTGGAAAAATTTCATCTTCTTTATAGATTAAAAAAAGTTTTTCTTCGCCCCATTCGGTTAATGAATAAACACGGACAAAACCTTTTTCAATATAGAAAACATTTCTCGAAAGATCATCCGGCTTAAGAATAATCTGTCCTTTCTTATACACTGTTAATTCTGATTTCTTAAAGAAATCATGAAGTTTTTTCGAAGTAAAATTGGCAACCGGCATCTTCACTATTATAGCAAAAGGTATCAGGTGACAATTATCACTGAGAATTCGCATAAAACATACTAGTATGGAAGTGCAGTAGTGATGGAAGGAGGTGGTAAATTATGGGACTGCATGAACAACATACACAGGATGCAGAGTTTTGGTCTTTTCTTCTCGGCGTTGGAGTATTCACTTCACCGTTCATCTTTGATTTTGCTCAAGGTACAATGCTCGCAAACAGTTTGATTGTCGGTGCTCTTGTTTGCACCATCGCAACTGTACGAGGTGCAGTACCGGCGAAAGCCAGTTGGCTGAGTTGGACAAATATGTTTGCTGGACTATGGTTGATTATGTCCCCTTACATATTGGGATATACCTTGACGTTTGCAGCAGTCGGAACTGTCATTGTCGGAATCATGATCGCCGGACTTGAATATTATAGTGCTCATGAAACTCAGTCAGGAATTAATACGAGATCATATTATTAAAGAAGGTGAATAATTTCAGATTATGCAAATCTTTTTGATTTTTGATTGATTTGCATTCTTGCTTTCACGAGTTTTCTTATTAATCCGAGTGGTAAATCTTTATCCAGTGGAAATCTGACAGTTGAAACAGCAGTCACATACGTTTTAAGTTCGTTTTTATGATCTTCAATCACAGGTGGGGGTATATACAAACCAATGTGATTTTTCATGTAGGCAAAGTACACAAGTCGACCTTTATATCCATAGTAAGGCATACCGTAACTAATTTTTTCTTGAGCATCAGGTGCAATAGTTTTAATCAGTTTTCGCAATTTTTTGAGTTTGTTTTGAACATGTGCAGGCGAAGTAGTAATGTATTCATCAACACTTTTGGCTGATTTCATATAAGCATTATACGCTTCTTTTTAGCTCTTTATTTAAATCAAATTAGACTGCCCCATCTTGATAAATCATCTTATTTCTGGTAAAATACGACGGTTGCCCAAATTGATTCTTCAAATACATGAATATTACATCCAATGTAAAACGATTTTTTACACTAAAGACATTCTCAGGATATTACAGAACGCTTACTACTTTCATTAAACGACGCCCAATTACAAGTTTTATAGCTGGACTGGGACTATTATTTCTTACCATGATCCTTGGTACGATTATTACCCCAAAGCAAAAACCGGTCACACCAAAACCAATCGTCAAGTCAGTTCAGATCTATAAAATTGGCACTGCTCCCCGCTTGACTGTTCAAGCAAAGATCGAAAAATCCGGCGTAATCAAACTTACTTCATTAACAAGCGGTGTTGTGGAAAGCATTAATATCAGAGAAGGAGACACTGTTGGAAAAGGAGCCAATTTAATCACCTTAGCAAGTAATTACGCAGGCGGAAATGCACCTCTCATTCAAGCCGCGATCGCAGAACGTCAGTATGCAACGGTGCGCGATACCTTTAAAACTCAAAAAGAGCTTATACAGAAACAGCGCGACGTAGCCAACAATAGCGAGGTTAATGCTGAAAAACTCCGAGACATCTCAAATCAGTCTATCGGGGAGACACAAGATTTATTAAATCAGGATCAAGATATCATCAGTACGTTAAATCACAACTTGGATAACTATGTCGCCACCAATTCTGGCGGAGTAAATGACGCAATAATTCTTCAAACAAAAGAGATGAGAAGTCAGTTTCAGTCTGCTATCAATGGTTTAAATCAGGCCTTGCGCTCGACTCAGTATCAATCTTCTGACGCTAATCCCCCAGCCGAAATCGCAAGAATTCAAAAAGAGATTACCCTTAAACAGCTTGATATTCAGGAGAAAACTCTTGAACTCAATAAAGAGGTTACGAGATTGCAGGCGGTGCTAGCTGAAGTCAATGCTGCCGTGATGCACCCGACAGCACCACTTCCGGGCACTGTTCAAAGAATTTATGTTCGCGAAGGACAAGCAGTTAGCCCTGGTACTCCACTCTTACTACTTTCTGGCAATAGTGAAGCTGTTACAGCAGTGGCGCTTGTTTCCGAAAACATCGCCAAAAATGTTTCATTTATAGAAAATAGTACTTTATATTTTGGCTCACACGCATACGATGAGTTCCCATTTTTTGTTTCAACTGAAGCAACCGATAGCCAGCTTTTCAGTATTCAGTTTACTGTACCGACTAACTTCATCAATCAAGTGGCCGATGGTGAGTTTATCTCAGTCACTATTCCGTTAGGTTATCCAAATACCAATAGCGCCATTCCGTTTGTTCCATTGGATGCACTGTATCAGTCACAGGAGCAAGCCTATCTTTTTGTGGTTAACAATGGTAAAGCAGTTTCCCGAGTAGTCAATATCGGACAAGTATTTGGACGGTACGCAGAAATATCTTCTGGATTAAAATCATCCGACCAGGTCATATTAAACAGAAATATTATCGCGGGTGATCTGGTATCCATCAACTATTGAGTATGGCTAGTAAACAATCCTATTTAAGTCAACTACGCTTTAGCGAGAAACTGAGAAATACCGTTATCGCCAAATATCTTACCAATACTCGATTGGTAGTACTTTTGGTAATTCTTATTACGGTGACTGGTATCTATAGTTTTATAAAGCTGCCAAAAGTTCTTAATCCTGATGTTAAAATCCCCATCGTTATCGTCTCAACTATTTTGCCGGGAGCTGGACCAAATGATATTGAGTCTCTTGTAACGATCCCTATAGAAGATGCAGTCACTGGTCTTCAAAAAATTGACACAGTGACATCAAGTTCTCAGGAATCAGCCTCAATTCTAACTATACAGTTTCTCTCAGGTGTAGACCCTGAAAAAGCCCGCCAAGATGTACAAACAGCTGTCTCCACAGTAACTGATTTACCAAAAGATACCACAACCCCAAAGGTAACAAAACTTGACTTTCAAAACACACCAGTCTGGTCGTTTAACATCACCGGTACTGGCGATCCGGCAAGTTTGATGCAGTTTAGTACTGATCTCACAAATCAACTCAAAGATGTAAGAACCATAGACCATGTCTCAACCTCTGGACTTGATGAACAAGAAATACAGGTAGTTATAAAACCCGAAGCCATTGCCACATACAACCTCAATCCTCAGATAGTGGCCGGTATGATAAAAAGCGCTACTAATTCTTATCCCGCAGGCTCGGTCAAGACTGAACAATCCACCTACTCTTTAACCATCGACCCTGAAGTTGCTTCAATTGACGATGTACGCACTTTACGAGTAGTGTTGAATGGCCAGTCAGTTCCTCTTGGCGATGTGGCCACTGTTTACTTAAAAAGTAAACCGAACCAAACTCCGTCTTATTTAGCAACAAATGCTTCACGCGCTATTAAAACTGTCAGATTTGATGTCTATAAAACAAGCTCTGCCTCCATCAATCAATCGATTATTGATGCGAAAAAAGTCACCGACCAAATGATCAAACAATATAACGGCCAGTTCGCTATTTACTCTATTTTAGATACTCAGGTGGAAATCAATCGGCAATTCAATGAACTTATACGAGATCTTTTCATAACAGTTGTACTGGTATTTATCACACTGTTTATTTTCCTCGGCATTCGACAAGCGGTCGTCGCGTCACTGGCAATTCCCATGAGTTTTTTGATCACTTTTACTGTCATGAACCTTACCGGTATCACTCTTTCCTTCATCGCTTTTTTCTCACTTCTATTATCACTTGGCTTACTCGTTGATGATACAGTTGTTGTTATTTCTGCGATGACGTCATATTACCGAACTGGTAAGTTCACTCCCTTGGAAACTGGTTTACTGGTTTGGCGAGACTTTATCACGGCTATTTTTACCAGCACTATTACGACAGTGTGGGCGTTCTTACCGTTGCTATTGTCAACTGGAATTATCGGAGAGTTTTTGAGACCAGTACCAATCGTTGTTTCAAGTACATTACTAGGATCATTTTTTGTCGCGATGTTTATCACATTACCATTTATCATTATTCTTTTAACCGCCTACTTCCCTCGCCGAGTAGTCATTCTCGTTCGCATATTAATACTTAGCGCAGTTTCAGTGGTCGCATTTAATCTTTTACCTAAAAATAACTTAAAGATGCTTGAGTTTGTTGCTTTTTTGATTGCGTTTTTCATCGCCTTTCAAGTAAGAAAACAGGTGAGAACATTAGTGAAAAATTTCATATCTCGAAAAAAAATGCTCTCACAGTCTGGATTATCAACAAAAGTTAGTAAAGGGTTCATCAGTTTTGAAAAAATTGGTCAAACATACCGCAAAATTTTGGATCGTATATTATCCAGTCGACAAAATCGGCGCAAAGTGATCATTATGGTCGTGCTTTTCTCACTTTTTTCATATATTCTGCTTCCTCTTGGGCTCGTAAGAAATGAATTTTTTCCGGCGAGCGATCAAAACTATTTATATGTCACAATCGAGTTGCCGCCAGGTACGAATTTAGAGATTGCTGATCATGAAGCATTAAACTTGCTCGAACAGTTTAGAAAAATGCCTGATGTGCATTTTGTCAGTGCCAATATCGGACTAGGATTAAACCAAACCAGTGGTGGTTACTCTTCAAGTTCGTTAAACAATATCTTATTTTCACTTGTTCTGCCTGAAAAAAAATATCGTAAACACTCTTCGATAGACATCGCCGAAAGTATTAGAAATAAATACAAAGATTACACGAAAGGGAAAGTGTCAATTACTGAAGTTAGTGGTGGTCCACCAGCTGGATCTGATGTACAGGTGAAGTTATTCGGTGATGATCTAAAAGTTCTTGATACCTATGCAGATATTTTTATTAATTATTTGAAAACACAACCCGGACTTGATAACATCGATAAATCGATTAAGCCAGGAACAAGTAAAGTCGTTTTTGTACCGGATAAAGACAAAATCGCCAAAGCCGGTCTAACAATCGATGCGGTTGGGCTTTGGCTAAGAACATACGCTTCTGGATTTAGTCCAGCAAGTATAAAATTGTCAGGAGACAGAAACCAAAGTAAAGACATTACGATTCGCACGAACTCGAACGATGAATACATTGACACTATTTCTACTCTGTCTATCCCTGTTGGCAGCTCATTGGTATCCCTTGAATCTTTAGGAACACTGACTATAAAACCCAATCCAACTGTTATCACAAGAGAAGACGGGAAACGGACTATTTCAGTCAGCGCTGGCGTGAGAAAAGGATACTCAATCTCTCTGGCAAACCAAAAATTTCAGGATTATTTGAAAAAAATCACGTTGCCAGAAGGTTACAGCTGGTCAACCGGTGGAGTTAATGAAGAGAATCAAAAATCTGTTACATCGATTCTGACAGCAATGCTTTTATCTTTTGTATTGATCCTCGTTACTATGGTTTTACAGTTTAATTCGTTCCGAAGAGCACTGATTGTAATGTTGGTTATTCCTTTATCAATATCTGGAGTTTTTATCATTTTTGCATTATTTCATATTCCTCTTTCTTTCCCGGCATTAATTGGTGTACTGGCGTTATTTGGAATTGTTGTGAAAAATGCCATATTGGTTGTTGATAAAATCATGGTCAATATTCAGGAAGGTCTCGAGTACAAATACGCCATCATTGACGGCGCAGAAAGTCGACTTGAACCAATTGCTTTAACTTCATTTGCTGCAATTTTAGGTTTGATTCCTATTACTCTGTCAAACGCTCTTTGGCAAGGACTCGGCGGTGCTATTATCGCTGGACTTCTATTCTCTGGAACTATCATGCTCTTTTTTATACCTGTGATGTACTACATCATCTTTCATCAAAAAAAATAAACACTCACTAATTTACTAGGTTAATCATGTTATAGTTAAAATATGAACTGGTTTATCTACGCACTTCTATCAGCATTTTTCGCCGCGTTGACCACCATACTCGCTAAAATCGGTGTTAAAGATATTGACTCCAATCTAGCGACTGCTGTCAGAACGGTCGTTATACTTCTTTTCGCTTGGGGAATCGTTTTCACCCAAGGGTCGGTTAAACAGTTATCATCAATATCACAGTTTTCACTTATATTCTTAATTCTTTCTGGTATTGCAACTGGTTTATCATGGTTGTTTTATTTTCATGCCTTAAAAATTGGCCAAGCATCCCAAGTATCACCGATTGATAAATTAAGTTTGGTAATAACTATTATTCTTGCAATTTTATTTTTGAAGGAAAAAGTTACTCTACCTATCTTCCTCGGCGCCGTCCTCATGTCTATTGGAGCAATCTTAGTCGGTTTCGGTGGCGCAAAGTAGTTTGAAGCAAAGGATTTATTATTATACTTATAGTAGAAGGAGGTGAAAACATGAAAGGATTCCTAACTAACATTGAAGAAAAAACACTAGCCAATACATACTTTAGACAAGTTCTCTATACTGGACAACATTCGCAACTAGTCCTCATGTGCCTCCTACCAAATGAAGAAATTGGAGAAGAAATTCACGAAATAGTTGATCAGTTTCTACGAATTGAAGAAGGGGAAGGTAAAGTTATTTTAGATGGGGAAGAAAACGTCATAAAAGACGGCAGTGCCATAATTGTTCCGGCTGGGGTTAAACACAATGTGATCAACATATCATCAGAAAAATCACTAAAGCTGTATACAATCTACTCCCCGGCCCATCATAAAGATGGTACTATTCACAAAACGAAAGCCGATGCCCTCAAAGACAGCGAAGATCATATTTGACTTTTTTTGTCGGTAACAGCAATATTGAAGATCGAAATAATTCAGAAGAGGGGTAAGTAAACTTACTTAATAGAAACTGGAATATCATTGTTAATTATTTTTTCGATTTTTTAATTTCGTTCATTTTCGCTTGTGCTTTTAGAATTTGTTTTAGCGCTGTACTCGGCACTTTTTGATCGAACTTAATTTGTATGGTTTTTTTACCCGTTGTGTACCCTTTTTCTTCAAGCATTTTGCGGTCTTCACTTCGAAGCACGAATGCAAAACCAAAACCAACGTGATTCTTGAATGTGGCATATCCAGCAAGAGCACCGTAGTACCAGTAGAATGGTACACCCCAGCTGATTTTTTCAGTTGCGCTTGGAATAGTCGCTGTTATAACTTTCCGAAGCTCTTTAAGATGTAGACGAGCCTCTTCGGATGAACTTGTGATGTATGAATCAACGTCCTTTGCTTTATAATTTCTCATAGTGTTCCTCCTTTTTTTTCTTATATCTAAATTAGACCAGAAAAAAGAAGCATCAAAATCGCCGCTGTAAAAGCTCCAAAGACACCAACAGTTTGAACAAATAAGTTAACCGCCATCTTTTTCTTTCCTTCAATAAAAAACTGCAATGGTTGATAAAAAAACAGATATGCCATTACCGCAACAGAGAGAGTAAACAATGATAAAAATGTGATTGGAGCGAGAATAGTATCAGGCTTACTTTTTTGAGTCTGAGATACGAAATTCATAATACTGACAACGAGGATTATGTAAGCTGAAGCACTAAGAGCATTGATAATAGGATTCTTTGACATATGCTAATTTTACCAAATGATTCGATCTAGTAGAGCGATGTTTAATTTTCATCAAGTTGTGAAACTGTATAAAAACTGAAAAGGGAGTATAATTACTTTACATTGATAAACTTGGAAGATACAATCCCAATTATTTGGAAAAAACCTCATAATAGCTCTCATTTAGCACACATCGGTAAACTTAGTATTCTTCTTGATAAATTTATCAGAAGATATCAGAAACGACTGCAAATTCGCAGTATCATGATCGATCTTGAAATGCCACGAGATGCTGCCGGTTTATCTAATAAAATATTTATAATAAAGCTCCATTTGACACTCGACTCGGGAAAAATACTTATTGCGGAAAGTGAAAAAAGAAGTATTGAAGAAGCCATGAAGAATATAACACGAGAAATTGATAATCAATCGCGCTCAACCGATCGTCAAAAACACCCCGACTCTTCTCGCAAACATGAATAATATTTCAAACTCGCCTGATATTGCTTACATTGGCTTTATTCGATAAAGATTACCTGTAGGTTTGTCAGTTTTTTCGCCAGAATCTCCATGTAAATCTGTGAAATAGAGTCCTCCCGGACCGAAGGAGAGTCCACACGGAGCGGCTGGTCCCTCACCAACGTAAGTTGCAAATTCATCATATGAAATTATTCCCGGTCCGTTCTTGTTGAGTCTTATTTTAACAATCTTTTTACCTTTCACATTCCTTCCCTTCATATAAGCATAGCCATATAAACATACAAATAATTCGTCGTTATATTTTTCTGGAAACTGACCGTACTGACAAAAATCAAGAGCTGTCGGTGCCTGCGTAAAATCCCAGTAAAAGATCGAGTTATCCCTCATTGTGTCAGGCCATCCATAGTTACCACCCGGCAACACCTTAGCAATTCTGTCGTCGTTATCAGGGCCATTATCTGTTACATAAAGCGACCTATCGCTATTTCGCCAAACTGCTCCAAAGGGATTTCTGAATCCTTTGGCAAAGACATAGTTTTTGGGGTTGGGGTTGTCAGCAGGAATTGACCCGTCAAGGTTCATTCTCAATATCTTTCCTCTTAAATCGTTTTCGTCTTGAGCTGGATTGGGTTTGGCCATTCCGTCACCTAAATTAACATAAAGCTTATTATCAAAACCAAAAGTTAGAGCCTGTATCTGATGTGCAGCATGAACTGAGGGAATATTGTCAATAATAACGTTTTGACTCGACGATTCCAATCCGTCTAAGCTGTGAAACCTGATAATCTTTGATTTAAGTACGCCATCATTTTCATAGATCATAGATGCAAGCAAGTCGCCGCTTACAGGTTCAACAACAATACCGGTTACTCCTGATTCTCCGCTGCCCGGAAACTTATAATCCGGTTTATAATTTAACAGATTTTTGGCGTACGTACGGACTGAGTAATCTTTGGAAATGACCTTTATTTGACCATAAAGCTCAGAAATATACAAAAGTGGATCTTGGGCTTTTTCGGGAGGTTTTTTACTGAATGCTATATTCACTGGTAAACTTAGCCCAGCTACTAAATGTTCTAACTGGAAACCAGGGAAAATCTGCCAATTAATGTTAGTTGACTGTATATCCATATTTTGTCTTAGGTGATTTTTGTGAGATCTTTTTCCGCAGGTCCGTTGATAACTTTTCCCTCTTTATCGTAACGGGAACCGTGGCATGGACAATCCCAAGTTTTTTCATTAGTATTCCAGCCAACAATACATCCCATATGTGAACAAACAGGCGAAAGTGTAATTAGTTCTTGATCATTTTTTTTGTATGCGGCAACCTTTTTTCCGTTCAATTCAAGTATCGCCCCTTCTCCTGGTTTTAAACTGTCCTTTGACTGAGTAGGTTTTTGTGTACGGCCTTCTATAAAATGCTTCGGGTACGCGATGCCTTGTTTCACTAGAGTCATAAGATCTTTTTTCATACTTTTATTATTTCAGAAGTTATTAAGAAATGAAAGCGTATATGCTCCAACAACTAGATAAGTTCAGGAATAGGAAAGTGACGATAGATTTTTCACATCTTTTGTAGAAACTAATTTTTCTGTTATACTATTTTTGTATCAAGAGGATAATGACTTTCTTTATCCAGCAACCGTGTATTTTGCTACGGTGCTCATCTCCTCTTCGGAGAGATACGCCAATTATTAATTATTGGAAATGTATGAAAATATTTACTTCTGAAAGCGTTTGTGCGGGTCATCCTGATAAGATTTGTGATCAAATATCTGATTCCATCCTTGATGAAGCATTAAAGATAGATCCTTTATCTCGAGTGGCTGTGGAAGCAATGGTTGGTAAAAAGATTTGCGTTATCATGGGCGAGGTCACGACATCAGCAAAACTGAATTATGAAAAACTAGCAAGGAAGATGATTAAGAAACTTGGTTATGATAAGAAAGAATATGATTTTTCTGATACATCAAAAATTGAAACATATATTCATGAACAGTCTCCAGAGATAGCAGAAGGAGTTGATGAAAAAGGAGCAGGCGATCAAGGAATGATGTACGGTTTTGCAAGTAATGAAACAAAACAGCTTATGCCCATGCCAATTATTATTGCCCATAAATTAGCTGCAAGAATAGACGAAGTTCGTGAAAAATCAGTTTTAAAGTATCTGAGACCAGATGGAAAAACACAAGTATCAATTGAGTATGAAAACGGTATTCCTAAAAAAATATCGAGTATCGTGATTGCAGTTCCACATAAAGAAAAAGTTGAGCTTGCACAAGTTAAAAAAGATATTTATAAAAAAGTAGTCGTTCCAATTGTTGAAGAATTTAGAATATCGTATAAAAATTTACTCTATATTGTTAATGGAACAGGTGTCTGGCATAAAGGCGGTCCGGCAAGCGACACTGGTTTGACAGGGAGGAAAATTGTGGTTGATACCTATGGTGGAATGGGACGAATTGGAGGTGGAGCTTTTTCTGGCAAAGATCCAACAAAAGTGGATAGATCTGGAGCATATGCTGCTCGATATATGGCAAAAAATATAGTTGCGCATGGTCTTGCCAATAAAGCAGAAGTTCGCTTGGCTTATTTTATTGGTGCAAAAAAACCTGTTATGCAGGAATTCGAAACTTTTGGTTCTAATAAAGTTTCTGATAAAATTATTAAGGATTATATAGTGAATCTTCTTGATACTTCAGTCACTGGAATTATTAAAACGCTTAATTTAAGAAAACCAATCTATTTAAAAACTGCAGTTTATGGACACTTCGGAAAGGAAGATTTGCCTTGGGAAAATATTAATACTTAAAGTCGTCGTTAATCAATTTATTGAAGAGGTCGAGTCGGCTAGACCAAACTCAGACTTAACTTAAAATCCAAGCTTTTCCTTGACCAAGATCATCGTTATTTTTCTGCCAGTCATTGGATTCTCTCCCCGAAAAATAAGGATTTTATTGAGCCGAGTACCTACACCATACTTCTGATGCATATTCTCATCCTCAAGTGGAACAACATATTCTTTAAGCCGTTTCATGCCTTCATCAAGATTCGCAACAATCTTCTGAGTTCCTGCAATAAGTATAAGATTAGATGAGGAATAAGCAATATGTGGTAACTGACTCCCGCTATTGGAAGCGACGATAAACTCACCTTCTTCAGTAACAGCATGAACGCTACCTAAGTAATAATCTGCCAGTAAAGCTTGTTTACGAAGTTTCGCCTGTTTGGCTGGATCTTTTTCAGTAATTATTGTTTCATGCTGATTATCCCAACCATGATCACCTGATTTAAGATGCTCTATAAAACCGACCTGCTCTAAAGTACGAGACGAACCATTCATGACAGAGACACCTCGTGGTATTAGTTCTAAAACTTTTTCATGCGCTTCCTTGCCAGTATTAACAACTATGGTACTTATACCATGCTCTTTCAAGGCATCAATTGTTTTTTGAATCGACCCTTGATCAGCTAGTTCATTAAATTTTTTCATATGTGTAAATAAATGATCAATACAATTATTATATACCTATTACTTTCATTTGTAAAGTAGTTACAAAAAGTATAGTATGATATAATAATATTATGATAAATGATCACAAAAATTGCGGCGTCACTAAAACACTTAAATTAATCGGAAGCAAATGGTCTCTCCATATCCTCCATCAACTCTGTTATGGGAAAAAACGATTTGGGCAGTTGCAACAAGCACTCGATGGAATTAGTCCACGTACTTTATCTTATAGATTAAAGGAATTGGAACAAGAGGGTCTTGTGAAGAAAAAAGTCTTTCCTGTTGTTCCTCTTCATGTTGAGTATACATTAACACCTAAAGGACAAGCATTGAAAGACATCTTCAAAAAAATGGAGAGCTGGGGAAATTCAGCTTAAAATATAGTCCACAGCTTCACCGACTCCTCAATGATATTTATCTCAACCTAAATTCAATTAATCTGAATAGTTATGAAGTTTTGTATCTGAATGATTTTTTGCTCCCCCGATGACGGTATATTTGCACCGATTATTTCACACTTCCACGACTTAATGCATTATTTTTCATAATATTCCTCTTGTCAATTCGGGCTCCCCGCAATAGAGGAAATCAGAAACTGCTTTATTGCTTAACAATACTACATGCTAGAGCTACGCAATGTTTACAAAAAATGTCATGGTCTTTAGGGTTACCACTACAGTGCCAAGAGAATTGTGAATGCTTTGAATAAAACCAGACATGTCGACGTGCACCTCCACCGCTTATTGAATCTCCTGAAAGTCCACCTACCCAAGCTTCAACTTTATCATCTGTATTAGAGATAATTTCGACGCCCTCTCTCGCAAAAATTTTTGTTCCATACTTGAAGTTAGATGGTATGGCCAAATTTTCAATAGAAATATCATTTAGTAATTGTTTAACGGTTTTACCCATAAAAAAATTCTATCAAACTCTAGCTATCACTTCTGGGTATAAAATTACTGAGGCTATTTTTTTTAAGAGTTACTCAGCAGCAAGAAGAGATAAAAAAATCCAATTAGACATAAGGTCAATTATATCGCAGTGACAGATCCTTTGCTCCCCGACGTATAAACAGTTCGTACTAACGCTCGCCTGGATCGAGGAGTTAAGATTATTATATCAAGAAGACGAAAAGGATGAAAATTCTGATATATAATAAGAGAGGAGATATTTATTTATGTCTGGAGATAAACTTACAAAGGAATGGGTTCTGAAAAATGGAGAAAAGCTAAAGATTATTTACAGTTACGCTGTCGTTCATAAATATGATACCCGTTCAGAAGAAGATGTGTTGAAAATTTTAAAGGCAATTGATCCTGAAAATGCGACTCCTGAACAAGCTGCTACTTACTGCAAAATGTTGCAACTATTTAGAAAAGTATTTAGGGATAAAGTAGAAGAAAATCTGAAGGAAAAGTGAATTCACTCCTTTTTAATCGAGAATTTTAGACCAAGCACTTTAAATAATTTTTCTAACTTGCTCCATGAAGGATTAACTTCTCCTCGTTCGATCATGGCGTAGTACGTAACCGTCATTCCTGCCTGTTCTGCAACTTCCTCTTGAGTAAGCATATGCTTTTTCCGGGCTTCCCGTATCTCAGTCACAATTTTTTCATCAAGTTTATCTCTTCTGTCCATAAATATATTTATAGTATATCATTGATTTAACTTTCCTTCAGGGAGCATTGTAAAAGAACATAAATAAGTAAGAGCTTACCGCTGGGATAATCAGGTTGTCACTACCATATCCTAAAAAAAACTCCATTATAGTTAATGTTATTGGGACAATAATTAAGTGTAATCCTAAACTAGGATTAAAAATCGTAGTAATAATAAGTGTAACAAAGAAAAAAGTTAGAGATCCTTCAATGGATTTGCGATTATTAAAGAAAACAAGAGGATGTTTCCCGAATTTTTCACCTACATATCCCGCGATTGCATCTGAAAAACCCATCACTAATATTCCGTACTGAAAAGACATAATCGCATGTGGAAGAAAAATTACAGCTGAAATAGCCTCTCCAAGCGGTAAAAAAACTTCACCTAATGTTTTTCTATTAACTAAATGTATTGATGAAAAAAGTGAAAGTTTGCGAGATATAAACATTGATACAGCAAAACCAAGACACACCAAGATTATTAAGTATTTATCTATAAATAGAGGAGAAACAACTGCAATTGATGCGGCTCCCACATGACTTATCCTTCTTGTCGTACTTGAAGATATTGAGAATTTCCTCTTGACGATCTCGACAGATAAAAGGAATACTGTTGAAATGACTAAAAAAATAATTAATTTCATAAATCATCAAATCTTAAATTCAAATGCTGCATAACGCCTAAAAATTACCGTATCGTCTTTTGGAAAATTTTTAATCTTATTCCCCTCCCTAATTAAGGCATAAATTACTTTCCTAAAACCCTCTTTTTGAGCTTCAAGATGGATTTTATATGCTAGAGCATTCCCCAAACCCAATCCCTGATATTCTGGCAATATACAAATTGTTTTTAGAATCAGAGTATGATCATTTTCAGCACTAGTACCACAATATCCAACTATTTGCTTGTTTCTATAAAGTAAATA
>CAZAEE010000006.1:0-71224 GCA_964484325.1 uncultured Gammaproteobacteria bacterium
AGCTATGTTCCCACCTGATAAGCACTGAATGCATCTCAAGTGTGAAGCAGACCCCGAGATAAGAAATCTATGAAGTTCCCCCGGAGACTACGGGGTTGATAGGCGCCAGGTGTAAGATCAGCAATGGTTTTAGCCGAGGCGTACTAATGAACGTTCTCCTATCTCTTTTGTTAGTTTTTAGATAAAAAAACTTACATGCACCAGATTAAACCCTCTTTTATAATGAAAAAACTTCTTTAATGTGAGTTACCTACTTTAATAATCTTGCTAATTGCAAATTATTATAGGATATAGTATACTATCCTCTTATGATAGAGAGTATCAAAAAAGTAACACCTGAGAGTCTTGTTAAAATCACCGGAGCAGACGAAAGTCATTCGTGTGGAGAACGCTTGAAAATCGCGAAGCTCTTTCCAGATCTTGTAAATGGTAACCATAGTATTGCGCCTATTCTTGGGGATATGGATTCTTTTTTAAGAGTACCTCTTAGTAAAGGATATCGATATGACGTGCTTGGCAAACGCCAGACTCAATCGGGATCCGTTATTATAGGAACCGAGTTACAATACTACCAGTCTTCACCGCTTGATAAATCTGAACCACCTGAAGCTGCAGTTTATATGCACCTTTACACAGATGAAGGAGCAATTCTTGTCAGATGGGGTGGACCAGCTGGACATGATTTAAACGATTTTTATATGAACTTTATAGGTCATGGAATCTCCTTCCGATCTCACAAACCCGAACTTTCGCTCGGAGACGGAAAAAATATCACCTTGTCTGAACCTGAGAGTATTGTGCCTGGAATGTATAATGACAAAAAAAGTCAAGTTACCGTCAGGAATCATCAATATGAGAAAGAAAAACGCTTATTTACTATCTCTTTCTCTGGGTTTCCGCTCTGTGATAGTGATGGAACTCTTAGCTTACCAACAGCGATTGAAGCACCAGATATAATATAAATGAACCTTTTATAATCTGATAAGATATACCTATCTGTATGAATTTCAAAAGCAGTTATTTTTTTATAGGTATAGCTATAGTTGCAGCCTTAGCCGGCGCAGCCACTGGAATTATTATAAAAAACACTTTCCAAGAAGCACGCCCTCCTGTTACTCCGACTCCAATAATAAAGGTGTCAAACGTACCTCCCCCAACTGATGAGCCGACACCGACCACAGCTTTGTATACGTGTCCTTCAACTGAGACTATTAACTGCATCCCACAAATGAATCCGGTTGCCGGACTAAGAAAGCAGTGCGAGCCTGAATATCTGAAGTGGGCTCAGGCTCATTGCCCAAACTTCAAAGGGGCAACCTACTAAGCTAAACGAAGTTCTTCTTTTGCCTCTTTAATAATTTTTTTTGCCAGTTGTACGTCAGTCACCAGTTCATAATATTCATCGATTTCGGTGTCTGATATCTGCATGCCGTAGTTCCAAACATTTTCTATTTTGACGGCAATTAGATGAGGTTTTTCAATGACAAAAATCCGCTGTCTTTTTATATCAACAGCCACCAAAAAGTCGGGAAACTTGACTGCCATGTGGAGATTATATCAGCTTGCGAAGTGGCTGAAAATAGAGTACTATGATCATATGGTTATACTTTCCATTGACCCTGGTTTTGATAGACTAGGGTACGCCTTATTTGAAAAAAAAGTCAACGGCTCCACTTCATATACCTATCTACTCTCCGGTCTCATTCAAACAGATAAACATTCACCTCATGAGAAAAGACTGCAAAAAATTTATGACGGACTAAAAAAAGTTACAGAAGAGACGAAACCTACCATGCTTGTGATAGAGGATTTATTTTTTTTTAAAAATGCCAAAACTGTTATTAAAGTGAGCCAGTCTCAGGGAGTAGTTCTTTTACTGGCAGCCCAAACTAATATACCCGTTAAGTTTCTTACACCTCTTCAGATCAAACAGACCGTCACCGGCTATGGCACAGCCGACAAACTATCAGTTCAAAAGATGTTAACAACGTATTTGAAGCAGGATCTTTCACAGTTAAAAGACGATGAGACCGACGCCATAGCCTGCGGGTTGACCTATTGCTTTATGAACGAAACATTACTTACCGCTTAACTTGTATGAAAAAAGTTATACTGATTGTTCTTGACGGCTTCGGCTTAGCGCCTCCTGGCCCGGGAAACGCTGTCTACTTGGCTAATCCGACGAACTTTAACTCATATATCTATACATACCCCAACACTACCTTAAAAGCTTCAGGAGAAGCTGTTGGACTGCCGACTGGTGAAGTTGGTAACACCGAGGTCGGTCATCTCAACTTGGGAGCCGGCAGGGTGGTCTATCAGGACTTGCCGCGCATTAATATGAGTATCGCCGATGGTTCATTTTATAAAAACCCGACGTTAAATCAAGCGATTGAATATGTCAAAAAAAGTGGCGGCAACCTACACCTTTTGGGACTAATTGGGGAGGGGAGTGTTCACTCCACCAATGATCACCTCTATGCACTTCTCCACTTCGCCAAGGAACAACTAATTCCCCGTGTTTATATCCATGCGATAACCGACGGCAGGGACTCACCGCCTCAATCAGCTGCCGAAACGATCAAACAAGTTCAGGAACAGATGAAGCAAATTGGTATTGGGGAAATAGTTTCAGTGACAGGCCGCTACTATGCTATGGATCGAGACTACCGGTGGGAGAGGACAGAAAGTGCCTATCGTGCCTATACACAAGGAATTGGGAAGCATAGTCTTTCTGCGATTGATGCGATAAAAGAATCATATAAAGAGAACAAAAACGACGAGTTTATTGAACCGACGCTGATTGTGTCAGATGGTTCTGAACCTAAAGTGATGAAGTCTGGGGATGCAGTTATCTTTTTCAACTTTCGTATCGACCGTCCCCGCCAACTGACAAAAGCGTTTGTGCTTGATAACTTTGAAAGTGAAGCCAACAGGACTGAGTCGTTTGATCCCTACGCTGTCAAGTACTTTAAAACCCATCTGCCTCAAGAACAAGTCCAAGTTACCCTGCCTTTCCAACGTGGACCAAAAATAAAGGATCTGTTATTTGTCACGATGACTGAGTATGAAAAGCATCTACCTGTAGCCGTCGCTTTTCCACCGGTCGTTGTCAGGCTCCCGCTCGGGCGGGTGATTGCTGCCCAAGGCATTTCTCAGCTTCGCATGAGTGAATCGGAGAAGGAGCGCTTTGTGACATTCTACTTTAATGGGCAACAAGAACAGGCATTCGAAAACGAAGATCGCCTGATTACTCCTTCACCAAAAATACCCACCTACGACCTGAAACCGGAAATGTCAGCATACGAACAAACAACTACTCTTCTTCAAAAAATGTCTGATGATACCTATTCCTTTATCCTGATAAACTACGCTAACCCGGATATGGTTGGTCATACTGGTAATATCGAAGCGTCTATTAAAGCAGTGAAAGTGACTGACGAATGTATCGGTAAAATAGTCAACTCTGCCCTAAATCTGGACTACGCGGTGTTTATCACCGCCGATCATGGCAATGTCGAGCAGAAAATCAACCCTCAAACAGGTCAAATATCCACAGAGCATACCTCAAATCCGGTTCCGTTTATCGCAATTCATAACGAGTTTCAGGGTAAAATGAGTCGATTGCAAACTGGTATACTTGCTGACGTCGCACCCACCATCCTGGCTTATCTTGGCATACCTAAACCAGCCGACATGACAGGCCGAAATTTGCTTGAAGAAATTCAGTAATCAAGTTGCGCCAATTTTTGAGAGTGTTTTAGCTGCATACTGAGCCCCATGCTCCATAGCGTCAGATATGATCCCCTTTTTCAGGTATGAAGCAATAAAGCCTGCGGTATAGGCATCGCCTGCACCGGTACTGTCAATGATCACCGGAGGCTCAATGGCTACTTGGTAATACTGACCGTCCACCATATAGCCGTGGCTGCCGTGCTTGTCGAGGGTCACAATCAGCGCTTTAATGTTAAACAAACCCAGATGACCATATTGATTCATGTTGAAATTGATAGATTCAAATGGTTTTTTGATGATATCGGCAAATTCATGGCCATTGACGATCAAAATGTCAGCGTACTGCAACAGTTCATGAAGCTGTTCCCGTGATCGACGGCAATCTTCACCGCCTACGTTTAGGATAACCAGTTTCTCATGCTTCTTAAACCAGTGAAGTATCTCAATTTTTTCAGTTAAGCTTACATCGCTTAAGTTTCCAACATAGACTGCTTGCGTTCGAAGCAGAGCGATCTTCTCTTTTTCACTGGAAAAAATGTGTTGGTGGGGAGTACGGTAGTTAATAACGGTTTTTTCTCCTTTTGAAGACAGCAGGATGCAAGAGATATTTTGGAAATTTTTCTCAAAATGGCTATATAAGTAAGAAATATGCTCGTTTTGCAGTTTCTCCTCGACCAATGTACGAAAGCCCGAGTCGCCAATGGTGGTTTTCAAACTGACATTAAGTCCCAGTCTTCTTGTTCCGATGGCTACATTGGTGGCTCCGCCGCCGAGACTTTCGTGAAAGTGTTCGGTGAAGTATTTGCCGCCCTGCACCAACTCGAATCGACCCTGTTTAGCAGTCAAATGCTCACTCTGAAAATAAAGATCGACTGTTAATGATCCAATAGAAACCAAGTCATACATACACTCAGTATACAAAAAAAGTGGAAAGCAACAATGAAAAATATGACGAAGATGGGCGATTTTTTCGTGCCGGCGGTGAGAAAAAATTGCACCCTGACGCTCTATCTGCTAACAAAATACGAATACCTTATAGCAATTGCGCTTTTCCAAGGCTCTAGCTCTTTAGTTTCCTGATTAAAGGAGTCTTTTTTGATAATATTATGAATAGATTGTCCGAAGGCTCTTTTACTTCTTTTTCCCACCCATAGCAATCACTTTTTGGCTAATCTCGGCAAACTTTTCGTTCACTAATGCCTCACTTTCACCCTCAACATTGACCCGCAAAATAGGTTCGTTCTCCGTATTGGATTGGCGCACGTTGAAACGCCATTGAGGATAGTCGACCGACAGCCCATCGTCTTTATAGACGCGTCCGTTAGCAAACAATTTTTCAAGTGCTAACAGGGTAGTTGCAGGGTCAGCGGGTGGTGAGATGACGAAGTTCTTCTCTTCATGTTCGTACGAACGTTTATATTTGGCAGCGAGGACAGAAACTGGTTGACCGCTTCGACTCATTGCGTCCAGTACATGCAGTATGACGCGTAAGGAACTTTCCGCTCCACCAGTCTCTTTGAAGAAAAAGTGACCGGACGACTCACCGGCAAAGTCTGAACCAGTTTCATTAAGCTGTTTGCTTATGTGTGAGTGACCAACAATACTCATATGAAACGTGCCACCGAGCTCTTTACAGACTTCCTCAACGTTTCGGACATCACGGATATCGGCAATAATCCCGGCTCCCGGGTGTTTTTCGAGGATCCGGTGAGCAATAAGTGTCGTAATAGAAGTAGCTTTAATCACCTCACCTTTCTCATCGATGAAAAAAATCCGGTCACCATCACCGTCAGGCGCGATCCCCAGATCAGCTTTTTCGGCTAGGACTCGCTCACGCAGTCCCTTCAAGTTCTCAAAAACCAATGGATCTGGTTGGTGGACGGGAAAAGTCCCATCAAGCTCAAAGTTCATCTGAATAAGTTCACAGGGAAGATGTTTAAAGAGTTCAGTGAGGAAAAGACTCCCCATGGCGTTAGCTGGATCAGCCACGACCTTAAACGGCTTTATACGGGCAAAATCAACTATCTTGAGGGCGGACTGTACTTCATCCTGAAGCACATGATCGTTTTTAACCACGGTACCTCCAGACTTAGGTCCTGGAAACTGTTGATTTTCGACTAATTCTTTAATCCTCTCCATGCCTGAACCCTTAGCCACCTTTACGAGGCCATCTCCTTCACGCCTGGCGAACTTGACCCCGGTATACTCTTTTGGATTGTGGGAGGCACTGATTTGGATGCCACAGTCATAATCATAGGCATAGCAGGCATAGTAAAAGGTTGGCGTCGAGGCTAAATCGATGTCAACCACAGTTGCCCCCATCTCAACAAGCGTTTTTATTGCCACTTTCTGAAGTGCAGGTCCCGACAGCCTCATATCGAGCCCAACCACGATCGTCAGAGACTCTTTTTTGAGTTGTTCAAGAAAAAAGGTGTAAATAGCCTTAATAATTACTGGGTATGTATCCTCATTGATTTGGGTTGGATAGACGCCCCGAATGTCATACGACTTAAAAATAGACGAATCCATGTTCATAAGCATTAATGAATTTAGAGTGATAAATATCAGTGAATCAGTTTTTGGACTGTTATATCAAGCTAAATTAAATTTTTAAATAATTAGCGCTGAGAATTTTACTAAACTTTTGAAATTTGTCAAATTTTAAACTTCACTTGACAAATTATTAACATAATCTATAATTCGCGACTCTGATGTTTTTATATTCCGCTTTGGATTGTCCTGACAGCCTAAAATAATTTATCTTCAAATTAGCAGACAATTACATAGTTTGCTAAATAAGTATTTAGCCTGTCATATACCCTTATCTTAGATAAAAACAGGCGATAATGTCAAGAGATTGTTGCACGCCAAGAGTATCTTTGCCGCTTTTCACATTTTGGTCTAACCGCCCAAGACTTTCATAGAAAGCTATTATGGCACTTTCCTGCCACTTCGCCGACTGCTCGTATAATTTAGCCCGTTGCCAGGACGGGACGGAAGAGGGTAAGCTGTTCTGAGAGGCGAGTATCAGTTGTCTTACATGTTTGCTAAGCATGGCAAAAACAAACTCCGGCTCAACCGACTGACTCACCTGTCGGAACAACTGAATAAACTGGGCCAAACTTCCGGGATAACAGAGATCAAGTAACTTAAAAATACTCGCTGGTAGCTTGAACTCCGTAATCTGAGCCTCTTTGAGGCTAATTTCTCTGGCAGTCTTGTGACTTTCCCAGTCAAGGATGGTTAGTTTGTTGTTTTGGGCCACGTCTTTCAGCTGTGTACGAAGTATGGTCGAGGTCCGATTCAAACTGCGGGTGATGTTTTCAATCGCGTAGACTTTTTTCTCATTAAAAAGCGTTACCGTGCCTAAGTCTTCCTTAAGTGTATCGGCTAAAAGGGAAGATGAAAGCGGCGCTATATAAAACCCTTGCTTCTTGTACCTGTCCTGGAGCTCGAGAAAGTACCTGCGTGAGGCGGCTGTATCGTCACCGCATACGATTACCAACATGCTCTATTGTATCATATGGGTAATTTCGCTATAATCAGACTCATGTCTGACTCCAGCTCGCCCGCGCACCCGATAACCTCACGCGTGCCGATCGAAGTACCCGAAACCATAAAGCTATCTGACTACACGAAAGCTCTCCTTGCGAGCTTGAGATCAGTGAAACAGAGACCGTTGCCTGATGACCTCTCCCGCATCACCGTCTCACAAACTGTCTCGTTTCTGGCTATTATGTATGAGCGCTTGCGCAACGTCGTTGAGTACCGAGAAGAGCACCTCGTTCGCCGAGCAGCGATTGAGCGTATCATTAAACGACGTCTCACCTTAAACCCTCAAGGCACAGATGAGGCCGAAAATCTCATTCGCGAGCTCCTATGGGCTCGCTATTTTCCAAACGGCAGCCTCGGCGGTGGGGACATTCATCAAATCCAAAAGGTGCTCGACAAGTATCTATTGGTGAAAAAGCATCTTCTGGCTGGTCATAAACCTGAGTATCAACAGTATTTGTGGCAGTTTCTTCTTGATCTGTTAACATGTGAAATCGAGGAGACTCTCACCCCAGTCGAGTCCAACCGTGACGCCAGCTTCACCTACTTTATTTACCAGACGCTTCGCCACAAAATCAAGATAGAAGGTCTCTCAGATGATCAAAAAGATACGTTTTTTCTCGTGGCGATTGAGAAGGCGTTTCGCAAGAGTGACCGGCCCTACCAGCGATTTCACCTGTTTACGACATTTTATAAATCACTCTCTCAGGACACCGATGACGAAATCAAGGCTCGGGCGGTTGATTTACCCACCATTTTTAAAAAAATCGATCAGCTAATAAACAGCTTTTACGTTGAAAAGTTGAGTAAATACACCCGTAAACAGCTCCCTCCATTTCTCGTGCTTTTTAACATCTTGACTACAAAAAAAAATCACATGGAGGCTATTTTGGCTTCCGCGAGCACGCTGTGGGCTAATGTTGTGGAAACGTGTCGGGTAAAATATGCGCAGGTAGGTAGCCGGCTCCGTACTTTGGCTATCCGCAGTCTCATTTACATCTTTCTGACAAAGATGCTCTTTGTCCTTTTGATTGAGTACCCTATTTCACAATATTTGTACGGGAGCGTCCATATGCCCTCCATTATTATAAACAGTATTTTTCCACCCTTTCTTATGCTCTTGATAGTGCTCTTATTTAGGCTGCCGGATGAGGAAAATACCAAGCGTATCTACCAGCGGATCGTGAACATCATTGATGCAGATAAATCATACGAGACGCAGATAGCCTATATGAGTAAACGCGAAAGAACCAGACGTCCCGTGCTCGTTTTCGGCTTTACGATTGTCTACTCTTTTACCTTTCTTGTTACCTTGTTTCTCATTTATCAAATTCTAACATTCCTTCACTTCAACATCATCAGTCAAATTATTTTTATCTTCTTTGTCAGCGTGGTATCTTTCTTCTCCTATCGTGTACGAGACGTAGTCAACGAGTACCGGTTGATCGAGAAGCAGAGTATTCTGGGCCCGGTAATCGACTTTTTCTTCATTCCCATGCTAGCAATTGGCAAATTTTTGAGCTCAGAAGTCGCCCGGTTCAACTTTTTCATCCTCATCTTTGACTTTATTATTGAAGCACCTTACAAGCTGATTATCCAGATCATTGAGGAGTGGATCTCTTTTGTTAAGCAGCGCAAAGACGAGATCATCTAAACTACGATATTGGCCGCTTCTTCTGTCTCTTTGATGAGGGGCCGTGACGTCTGGTGTTGGGGCAAATGAGGCTCGTAAAAGAAGAGGAAAATGAAACCGCCTACGGTAACCACCATTGACGAGACAAAAATCGGCGTTTCAGGCGTCAATGATGAGGCGATGAATCCCGAAAGAATCGGCGGGATCGACTGAGCCAGAGCCTGCACGCTTGAGGAAATACCCAGCACTTCCCCTTGAACTGAAGCATCGGCTGACCGGCTAACAAGGGCAGTCATGTTAGCTATGGTCAATCCAATACACACCGCAAAAATTGGCACAATAAAGAGATTTTGCCACCAGTGAGTCGGCAAAAAGTAAAGTAATGTAGTTATACCCAAACCCATGAGCGTAATGCGAATGATTTTATACTCAGGAAACATATGAGACAGTTTACGGGTGACCAAAGCTTGAGTAACAACAACCCAAATTCCAATATAGGAGAAAAAATCTCCGAGATTGCCCTGCGTATAGTGGAACTTGTTTATCAAATAGACGCTAAAAAAGGTGTTAAAAAAAGTAAAACCCGAGTTAAACAGGAAACTTGTTAGAAATATCACCCGTAACTTCTTCATTGTATAGGCATGACCAATATTCTGAACAGAGCGAATCCAGTCGATCTTCAGGTGGTCTCGAAATGTCTTCAGAGTCTCAGGAAAAAATAGAAGCACGCTCATCACGTTCAGGAAGCTAAGTAGTGCGGCAAACCAGAAGGGTGTTGAGGCACTAAACCATGAGACGACTGATGGATCAGACAGCTTACCACCGACAAAAGGACCGATGATGAATCCTAAGCCAAACGCTGCACCTATCAAACCAAAGTTCTTTGCCCGGGTCTGGGGCGTGGTGACGTCGGCGACCGCCGCCTGAGCCACGGAAATGTTACCGCCGGTGATACCGTCAAAAGCACGAGCGACAAAAAGAAGCGGGATGTTTTTGGTGATGATACCGATTGCAAAAATAATGTAAGAAAGACAGGTACCGGCAAGCGAAAAAGCAAGCAGTCTCCGGCGGCCAAACTTGTCTGACAGTTGTCCTAATATTGGAGTTGCCAGAAACTGTCCAAGTGGGAAAGCTGCTGTCAAAAAACCTAGGAGAATGTAGCCTTGTTTTATGCTCACTCCACCAGGCAATAAATAGTCAGGGGAGTGAGGATCAGCTAACAATAGAGGGATAATCGGCAGTAAAATACCGTACCCCAACATATCGACAAAAACTGTAAAAAAAACAACCCACAAGGGGTATTTTTGCATCAAACTACGCATACTCTAAAATTATAGCAGAAATATGTACCTGGTACTATTGAAAATGATAATCGTTTGTTCAACTTATTTGGTCAAAAAAACAAAAGCTGGTTATAAGGTACTTAGATACAATAAATGACTACGGAGAAAAATCTTATTGTACTATAGGGTAGCGACATGGAGCTATCTTTATTGACAAGTTTAGTAAGATGCCTTGACTACACTCACTGGTGTAGGATTTCGACATGTGAGAAAGTGACTTATGACAAGACGGGACTCGGAACTTTTTCAAAGTATGTAGCTAAAGAATATTTATAGCACTCTATTGTCATTAGTGCTAATCAAGGAGTCGCAAAGTGTCGTGTCGTCTTCACTGGCACTGTTACTTCTTATCACAATTTCAGTTAGTTTTCTCAGCGCGTTACGTACTGGACTTCTGTCAGTATCGAAAGCAGCAGAGATACTTAAGAAAAAGTGCGGCACAAGGGTGATAAACATTTTAAAAGAATTATTATGACCTATAGTATATATAATAATGTTTGATCGGACATGTTTACAAGTTTGTTTCATTGGAAAGATTGTTATAGCAGTCAAATTAAGTATGTCTTGTTAATTTAGCCCTTTAGCAGGCTCTATTCGTATTTGCTAGCTAAAGTATTTATCAACTTTAGACTGTCGCAACAGCTCAAATATAAATATATTTAAGAAAAGTCCACTATATTATTTGTATGTATTTAGTATGTATTTAAATACACGTTCGTTAACATTAAGATTGTTACATCAATCTAAATCTTTATTCTAGCATTTCGGCATTTATCTGCTAAATTTTGTCATTTTCTTATAGTTTTATTCATTCTTAAGGCGTCAACCTGCTACTAATCTTACATTGTCCTCATAACAAAGAAATAAGATGCACTGAACATGGGTATTTTCCTTTCACGATTATCTGTTAAAATATAATACATTTTTTGGCAAAAATCACAACTATTCCTCAGCAGTTTAGACAGCATGAATGCTCAAATACGTGATATTGCAACCTTCCATTTTACCAAAGACTTAGGAACATTAGATTTACCTTTTCACTCTTTCACTCAACGCATAGATCATTGTTGAAAAAATCTTTAACGAGCAGGAGAATAATTTGTAATTAAACGATGTGCTAAAAACATAAATAATAATTACTATAGACATACAATTACTTCAGGTTTAAAGATTATCAATAAAAACAGTTTAAAAAGGAAATTTGCATTTTATATAGAAAAATAGATATTGTTCAAAATATAAGAACATATTGATTTTTGACTGTTGCAACACAAAAAAGATATTGTTGAATTTGGATAAAATTTTATTAACTTTTATATATTCAATAATATTGAACAGTCATTTTATTTGTACTATTATATTCTGTTCAATAAATTATTTATGTAGCTAATTTGAGAAATATATAGCTTGTAAAAAATGAGAGGCGGATCAGCGAGGTATCTTTTCTGTCCAGGAAACAAGTGCGTCCAGGAGCTGTTTAATTTTGTCCAGCGTATGTAAATCTTTCAATTTCCCGTAAATTATTATTTCACATATAAAAGTATTGTATAAGTTAAATGTTAAATTAATCTTGATTGCTTAGACGTAGTACTTGACAAGTTTGCTTTTTTCTTCTATTCTCATTTTTATATGAATTTTAATGGGATGATGAAGAATCTCAATCTTCAAAAAAACACTTCACTCAAAATTGTTTTGATTGCTATTTTGGCTTTATTTTTTATCGGTGTAATCTATACGGCCGGGAGAGTCAGTCAAAATACCCAGAATAGAAGCCAAGCGGCTGTATTAAGTATTGCACCAACCCCGACTGTGGCCGCAGGCACAATTTTAATTGATCCAGCCTCAGACAACCACCCAATTAGTCCATATATATACGGATGGTCAGATGCCGATCCGGGCGGGACCTATACTACATACCGAGATATGGGTATTTCACTACTGAGATGGGGAGGGAACTCAAGGTCAAGATATAACTGGGAAATTAATGCTTCAAATACAGGCTCAGACAATGGCTATTGTAATACTTCAAAAAATTCTGCTTTCACCTTTGTTTCGAGCAATCAGTCATATAGCATGCAGACTCTATTAACTATCCCATTGATAGGCTGGGTTTCTCGAAATACGAGTACCTGTTCTTCTGGATACCCGGGCACTGGTGGTACTGCTCTCATCCAATATCCAACTCCAGGTTGGGAAACAGGTTCAATTTCAGGTTATAACCCGACAACAAATAGAAATAATACCAGTTACCCGTCGTACCCAAGAAAGGGTACTTCATTTAGCTTAACGCCAACGCCAGGGGATGGTGCAGTTTATGAAGATGAATGGGTTAATGCACTCAAAGCCAGGTTTGGACAAGGGTCAGGCAACGGAGTGCGATTTTATGACCTTGATAACGAATCGGATCTCTGGGCCGATGAAACGCATGTTGATATCCATCCTGCACGCCTTGGTTATGATGAGGAATTATATTACATTACACAGTATGCCGATGCCATCAAGGCTGTTGATCCAACAGCTGAACTTCTTGCCCCAGTCAGCTGGGAATATTCTGGAGTTTGGTATTCGGAACGAGACTGGCAACCAGGTGGACCTAATAGTAATCCAATAGATTACAACTCTCATGGAAACCTATACAGGCTACAATGGCTTCTAAGAAATATCAGACAACATGATCTGCAGGTTGGTCATAGGTCAATTGATGCAGTAGACATCCATTTTTATCCTCAAAATGGCCTTGTTCCGGGCAGCAGCTCGCCTGATGCCACTGAACAAGCTACTAGGTTAGCCACACCAAGAGGACTGTGGGATCCAACCTATCATTATCCGGGATTCTTAGGCAGCAGCTTGCCTGATGGAGGAATAATTCGTTTCTTCCCGAGAATAAAGGAAATTATTAATGCAGAATACCCAGGAACAAAGATTGCCATCACTGAATGGAATTGGGGATCAGAGTCACACATTAGTGGTGGTTTAGCAGCTGCCGATGTTTTAGGTATCTTTGGTCGTGAAGATCTTTATGTTGGTACCTGGTGGCCATTTAATAATCCAGGCGGCACGCCGATTGCGCTTGCCTGGAAACTATTTAGAAATTATGATGGAAATTTATCAAAGTTCGGTGACACCTCAATAAAAGCGCAGACTGCAGTTGCTGATGTTGATAAAATCTCAGCCTATGCCAGTAAAGATAGTTCAACAGGTCAAATGAAGGTCGTGCTGATCAATAAACAACCTTCAACTACTGCCAACTTTACTCTTAACTTTAATAATTACTCTTATTCAGGACCACTTTCAGGTTATCGTTTCGGATCGGGAAGTTCGTCTATACAATCTGTATCTGGGCTATCTATATCAGGTTCGTCAATGTCAGTGTCGTTACCTGCTTATACTGCAACACTTATCGTCTTCCCGACTCAGTCAGGCACACCGATTCCCACAGCCACACCAACGCTACCAGCACCTCCTTCCCCAACACCAACTATTATTCCAATTCCTACGTTTACTGCTGTTTGCTCACAGGCTGCCTCAATTACAGCTCCGACAAATCAGATAACCTCAAGCGATGTTGCTTCAGTTAGTAACATGTTAGGTTTGTCTTGTTCAGGCTGTAGTCAAGACTTAAACCACGATGGTCGAATCACTATACAAGACGTTAATTTAGTCAGAAATTGCCTAAATATCTATAATCCTTTGCCATCCAATACACCAGGTCCCACTCGCACACCGACTCCAGCACCAACTGGCACACAGATAACCATTAACTTTGATTCAGGAGTCTATCCAACTCGAACACCTGAATCGCCTCTTACCGGCCAATATCCAGCTAATATTATCGACTGGGGTTCCAGCAATACTGCTTGGTACTATTCCGGACCTTGGGCTCCGTATGACTCAACCAATAGTTTGACATTTGTGGGAGATACTTCTCCAAAATCAGCGACTTTTACCTTCATTGGCGGACAGAGAAAGCTTGTCAGCTTCAAAGCAGTCACCAGCGGAACCAATGCTAATCCAAATATAACAATTACTGCAACTTGTGGAAGTCAGAGTTTAAACTATGCAATAACTCCCGCTAATTTTGGTCAGCTAATAACAGTTCCTACAGGATGGGCCAATACCTGTTCTTCAGTCACTCTTTCTTCTTCAAATGGGGGAGCCACCAACTTCGATGATTTAATCGTTCAGTAAAATACCTATTGACAAACTATTTTTTTTCATTTATTCTCTAGCATAGAGATGGATTCTCAAACTAGTAAGTCCACTATGGATAACGCAAACATACCAAAAAACAACACAGCCAAGCTCGCGGTGATTTTTTTAGTTGTCCTTTTTTTTGTTGGAATTATCGTGACGGCAAGTCGCGTCAATAATGAGACTCAGACTCGAAGTGAAGCTGCTGTTTTAAGCACAAGTCCTTCTCCTACTCCTGTACTTCCATGGTTAAAGACTATTCAAGGTGCTGGTAATGGCCAAAGCGGAAAAATCGTGAGAGTTGATAATGGTCAACCAGTTGAGTTAAGAGGAGTTAATGTTTTGCATAATGAGTGGGTATACCCTGATATGACCTTTGAAAACGCGGCTTTTCCAATTTTATCATCTAATGCTTGGCATGCAAATCTTGTTACACACGGTTTTGCATCAGCACCTGTTGCACAAAATGATGCTCAATATATGGGAATTTTGGATCAATATCAACAACTAGCTGAACAGAATCATATGTACATTATTTTCGCCTATTATTACCCAACTATAAACGGTGACCAACCTCCACGACCTGACGTTGATACTAATTGGAGAACTGCAATGGAGAATCTGGTCACTCGTTACCGCAATCGATCAAACGTAATTTTCATGCTGCAAGCCGAACCACATTCTGATACATACAACGGTACGTATTATTCTGTAAATTGGAACACCTTACGACCGGTTTATGATGCAGAAATTGCTCGTATGAGAAATCTTGATAATCCTTGTAATGATTCTGGAGCACCTTGTCATCTTATCTTAGGCTCAGGTGATGGTTATGGAAGAGATGTCAGTGCTGCCATTTATGACGAGTATGGTCATGGTGGGCCAGATCCTGTCCAAAATGCAGCTAACTTCGTCTACAGTAGTCATCCATATGATACAAGAGCTGGTTCTAATGACTGGGACTATGTTCTACCTGTAGCTGATGCTGGTTATACAGTACTTATAACCGAGTTTGGCACTGGCGGTCAAATGGCACAATCCGACACCTTAGCTCTCATGAGTGAAATGAACAATGGTTCACGTCATATTGGATGGACAGCTTGGATTTATGATGGACCTGGTGGTTGTCCATGTTTGCTGTCATCTGGTTATCCAAGCTTTGGGGTTTCAAGCCCATATGGTACTTCCGTACGTGACACAATTGTTGCACAGGCGACTCAGTTTGGTGGCCCTCCTGGCACACCAGTTCCAACTATGACACTTGCTCCATCACTAACCCCAACTAGACCACCAGCCGCATCTCCCACTCCTACAGTCATTCCAACGCCAACATTTACTGCAGTTTGTTCTCAGGCAGCCTCAATCACCGCTCCAACAAACCAGGTCACCTCAAGTGATGTGACATCGGTTAGCAATATGATCGGCTTAACTTGCTCAGGTTGTGCACAAGATCTCAATCATGACGGCAGAATCGCAATACAAGACGTCAACTTAGTCAGAAACTGTCTCAATATATACAATCCAACGCCAACTCGTACTCCGACTCCAGCACCAACAGGTACCCAAATTACGATAACATTTGAAGACTACCCACCAGCTCCAACACCACCGGCCTCAGGAGACTATGCTATAACTGGTCAATACCCTGTAGGAGTCGTGACATGGGGGACAGGTTGGTTTACTTCTGATCCTTGGAGAAATCTTACCACTCGCAGCTTAATTGGTCGAAATCCAGGCGGAACCTTTACTACCAACAGAAGACTAACTAGTATAAAAGCATACACTCCATACAGCAATGTCACAGTTAGTATCACCTGTAGTGGATTGCCATCGGTTAATCAGGCAATCCCAGCCGGTGCAGTAACTCCAGTCAATACTGGTTGGACATCTGCTTGCCCAGGTAATATTACGCTTACTTCTTCAAATGGTAATGCCACTAACTTCGATGACATGGTGCTTCAATAATATTGAATACTCACTCAGCCCGAGATATAATATAGTATGGGTAAGGAAGAACTTCCGAAAAATGTCATACCGCTCAGATCCAACCAAGATAAATTGTTGACACCTGAAGAAAAATTATTGCATAGTATATTTCCTCCTGAAAGATTGCAGGGATCGCCTCCAACAGAACGTAAGTTAGAACTTGTCAAACCTTCAACCGAAGAAGAGGTAGCTCAAAACAACGCCAATCAATACCTTTTAAAGGCACTGTTGAGGATTTCTCCAGAGCAACGTCAACTTCATATACTTTTTGCTCAGGGACTATCAGTTGATGAGATCGCCAAGACCATGGGTAAAACAATTGACGAACTAGAAACATTACTCAATATTCTACCTGATGAAGATTAATTCTGTGAACCCAGACTCCCTAGGGTGAAACTCTTTGATAAAAAGTCTCATAAGACTTTTTATCAATCTCGGGAATCTTGGATTTACCTATTATAACGGAAAATTAAATCAAGTATAGATCAATGATATACTCTATCTATGAATAATCAACAAAGAAGAGCAAAAGTCTTTAACGAAGATGCAGATTTATATGAAAAAATACGACCAGGTTATCCAAAAGAAGTATTTACTGACTTACAGAATTACACTAATCTTAACTCAAATTCAAATATCCTTGAGATTGGTTGTGGCACTGGACAGGCGACACATGATCTTTTAATGATTAGTAATCATATAACATGTGTAGAACCTGGAAAAGATCTTTTACAAATTGCCAGAAGAAAATTTCCTGAACTTTCTTTTATAAATTCAAAATTTGAAGATCTTAAGACAAATAAATTATTCGATGTAATCTTTGCTGCAACTTCTTGGCATTGGGTAGATCCCCATGTTGGATATGAAAAGGCATATAAACTTTTACAAAACACCGGTTATTTAGCTATACTGCGCAATTACCATTTAGAAACAGATCCCAAAGCATTTCACATGCAAACCCGTAATATTTACAATAAATACTCAAATAGAACTGTTGTTGATCTGAGCTCTCGTAAAATGATTGAAGAACAAGCAAACTCAATAGAAAATGAGTACTTTCATATAATCAAACAAACTGAACACTCATGGCAACAAACTTATACCATTAACGAATATATTGCCTTAAGAAACACGTATTCTGATCATAGATTGATGAAAGAATCTGAACGGCAAAAATTTGAACAAGAGTTAAAAGAAGTTGCAAATAAAGAATTTAAAGGTTTAGTTACAAAAAACTATATTGCTGTTCTTTTTATTGCTGATAAAAAACCAAGCTGAACATAATATACTATAGGACTTATGTGAGCTCGGTGGGACTCGAACCCACAACCAACTCCTTAAGAGGGAGCTGCTCTACCAATTGAGCTACGAACCCGATACATTATTATACCATTCTAACCTCAAGGGGTTGGTGTCGGAGTTGGATTATTAGGCAGTGAGCCGTCGCAGTAGCGCTCAAGATTGGGAACAGGTACTGATTGACCATATTCAGCTTTTACCTTGTTAAAATCATTGATATCTACCGCCCCATTACACTCAATATCGGCACAGGGCACAGTTGGCGTCGGAAACGGTGGCTGAATAATTGATGAGCAAGCTTGGCCAAACTGAGCCTTAACTAGATTATAATCTTGAATTGTTATAACTCCATTTCGATTAATATCAGCTCTGTTACGAGTATACGTTGGTGTCGGGGTGAATATTGGCGTCACTGAAGGTGGCGGCGGGCGCGTCGGAGTAGGAGTCGGAGTACTCACACCAGGTAATGGTATAGCACCTTGTGTGTAATAGTTACCGACATTAAGCCGAATATAACCACCATCGTCATCAGCATATGGTGGAGTTAATACTGCTGCAACCCCCATTGGATTGTTTGTCGGACCTGGTACTGGTGTTAAATTACCCAGTCCATCTGATCGATAATCCCAGTAATGAGTCTGACTACCTACCCCTGCGCCCCACATGATGGCCATCAGTCCAACATTAGCCCATTCTTGGATATGTTGCCTCCCATTGGTTGAGTTAAGAAAATACTCAGTTCTGTTATCTTGGTAGTGCCCATTGGTATTGTTTTCAGTTGTGTATACCCGGTTGCCGTTTGGCACCTGCCACATGATGGCTCGTTTCTGAGTACCGTTGATAATGGTACCTAACCACCCTCGAAAAGTACTAAACTTAGGCTCTCGACTGTCGTCATTCCACCAATACCGGTTACTTCCTTGAGTTAATAGGTAATACGAAGCATCGCGATCTAAAGGATCCATGGCTACCAAGTTCCAACCCGCACCAAACGTATTAAAGTATGTTACTACCCGATTAGCCTCATCAGTCGCGTTACAGTACCCGTCTCGTAAACAAAGTGTCATATCAACACCGGTGCCCCACATGGATATAGTTAAGGCTAAAGTTGTATTAGGCGCATATAAATCTCTTAAATGGGCTAGTCCTTCATGAAACCCCCGGTAATTATTTTCTATAAGAGGACTTTGAAACTCGGGCATGCCGCTTGAGGCGACTGCGGCAGTTTGGGCGACGGCGTTATCACCGCCGTTTGTGTTTTGTTGCATATGTCCCTCGCCATCTGGTTCAAGGATGACGATCGCATGACGACTCGTGCCACCAATCTGCTGCATCAGGTACTTGAATTCATCATAGTAGGTTCTCATCTTCGTCGTATCGTTAATACTTAATGCTGGATCTTCAGTGTCTGTGGTACAGATTCCATTTGAAGCATTCAACGAGCAGAACCGGTAGAGAGTAAATGCGGGAACCATGCTCGTTGGAGTCTGATTGATATAGCTTGAGACGTAGTTTGCCCCGTAACCATTAATCCAATCACCAGCCATATACTGGTACCGGTAGTTATACGGCACACCAGCATGCATATCCGATAACGTCCCGTTAAAAAGGCCAAAACCGAAAACTCCTGGTAATCCCGGTGGTACCGGTGGCAAAGGAGGCGGAGTTGGCGTAGCAGTTAAAAGAGCCACTGCCCGTGTTGACTGGTTGTACGACTGATTTTTCTGAAGCGTAAATGTTAAAATAGCTATCGCAAGAACCAATAATAAAAACCCGGCAAGTGCTAGTGTAGTGGGGCGTTTATTAGGACTCGATTGAGAACTTGAAGAAAGCGGCATATATATACGATAAAGTGCCGATAGAGGTTTGTCAAGCTAAATTTAGTATGCGTCCCTAGAGGGAATCGAACCCCCATCACTGGTTCCGAAGACCAGTGCTTTATCCGTTAAGCTATAGGGACAGTCCCTCAGTTGTAAGCTTTTTATATTATACTATAGCCATGTTGCAGATTATTTTGTACTTCCTGGCAATTCTGCTTGAAATGACTTTTTTCATTGGTTTTACAATTTATATGATATCTCTGATTTACTCAAGCATTAAAGGCTCACCGTACGTGCCTACCAAACGAAAACAGATCGAGCTTATTCTAAAAGAGGCTTATCTTAAAAAAAACCAGTTTCTTATCGAGATTGGCTCAGGCGACGGTCGTTTTGTCACGGCTGCTGCAAAACTCTATGGCGTGAAAGCGCTCGGTATAGACATTAATCCTGTTCTTACCAAGTTTGCCCGTTTTAAAACCCGCCTTGCCGGAGTGAAACAGGTCCAGTTTAAAACCGCCAACATGCTGGCCGAAGATCTTTCCAAAGCCGATGTACTCTATATTTTTCTGATGCCTGATTTAATCCTAAAATTACAGCCACAAATAATGCATCTTAAAAAAAATACCCTGGTCATATCTCATGGTTTCCGTGTACCGTACCTTGAAAAAAAGAAAGTAAAAACTATCGAAAACAAGCCCTTCCCAACCTATTTTTATAAAAAATAAAAAATATGAGCCACCAATCACCAGAAAACTATCAAACTCTTTATCAAATTAACATTAAAGAAGATTGTAACTTCAAGGATATCGCATGGTTAGTCTTAAACGCCCGCGCAATTTTCACCAAGCAATCGTTGCTTTTTGAAGGTCGGCTTGAGGATTTAAAAAAATGTAGTACCACTTGCAATCCGGTTCTCGATGAGGAATTTGGTTTACAACTTAAGTGGGACTGGAACCATAATTCAGACAATGTTTCAATTATCCCAGCTGGCACTGTTTTATCTTTTCAATCAGATAAATCTCCTCCTGCAAAAGTTGTTGAAGCCTTTCAAATTGTGCTAAAACATAAGTTCAATTATTGACAAGTCTGCGGATTTTACCTATAGTGTATATATGCGTACGAAAGTCGTCCTTTTCGGTATTCCTTTTTTGATCCTCGTCTTTTTGAATATTCTTCTGGCAAGCAAACTTCTTCTTAAGCAACATATGCTCTTTCAAACGAAGCAGATTTTTAACGAGATCGAACAGGGGGGCTATATCGCCAAAGCGTTTCCGTCATCACCTCTTGTTTTGGGTACTTATGATTCAAAAATCGAGAAAGTAGATGGTCGGGCAGCCAATCTGAAAAATTTTTTTCGTAAGTATAACTCACCTCTTTATGACTTTGCCGATAAAATCGTTGAAATTTCCGATACCTACGGCTTCGATTACCGGCTATTACCGGCAATTGCTATGCAGGAGTCAAATTTATGCTTGAAAATCCCGGATAACTCTTTCAATTGTTGGGGGTGGGGGATCTATGGCGACAACGTCACTCGGTTTAGCTCATACAACGAAGCAATCGAACAAGTCAGCCAAGGGATAAAAGAAAACTATTTAGACAAAGGACTCGTGACAGCCAGTCAGATCATGAAAGTTTACACGCCCTCATCAAATGGCAGCTGGGCTCACGGAGTCAACGTCTTTCTTCAAGCGCTTGAGTAACTTAAAACTCTAAAAAGGGGAGTGAGTCAATAATGACTGGATCTTTTCCTGGCCGGTCAATGTGAATATATGACCCTTCCTGAAGAAGTAATTTAGTACTCTCATGGCCGATGCTAAACGCATGGGGGATCACCTCGCTAGCGTGCAAATGAGGATCTATCTGTTGAGCTAAGCATTCCAACTGACTATACGTGTAAACATCAACAAGCAATGAATCACAGTAATCTTTGTCTGATGCGTGCATTTCAGCTCGTTTAATCAACGGTCTAAAATCATTTAAAGTAAATTTCTTAATAGTGTTATATAGTTCTTCCTCTTTCTGAACAGAGTAAGCCTGGGCACCTTCTTCATTTAAGTGAGACATTAGCCTATAAGCAAGGGAAAAATACCCTCTGCTCAGAGTCTGGGGAGGGATATCAAAATCAGCGGCTAACTGAAAAAACTCTTGCAGTTGTTGTTTCTCAAGATGCGACTCGACACCGTACATAAACTCCCTGTTGTGTTTGTGATGCATTTTAGGGAGATGTTCTCGGACAGACTCGGTGATGTTCATAAAAATTACTGCACGGAGCGTGCGTTGGAAAGCTCTTGGGATAGGGAATACTGAGTACCCTTTTTCTTAGATAAAGCAGCAAATAATGACCCGCGTTTTTTCTTTTTTGACTGCATGGCTTCAAGCCATGTGTTTGACTCGCTAATCTTCGCTTTCAAAGTGCGAAGAAGTGACAAGACAACCTCCAGGAAACGGATGTGGTAAATACCTGGTTTTTCAGGTAACTCCTGAATCGTCAGATTTTCGATATCTTTCACTTCATCAATCAAGGTTTTGTGCGCGTCTTTGATAAGCTTAATCTCGCGTCTAATTTGTTCAGTTAGTTCTTTTATTGTGTGGATTTCCTCACTTTCACGCTTGTCAAAGAGCGTTTTATACTCATTGTGGTGAAACGGGATCTGAGGTTTGGCTTCGGCTGTCTCTTCATGATCAGTGTGTTCGGATTTGTTAAAACCAAAAAACGGTTCAAACATATCAGTCGCTACGCCAGCACCAATCCCTTTTATAGCGTCAAAGCCGCCGCGCATGGTGGTTGAACCCAGTTCTTGGAACGATTCTAACGGGTTTTTTTGAAGGGGGAGCGATGACTTTTTCGTGCCTACAGCACCTTTGGAATTCATATCTCTATTATACTACAGGCCTATTAAATAATCAAGCGTCTTCTGCTTCCTTAAAACGCTTGCATACAGGTAGGCGTTGGCCTGGGCAGCCTGCCGTTCTTTCTCGTCTTGTATTGTTGAAAAAAGTTTATCAATATCAGCTTGTTCAACTTTTATCCCCGCCTGGTCAGCAATCTCAGCCAGAATAAACTCAAGCTTGTACGTATCTTCAATCTCTCGTTTGAAGCGTGCTTTGAGCTCGTCCATGGTTAGATTTTTTGACTTCAGATACGACTCGGTCGTGAGGCCGATCTTCTGAACATCGTCAACCAGCTGGCTCAATCGTCGGTTCAGCTCTTCCTCAATAATAAGATCGGAAACCTCAATGCCTGTTTCCTTAATCAGAGCTTCCAAAACCTGATTTAGTAGCTTCTGTTTATCTTCGTTCTTAGCTTCTTCAGAAGGCTCCTTGTCTTTGCCGGGAATCCAGATGTCGGTTTTCTTGGCATCCGCCTTGACTTTGGCGATGATTTCCTTATGGTTTTTGACGTCTACAGCGGGTTTTAAGGCCACGTGGATCTTAAACTCCCAGTCTTCCCCCTCTTTGGCTTGTGTGAGCTCAATTTTCGGTGAAATAATCGGCTGCAAGCTCTCTTTTTTAACTATTTCCTCATAGAGGCGGGGAAGCAAGGTTTTCAGCATCTCAGAGTAGATAGCATCGCTTTTGAGATGTTTCTGAGCCATGTCTTTGGGAGCTTTGCCTTTACGGAAACCTTTTAGTTCAAGCTGACCGTGTAGCTTTTCAAAAGCTTTGGCAGACTCAGCTATGATATCTTCCTTAGGCACAGTGACTGTAATCTCAACGGTGTTTTTAGGCAGGTGCTTGAGGCTGTGTGAGGTCATTTTACAATTCTACACCATTTTGTTTAAATAACAATTTGGTTTTGTCTTCCTCAGCCCTAAACTGACTGATAAAAAAATTCACGCGCACAGCCCAGGTTGGGCTTTCTGAATACATAGGAGCAATACCCTCAATTCCCAGCGCACCGCGATTTAAATAGTTCTCACGAAGACCCTTAGCCACCGTAAAGGTAGCCTGATCCCAGGACTTAAAGTAAATAAAGCCACGACCCCAACCATAGGGATTATACGTACCCGGTAAAACAGCTTTTCCAAAAGTAGACTCAAGTCCAGCAATAGATGGCAACCAGTAACAGTCCAGGCTATAGGTGGTACAGGCGTCGATAAAAGCATCAACTGAGACGCTCATTGGAGAGCCATAGCGGGTAAGCACGTTTTTAATCACGCGCTTCTGGATACCCAAGGCAAGGGGGTTTTTTGTAGGATCGCTTGAGACCGGTTGGACCAGGCGAGCAGACAGCCCAGCTACTTCGTCAGCACGGACCACCCCTGGTGTAACACCGATAATCAAGGCAAAAATCAGAGAAAACATTATTTTTTTCATATAAAAAAAATCCTAAAGCTCTTCCAACTTGCGTGAAAAAACCTTAGGATCTGAATGACATTATAGCATCATATCTCCCCCTTGTCAAGGGGTAAAACCATAGTCCTTATAGTATGAGGTGTGTGTAGTAGATATGCGTCAATTGAGCCTGATACGTATCTGGAAACTGAGATTAGCTAGGCACGAATCGTGGCCAGATAGCTCAATCAGGAAAAATTAGTCTCTTGATTTTTAGACGAAATTGGCGTTAAATAAGGTAAAAAGGATACATATGCTAACTTTTGCAAAACGGACTAACTTCATTTTTTACTATGCCATCGTCTTTTATATGTTACTAGTTATGGGGGTAATCGTCTTGAAGCTGTCCCATATCCTGCCTGACCGGTTTCCGAAAGCCCGTCCCGAAGAGCAGCGGGTGAATGCACCCTTAAGCTATCAACAGCTACTTGACCAAAATCGGATTAAACCGCCGGGTCTTATTGTTCTTGTTGATCTTCATTATGATAAAAATGCCCAACCTGCAATTTCTATCAAAAATCTTCACGGGATGAATGGCTATGTACCAAAACATCCTGACGAACTGCCTCAAGTGACAGCGTCGCCGACGTATACCCTACAAGTAAAAAGTGCCAGCAGTGACTTGGTATATACTCTCCACTTTCAGGTACCAAACACCCAAATGAGCGACGCCCTCGGAGATGATAAAAATTTTCACGGGAATGGGGAAAAAATTCTTTCCCAAGTCGACTTTGCAGAAGTGATTCCCTGGACTGCTAATAGCTCCCGTTTGGAAGTGGCCGATGCGAGAAATAGCACGGTTACCCAATCTTCTTTGACTGACGTCAAGTTTGATAATAATGCACCCAATTTTTTAACCTTACAGACTGATACGAACCAACCGGCCACTCCCGATACCCAACAAACCCTTAACATTACGTTTATCGGCGATATGTTTCAGCAGGATCTGGGGCTGTTTCACTCAAATGTCAGTCAATTCTCAAATCATATGACATCTCTTTATGAACCTTATAAGTCACGGGCATCACAACTAACTTTCAGATATGTAGATAATACTGACCCCCTCTACTGTCGAAATGACGGTGGGTATATCACGTGCGGTTGCAATAACTACCCGAGTCAACCGTGTGATCCTGCATACGTCATTCAACGGGTGGGCGCTACACCTTGGGATAAGATTATGGTTATTGTCAATGACCCCACCAATTATGGCGGAGGATCAGGGCTGGGTTCACCAGTCTCAACGGCTTACAATGGGTCATGGGGCTCTCAGATATTTGTTCACGAGTTTGAGCACGCTTTTGCTTCTTTGGAAGATGAGTATGATTATGGCATCACGGAGCCGTATACCAATCAAGTCGATGCCAACTGTTATGCCGGTTTGCCACCTGCCGCTCCTTGGCAAAATATTGTTGCTCAAAGAGATTATTATATTGTCTGTGGAAGATCTAACTGGTACCGGGCGTCAAATGACAGCCTCATGCACGGGATTGCCACAACATATTTAAATGCCGTATCCCAAAATATGATCAACTCGACACTCAACAACTATGTTGGCCCGTACACCAACTCATCGTCACCAACAGCTACTTTAAGCTCTCCTTCAAGTGGTATTTACGTATCTGGTTTAACGACGTTCCCTGCCACTGCTGCAGACGATGCTGGAGTCGGGTGGGTTGACCTATGGGAAAATAATACAGTCCAAAATACTGCCTATCTGAGTCCTTACTCGCTTGTTTGGAATTCAGGTACTGTGGCTGGACTCCACACATTAGTTGCCAAAGCACATGATTCAGCTGGCAATATGGGTACCTCAGCTCCTGTATCTGTGGTCGTTTGTCCAGGAGATGCCAATCATAATGGAACTGTCAGCATCGTTGACTTCAACATCCTTAAATCGACCTATGGGAAACAACTCGGGGACTATGGGTATGATGGAAGAGCTGATTTTAACGGAGATAATATAGTTGGTATTTCTGATCTTAATATATATAAAATAGCTCAGGGGACAGACTGCATACGATTCATGCCAACGGGTACTCCTTAGTTATATTAATGAGTTCGACCTGAATTAGGATCAACAATGATCCCTGAGGTATCAACTACTTCAAACATCGATGCCTGAAGATTAAGAAATTCTTGATTCATAGCATAATTGTCTCCTGTAGCCGGATCGCCATTGTTCCACATACCTGGATCATTCCAACGACAATCTGGCACGCCGTCAAAGCCAATGGCTGCGCCAATAGTGCCATCTGCCAAAATCATGCCGTAATTTCTCAATGTTCTCAGGATAACTTTCATTTGAGGAGACCAGCTACCAGTCTCTATATTAACATTTGATTTCAATCGAAGTCGTAGACCAAAAGGAAGCGAATCAGGAGCAGACAAACTACCATCGCCTGAGTGACGAGCCGGCCAGATATATGGCGTCGGGTACGAGTTAGCTCGAATAATATTGTCATCAGTGACAAAGCGCAATGCATGATGGATCATACCACCTGATTGTTGCATTGCGGCCCAAACTTCATCATACCGGATAAGTCCTGGAAATACCGGTAAACCAGCAGCATCTGCTGAAGTCCAACCATCATGTCTCAATGGTTGATTGGGATCATCCATATCCCATTTGGCACCAGAGCCGGCCGCATATCCATTACCAGAGTGTTGAGTAGCAAATGTTTCATAGATATTACAAGAACCATTTTGAATAACTATTGCGTGTCTATCACCACTATTATTGGGCATGTCTTGGATGCCAACTCCGGTAGGATAGGGATAAGGCCCAGGATCGCTTTCGCCACTATAGACAAAACTCATCGGAACAAGTGGTTGATTAGTTGGTACAACGTTATAGGGAATACCATATAATCCATTGCTATAGAGCCCGCTGCCGAATCCAACAAAGGCTTTCCCAGGAGGACTCCCGATATTACTCATCCTTGTGATTTGTTGAGAAGATATAGATGTCACTGGCAAATCAGTAATCGTACGATTCCAGTAATTGTCAGCTGTAAATATCGGACAATTAATTGAGCCAGGAGGAGGATCAGACCAGTACTGTTGTTCATTTGGCGCACATATTGGCGACGGAAGAACCGCTATCGGGGTTGGAGTTGGCTGACTAGCAGTTGGTGTCGGTGAAGGAGGAGGAGGACGAGTAGGTGTTACTGTTGGTATTGGCAAGTTTTTGCGACAGGTGAAACCAATACTCGCTTTATAAATATTGATGTCTCGTATATTAATGCAACCATCGCCATTGAGATCATAGGGTGAACTCTGGCATGTACCAAACTGTGTCATGATTGAGCTATAGTCGGAGATTGTAACAGTACCGTCCTGATTAACGTCTGCCAAACAGGCATATTCTTCAATAATAAACTTATCGACTTTGACGTTCCCTTGTTGTCCTCTAACAATAAGGGTATGAAGACCAGGAGCAAGCGAAAAGGCTTTTGGTGCAAATTTGTTATAACCAGGTGTATTTAATCCTCGCCAGGATGCAATACGAGTCTGGAATCCACTCGTTGCCGGTATATCCCACAACATAGTCGAGTCAGTCGGCTCTCCATCTATATTAATATAAAGTGCAGAAGTAGCATTTGGCTCTTGAGCGTCAACTACTGCTTTAACAATAAACCGCTCCATAGACGGAGGTATTGGTGTAATTGAAGCTATGGGAGGAATGGTGAACGTATAGGAAGCTCTACCGCCTTGAGTCGGATCAACGGTTGGATTGGGATTGGGCTGGTAAATATAAATAGGCGGCGTCGGTGCACTGATGACAAATGGTACAGTAATGGTGCCATTTTCAGCTTCAATTGTGGCAATTGGTGGAGTAGGCGTCGGAGTTGGAGTACTGTTTAAGGCTGCTCGGCTAAAAGGATTTGTCGACTGCTGATTAGCTTTGTTAAAAAGAACTACAATAATACTCAAAAGAAAAATCAACAATAGAACCAAGTAAGGAGAATACTTTGTTTGAAACTCTTTAAGTTGCATAGTAATTTAGATCTATGAATTCAGACTAACTAATATAATCTTGCTTGTCAATTGTAAATGTGTAAATGCAATACATTAGTGAAGCTCTGTTTCCGTCAGAAAATTACGTTAAACCATATAGTATAATTAGTAGATATCAGGAGTCATAGCTCAATTGGTTAGAGCGCTGCCCTGTCACGGCAGAGGTTGGGGGTTCGAGCCCCCTTGGCTCCGCAAATATCTTATATAGAGCCCTGCAACAATCTAAAATTCCAAACCCACCTCTTGACAGTCGACTCGATGTACTGTATACTTTTTTCATAATCACCTCAGCTAGTGCGCAAGCCCGCTGAGGTTTTTTTGATGGTATAATTGTCTAGGTGAATGAAACAATACTTTTTATTGATGGAGAAAATTTCATATATAAACTCGAAGATATCTTAAGAGAGAAAAGAATTGATAAAAATAAAGTCGATCTTTCAACTATTGATTTCAATCTTTTATTTGAGAAGCCACTAAGAAATTTTAAACTAACCAGGAAGATTTTTTATGCAGCAAGACTACATGTATATCCTGATACTAAAAAAAGGTCTGAAGTTTTGATTAAATTTCAGCGAAAGTTGCGTAATACTCTTGTGAAACAAGGATTTGAATTTATCATCGCGGGAAATGTAAGAGCACAAGAAGTCGATGGAAAATTGATATTTAAAGAAAAAGGTGTTGATGTAAAAATTGCCGTAGATATGGTCTCCTGGGCATGTGACAAAAAAATGCATAGAGCAATTCTTTGCAGTTCAGATTCAGACCTGCAGCCTGCCATAAAAGAATCACTGAGAAGAAAAGTTGAAGTAGTATATCTTGGATTTGAGATGAATCCTAATAAAGGGCTAACAGCCACCACAAGTAGAACTATTTTATTTAGGAATTCAGAAATTCTTGAGGTAATCCAATAAAAATCGTTTATACAGAGTATACTTATATTGATTCTCCAACCTAAAGCATGTTGAAATTAAAACGCTCTGAACATAATCCTATCTTAAGCCCGTCTGATGAGCTGTGGGAAAATAAACTCGTTTTCAATCCTGGTGCAATCATGGTCAATGAGGAGATCTATTTAATTTATCGTGCCATGGGTCAGCGTGAAAATTATTCGCGACTTGGTTTGGCCATAAGTCAAGACGGAATAAATTTTAAAAGAAATAAAACACCTTTATACTATGGTAAAGGTCATCCTGATGAATCACTGGGTATTGAAGATCCAAGAGTCGTCAAAATTGACGATACATATTATCTTACCTATACTGCAGTTTCTGAAGATCTTGAGGCTGAAGTCAATCGTGGATGGAAGGAACAAATCGCCAAAAAGCCCCGCATTGCCCTTTCGACAACAAAAGATTTCAAAACTTATATTGATCATGACGTGATTATTCCGAATTTATCAGGGAAAAACTCCAGTTTTTTTCCACGGAGGGTAAACGATGAATTTTGGTTACTGTATAGAGCTGGCGTTGGCAAAACCTACTTTGGCCATTCACCTTCACTCACGCACTGGCCTGATGTTCATCAAGTTTTTGAAGAACGACCTGGTATGTGGGACTGCATACGAACAGGGATTGGAGCACCGCCGATTGAAACTGAGAAAGGTTGGCTACTGTTTTATCATGGAGTGTGCGAGTCAAATATCTATCGATTAGGTATTATGTTTCTCGATCTTGAAGACCCAACTAAAATTCTGTACCGTTCACCAGAGCCGATTCTTGAGCCACAAGAAAAGTACGAGAAACTAGGATTCATACCCAATGTAGTTTTTACCTGTGGCGCTATCGAGAAAGATGACCTCTATTATGTCTATTACGGCGCCGCTGATCAAGTGATCGGTTTGGCAACCGTTGAAAAAAAATTAGTATTAGGCCTTTTTTAGATACTGCTGCAGTGAGAGGTTCGCCATCAAGAAACAAACAATAGACTCGGCTCCTTCATTTTGATTCACTCCTCGTAAATTTAAGCCATCATGAACACCTTTTGTTTCAAGATCATAGATATACCGATGATTTCTATTACTTCCAAAAAACCATTCAAATGCCAGTAAGGCCTTATTAACGTACTGCTTGTCGTTGACTGCTTGTGCTGCAAATATATACGCCTCTACTGCTCCTCCTGCCTCAAGTGGTTGCTGATCGTAATCTGCTTTTGACTGTCCTTTTTTGAACCACCCTTCTTGCCCGATAAAATCAAAATAACCCTTCTTTGAATTAAAGTTACAGGCTGTAATAAACTCAAGCGTTGCCAAGGCAACTTCTTTATACTTTTTATTTTGAGTTACCATATAAGCTGCAAAAAGTGACTGGGGTAAACGAAAGTTATCGTAGGTTATGATATCTTCAAACCATTGCCACTCCTTGTCTGATGATTTCGTATATGCTTCAACAAGAAAATCTGCCAATGTTATCAGATTACTCATCGCAGCCTGTGATTTATCGGTTTTGTTTTGATACGTAATGATGTAATAATATAATCCTAGAATTGAGTATGAGGCAGTCCGTAAATCTCGGATATGTTTTAGCTGATCAAGACTTGTATTGAAAATTGAGTGAATAGGTTGAGTTAAGGTAGTATCTTTATTTCGATATAGGTATACTCCCAAAGCCCAGATTGCTTTTCCAAAAGTATCAGCGTTGTCTTGACTATCAGTCCAATTCCGGTGAAAATTAAGAAAATTGTGGAATTTGCCATCTGATTCTTGTGCATATTCTAAGAAACTTAGATAAATATTGATCAGTTGAGGAATATTGTTAGTTTTTATCTGATCAGATAGTTGATTATTTAGATGAGATACAACGATTAAAGCTCTCGCATTGTCATCGGTACTGTATCCAAATTTTCTGTTGGGAATAATATGATGCGCGTGTTGAATAATACCTACGGAGTCTGTTAAATGAGCTAAATAGGCTATATCGATCGGACTAGTAATGAACTTTTTAGTCTTTAACTTTATATCTCTCTCTTGTTGAAGTACTCGGGTGTATAAACTACTATGTTTTTTAGCTACGTTTGACCACTGCATTTCTTTTCGCAGGGCCTGTGCTTTTAACTCTTTATTATGTCTCTTCTCAGGTTTGTTATATAAATCGGCAATTGCACCTGCAATAGCATCCTTATCCCGAAACGGTACCAGCGTGCCGCGGCCGTTTGCTAAGATATTTTTGGCATACACATACTCGGTTGAGATACACGCTTTTCCAGCTCCGATAGCATAGGACAAAGTACCTGAGGTTATTTGTTGTGGATCCAAGTACGGGGTAATATATACATCAGTTGCCGCCAATAAAAGCTGTAACTCTTCTAGGGGGACGTACTTATTTTTGAAAACAACATGCTTTTCTAAATGTAATTTTTTAACCAACTCAATAAGCTCATTACGGTAAGATTCTCCTTCGCTAATTTTGACAAGTGGATGTGTTTCGCCGATGATCAAAAAAACAAGGGAAGGAATTTGGGACGAAACTTTCGCAACTGCTTCAATAGCGTACTCAATGCCTTTATTGCGACTCAGAAGATTGTTTGCAAGTAAAATAAACTTATTTGAAAAACCGATGAGCTTTTTGGCTTTCTTGTTATCCATATCAACAATAGGTGCTCCATGTAAAATAATGTCAATATCAGATGAGTCAATGCCATAAATTGACTTGATGCGATCTTTAGCAATTTCATCCATGACGATTATTTTTCGGCTTAACCGAGCAAGTTCTTGTATAATTCGTCTTTGGTTTGCTGAAGGAGTAAGTAGAATCGTATGAAACGTTGTAAAAAGAGGTTTTGTTATTTCTGAGGCAAACTCCAGGATAAACTCACCATCACGTCCTCCATAAAGCCCAAACTCATGTTGAATATGAACAATCTCAGTTTCACTGGTATTAACAAAATGAGCACCCGTATGGTATTCTTCAATTTTCTCCTGTTCAATAGTCCGCGTGACGGGGTCAGAATAAGAAAGGGGAATAATCGGGTTGTCCATGGCAATGATAGAGACAGTGTCTCCTTGATGCTGTAACTCCATAGCCAGATCTCGCGTGTACGTGGCGATGCCACATTTTCTTGGTATAAATGATGACACAAATGTAATATGCATAAGTATTGATAGTAATTTTAAACGACTTTTATTTAGGTAAGCTCTCCTTTTCAAGTGCTTTAGTATATTCTGTCTCGGTAATCACATGCGCATCACTGATAACTTGATCTACAGAATAAGGAATGCCTGATGTAGTTTGACTGAATATCTCATTTGTATCGATATCCAAATCAAGCTTTATGTAGACCTTGCTTTCACTTACAAAATATGCTGGAAAATTCAGCTCATACCCAGTCTTACTGGAGTCCATGTAGTCACCATTCTTTCTACTTTAAGTATACACCTATTTTAATTTTTGCGAGAGGAATCAACGTGGTAAGCAGATTACTGCGTATCCACCAAATCGTCATACTTTATGCTTAATGCCGCAATAACTAGCGAGTAGTCTTGGGTATCGATAACTCCATCAAGGTTCAGATCAGCGTTCGTAAGAATAGTCGAATCTGTCTGACCGAAGTTTTGCCTGATATAAGACGTATCTTCTGAGTCAATGACGCCATTCTGGTGACCGTTGGTGATTGGTAAATCTCCCGCAAGAAGCAGTATTCCGGTAAAGTCGAGCGTATTTACGCCTTGGGTGAGTGGAATGTTGTCGTAATTGCAGTGATAGTATCCGCCGGCGGTCTCAGTTGGAACCGCATCACAAATACGTTTTTGAAGGTGCTTGGGACCTTTCAGATAAATAGAAAATGTTGGTAACTGAGGCGGACTGCCAATTGGCACAAGAAGCGATAGTTCCACACTACCAATCCAATCAGGCTTTGACGCACTCGGTTGAAAGCACACAGTTTTTACAATAGGTGTGTCTAAACTGGCACCCGTAACTGTCAATAAAAAATTCTGACAGAAGTTTGGCGGATACGACCCCGACGTCGTAATGCCTTGTTCGCGAACATTCATAATGAGTGTTGTGTTTGTGGTCGGTGTCGGGAACGGAGTAGAAGTGGGTGTTTCTCTTGGAGGAGGTGTTTCCGTCGGGATAGGTGAGGTAACCGGACCGATTGGTGGCGTATCGGTGGGAAACGCCGCCTGGATGAGATTTTTCCGACAGATTGTCCCAACAACCCGTTTATAAATGGCAACATCCTGTATGGTCGTACAGCCGTCACCGTTGGCATCAGTTGCTCCCATTTGGCAATCCCCAAACTGGTTCACGATTGAGTTATAGTCAACGATATTGACTACGCCGTCAACATTGGTATCGATCAGACACCCATACTCTTCAATGATTATTTGACTTACCTTAACATCGGCTGACTGTCCTCTAATTACTACTGTGTGTTGACCCGGTGCTAAAGAAAATGCTTTCGGATTAAATTTATTCACTCCGGCCGCATTACTTCCTCTCCAAGCCACAGTACGCGTCTGGAATCCGTTTGTTGCCTGAATATCCCATATCATAGATATATCAGGCTCGCCATCTATATTGACATATAGACCACCTGCGGCGTTTGGTTCCTGGACGTTAACCAGCATCTTAACAATAAATTCTTCATTTGAAGCAAACTGCGACGGTGACGTAACTACTGGTGGAACAGTGAACGAATATATCGCTTCGCCGCCTTGATCAGGATCTACGGTTGGGTTGGGGTTTGGCTGATAAACATATCCGGGGGTTGTTGCGCCACTTGATACAAAAGGGGCGGTAATCAGACCATTCTCAGCATCGATGACAGCGATAGGTGGTGTTGGAGTCAGAGTAGGTGTGTTGTTAATCTGTGCTCGACCGTAAGGATTCACGGGACTTTGATTAATGCGAAGCGAGAGAAACGTAAAGATGGTCACCGAAAGTAACATCAGCAAAAGAAAAGGGAGAGCTCTATTTCGGGACCGTTTCGTACTCATTTAATAATCAATATATATGTCTTCAGAGTAATAAAAAACCGGTTAGCTGTCAATGCTTTGAAGAGATAGTTAGTTCATTTCTTGACCACGTTGAGCCAGTTGATGAAGCTCTTTCACAACAGACACCGTCAAGTTTACTCCATCATAGGTGAACCTCAATCCAAGCGGTGACGATAAGGTATTGGTGATATATAAATTTTGACGCGCACTGCCGACTGGATCTGTGGGAGTATCGTAAATTGACACACCGTATTGAGCCGGTACTTCAGGAATCACCGCAAAATCATGGCGTACCGGTGCTTCCACTTTCAGTCCCGCGTCCTGAGCCGCCCAGTTGATTAGCGACGCCAAATGACACACTCCATCTCCCATTAAGTAACCATCTGACTCAAATCCTTCAGTTTCATTAAAATGGGCATGGGTCGTCGACTCGATTTTTCCATCATATTGAGGCATAACCGTATCATGATAGGCAAAAGTTTTACCCGGGTCGATGATGACGGTGAAGTCATTTGGCTCACGTACTTTATTCCAACTGATGTCACGTTGATTTTTCACCTGACCATGCAAGTAGGCAAGCGTTAAAAGGATGTTATCTTTAAAAACAGAGTTAACGAACGTGTTGCCATAGCGTTTATCAAGCGACATGGTTTTGTGACCAAGTACGACTTGAACCTGGGGAAGAGGCTCGACATTTTTCAGCGCGCAAAAGATGACCACAAGCGCGGCCGCGACAATATACATGAGTTTGTTAAGACTGTTCATAAGGTTTTTTTCGAGGCAAAAACAAGACATTATTATATCATACTATAGGATATTCTTCAAGACTCTTCCTATGCCCTTTACATTTGGTTAAAAATGCTTTATCTTGAAGAAATATATGAAAAAAAGACGCGGCTTTCGCTTGGCTGCCGGACATTTTATGGTTGCGGCCGCAGTACTGCTCCTAGGCACGTTTTTTGCGGTTGTTGGCTCATTTACCAGCCACGGAACAGCCTCATCTTCCTGTGCCAACGCAGTAAGCTGCATTAAAGACCTGACTGGCAAGTTCGAAGCTACCCAAACAGGTACGTTTATGGGTAAACAGATCAACTCTCCGTCTGAGTCTACGGATAATACTTCAGGCCAGGCTGTTTTAGGAGATCAAGCAGGAGTGGGAAAACATATTTATATTGATCTTACCCATCAGATGCTTTATGCCTATGAAGGTGACCATCTTATTTATTCATTCCTCGTTTCGACCGGAAAATGGGCTTATACACCGACAGGTGATTTTCATATCTGGATAAAACTCCGCTATACAAGGATGGTCGGCGGCAACCCGGCAATTGGCACGTACTACAACTTACCCAACGTCCCGTATACCATGTACCTTTATAACGATGAACATCCGAAGACCCAAGGGTATGGTATTCATGGAGCTTACTGGCATAACAACTTTGGACATCCGATGAGTCATGGCTGTATCAATATGCGGATTGCTGACTCTGAACAACTATATGCTTGGGCCAGTCCATCGACCACTTCAACTGTCACATATGCTTCAGATTCAGATCCTGGTACACCAGTGACAATATACGGTCAAACTCCAAAAGAATAAAACTTGCTATAATATAGTAGATAGCGCGCGTAGCTCAGCTGGCTAGAGCGTTTCATTGACATTGAAAAGGTCCCTGGTTCAAGTCCAGGCGTGCGCACTTGATTTTGAATTTATAGTTCATTAGTATTAAATAATTATAATTTCGTAAATAATATATGGCACTATTGAGTAATAAACCTACTGTCATAGATGAAAAAGCGATTAAGATAATTTTGTCCATTATTTTTCTTGCTGGAGATGGAGCATTTTTTATTAATGCTATAATTAATCACCAAGGAATTGAATTTTACGGTCTTTATTTGGCTGGTATACTTGCTGTTGGTATACCACTCATATTGTCCAGAGGATACAGTAAATAGTTGAGATTTAATATCTCTTATCCTTTTTGAATCTAGAAATATAAATCAGGAGGGCGGTTTTCTCTTTGATATCGATTGATACAGTAAGATAGGTTCTAATTTCGTCCAGTTGGGTGCACTGAAATTACTTTCACCTCTATAATTAGTTCAATATCAGCTTGACTCCACCTTCAAAATATGATATCCTATAGTATATGTTTGAATCACGAATTGGCCAGGCTTTTGAGTCTAAAAAGAGAGTTTTAACTGTTAGTGGTCTTATCAGTTTGGCAGCTATTGGCTCCATTAGCTTACTTCCTCATCAAGATGAACGAGTTCCTGCTGTGGTTATCAATAAGGAAGATGTTAACTTTAAAGAGCTGACTGAGAATAATTGTCAAGTTACGTTTGACGGACAAACCGGACCGGTCACAGGGCCATTCCGTGATATTGAAATACCCTTAAGAAAAGCGGTTGAGCCGATGTTTCCAGCCATCACTACATCTGTCCAATGTGGTTTTTCAACAAATGCTGGACCAAAACCTTCTCAACCTGAGGTTTATTTACTTGATCTTAATAACTGCGCTGATGAAAGTACCAAACCTGAGTGTAACTATACGGTTGCAGTTGATAAACAAACATTTGAAAAAAATAGTATCGGTAGTCAGTTCCAGCCTTGACAATTTTTATTAAACTCGCTAGCATGGTTTCATGCGCAGACATTCTATAAGCAATTTTGAAGTTGGTGGTTTATTAGTACTTCTTCTTTTATCAATAGTGGTTGGGGTATTTTCTCTCAGACAAAACTTATCGAACAACTCTTCTGCGCAAATTAACACCAATTCATCTCCGTCAACGAGCAACGAGCCGCTAATTAAAATTGATGTAAAAGATCCTCCTCCTTTAAATCTTGATACGCTGCCTCCTGAGCAAAAAGCGAAGTATGTGACTGTCACCTATCCAAAGGGTGATAGACCTACTGTCGATCATCTCTGGGTAAATGTAATTAATACGAGTATTTCTCCCTTTGTCACAGTCACGTATATTACTTTTTCTCAAAATAACCAGCGTGACAATGTGTATTCGGATCTCCAGCCACCAAATGGTTCACTTGGAAATTGGCCACTCATTCCAGCATTTGAGTGCAATTCGGGTTCCGTGGGCACTGTAGTAATTCATTACCGATTTGCCAACGGCTTTTCTACGGCGATCTCTAACACGGTCCAGTGTAGTTCTATTAACTCATATAATTTGATTGAAAATAGATTCGATCACGTGACAATTACAAACACAATTTCTCCCTATGTAGTTTTAAACAGAATCACATTTGCCGAGACAAATATACCTTTTTATGATGAAAATAACATCAACCATTTTATGTACCCATCACTTCCTCCGGAGACGCGAATATTAAACTGCGATAGGACAGGTGTTGGTCCACCTATTAATACGTTTCGAGTTTATATTCACACCTCAGATAACGCTCCTCACGATTACTCCCGCAATAATATTTTATGTGGTCAGGATATAGACGTCACATTTTACCCAAGCCAGTTTCCATCGATCACGCCAGTACCTTCTCCCGCATATATCAACTTTTCTGCTCAGAACATAGATATTTCACCGTATCTGATCTGGGATACACTAAGCTATAATACTGTTACTTTGAATGTCGGTCTGCAAGTTAACCAAGGCAATACCTCGCCTACTTTAAATATCGGCTGCCAACCGGGAACTTCTTATACCACACAGATTACCTATCATGTCCCGCCAGAACCCATTTCTCAAAGACACTCATCTCCTATTACAGGTTTGGGATGCCCGGCCAATGCACCTTTCTATTTATTTAACCCCACACCAACACCTCAACATCAGCTGCAGTGTCCATCTAGCCCATCAGACTGCACCCATATGTTTCCTTGTGATGGAAGTCATAATGGCAACTGCGGACGCCTAGCAGGAGGATACTGTACTCATGACAACGCCTGCCCAGAGAGCGGTAATAATGTCTGCTGCGGACTGGGTTTGCAGCCACATTCAGGCGGTTCATCAAATACTTCACAATAAATCGCTCTTTTTCTCATGAATTCGTAAGAAAAAGTATATAATATGTCTTATGACTACATTAAAAGACCATCGTGAAATTGGACGAGAGTTGGACCTTTACTCGTTTAATGAATACGCGCCAGGAGCGGTTTTCTGGCATCCAAAAGGCTGGTTTATCTATCAAAAAATTGTTAGTCATCTTCGTTTAGTCCTTGACCATGCCGGCTATCAGGAAATAAAAACACCGGTTATGGTGAAAAGTGATCTTTTTAAAAAATCCGGGCACTGGAAACACTTTGGGGAACGAAACATGTTTAATCTGGCTATATATGACCCTGAGGAGTTAAAAGTTAATAAAAATCTTGAGGTTAACTACACATTAAAACCGATGAACTGCCCTGAGTCAACGCTCGTTTTTAATGCAAAACCACGAAGTTACCGAGATCTGCCGCTTAAGTTTTCGGACTTTGGTATTCTTCACCGTAATGAACTTTCAGGAGTACTTGGGGGATTGTTTCGGGTTCGTGAATTTACGATTGATGACGCCCATATTTATGTCAGACATGACCAGGTTATGATGATTATCTCAGAACTTTTGACGATGATTCGTGATTTTTACAAATTATTTGGATTTGAACTGAGGTTTTACCTGTCGACGAAACCGGACAAAGCGCTCACATTACCTGACAAACCCAAACTTTGGGAAGAGGCAGAGGGTGATTTGAAAAATGCGTTAGAGAAAGAGGGAGTCCACTATGGTGTAAAGGAAAAAGATGGTGCCTTTTATGGACCAAAGATTGACTTTCACATGACAGATTCCCAGGGCAGAGACTGGCAGTTGGCCACGATTCAACTGGACTTTCAGATGCCTCGTTCGCTTGATGTTTTGTATACAAATGAAAAGGGAGAAAAAGAACATGCTGTGATAATTCATCGAGCCTTTACAGGCAGCATTGAACGGTTTATTGGCATACTAGTCGAGCAGTATCAGGGAAACTTTCCTTTATGGCTGTCGCCTCAGCAAGTGGTTATTTTGCCAGTCACTGACGCCCAAAACAAGCTCGCTACAGAAGTAAGCAAACAGCTTCAACTGCAAGGAATACGATCATCTGTTAACACCGAAAGTAAGACGCTCGGCGCTAAGATTAGGGAGTCAACCTTGCAAAAAATCCCCTTCATGGGTATAATTGGGGAAAAGGAGCAATTAAAAACCAATATGATCTCTGTTCGTACCCGCGAAGGTCGAGATTTGGGTATGATAGAAGTTTCAAAGTTTATTGAAGATTTACACCAATCTATTGAGAAGTTTCAATAATCCAAGTTTTGGCGCGAGGCGACCCAGTTTCCGGTCACGTCGGCCACAACCGCAACAGAGTCATAAGTTTTATCAGATCAATTTCCGGATTGAAGCGCCGACACTTCGAGTTATAGATTTTGAAGGCAAGCAGGTAGGTGTCTTATCGAAACAAGATGCTCTCCAGCAAGCACAGAAACTTGGACTTGATCTTGTATTGATTGCGCCGCAGGCACAACCGCCGGTTGCTAAGATTATTGATTTCCGGAAATTTTTATATCAGGAAGAGAAAAAACTTAAAGAAGCAAAAAAGGGGATCAAAAAAAGCATCGTCAAGGATATAAAAATTTCCCTTTTTATCGCTCATACCGATCTTGAGAGACTGATCGAGAAGGCGAAGGAGTTTTTATCAGATGGCAATCAGGTACGATTAAATCTTGGCTTGAAAGGCCGAGAAGTTGCCAAAAGAGACATGGCTTTTGACCTGATGAAGCGCTTCGTCGCCGAACTTGGAGAAGTTAACATCTCCAAGGAACCTCGTCTTGAAGGCAGAGTCATACGAGCAGTCGTTGCGAAAAAAAAATAATTGTAAACAAAAAAATATGGCATCAATCGAACATTCACCACAACAAGTACAAGAGTACAATATCAAATCTGTACTGGCGAATCCTGATTTTGAAGCTCTGCTTCAAGAGTTTGATCGTACAGTCGGCATTCCAAGACACATTGACGCCGTAATCAGTCCCACTGGTGAAATTGAGTCAGTTGTTATCAAATCACAGTTTGGCTACAATCTCTATGAACAAACAGAGAACCAATAAATCAGCTAGTAAACGTTTTAAAGTCAGTGCCGGTGGTAAATTACAACACCGATCACATTATTTGCGACATTTGCGCTCATCCAAAAGCAAACGTCAAATCAGACAGTTAAAAACCTTAAAAACAGTTACCGGTACATACGAGAAAAAGATTAAACGTATGCTCGGATTAAAATAAAAATATGGTACGTGTTAAACCCGGTGTTCAAACCAGAAAAAGTCATAAGAAAACCCTCCACCTTGCCAAAGGTTACTGGATGAGTCGTCATAAACAGATTAAGAAAGCCCAAGAAGCCGTTCTTCATGCAGGGGAGTATGCCTTTCATGGCCGCAAAAGACGCAAACGAGATATGCGCTCTCTTTGGATAGTACGCATGAATGCCGCTTTACGTGAACATGGAGTCACTTACTCTTCATTCATCAACAAACTTAAAACAAAAAACATTGGCTTGGACCGTAAAATTTTGGCACAACTTGCTTCTGAACATCCCGCAGTATTTAAAAATATCGTTAAACAACTCAAGTAAGTAAACTTTCATAATTTAATCATATTTATTTTAAAAATAAGTGACAATTTACTCCTGATATGATATAAATGTATCATGGGAGACGCGCGGGAGCTACTGCAACAATTTTCCAAAGAATTAAGCGAAACTTCGACACTTGAAGACTTACATGGTCTTGAGATAAAGTATCTTGGTCGAAACGGTGCCATCAACAAACTACTTCAAAACATTGCTGATATTCTACCGGGGAAACGAAAAGAGTATGGCCAGTCAGTCAATGAGGTTAAAAACCAAGTAACTTCCCAACTCTCAGACAAAAAAAACCATTTACTGACAAACGCAGATGTTTCCGAACAAATCGACGTTACGCTTCCTGGCAAACAGTATGAAAAGGGAAGTCTTCATATGGTGACGTACGCTGTTGAGGAAATTAGCCGCATTTTTGAGAAGCTCGGTTTTATCCGTATGTCTTACCCTGAAGTGGAGTGGGAGTATTTTTCGTTTGAAGCGTTAAACATGCCACCCGGTCATCCAGCACGCGATGACTTCGAAACGTTTTTCATCGATGCTCACGAAAACAAGAAACTTGGTCGCATGTTGCTCACTCCTCATACCTCTTCCGGCCAAATTCGTGAAATGCAGCGTGTTCATGGTCAACCACCGATACGCATGATCAATATAGCTAAAACATATCGTCCCAACTGGGATGCTACTCATACACCGATGTTTCACCAGTTTGAAGGACTGTGTATTGATAAAAATATTACGATTGCCAACTTGAAGGGTACAATCGATTACTTTGCCAAGGAGTTTTTCGGCGAAGAAAGACAAACACGATTAAGACCATTTCATTTCCAGTTTACGGAGCCTTCGTTTGAAGTTGATATCACCTGTGACATCTGTGGGGGAAAAGGTATGATTGACGGGGTAAAATGTAAAGTTTGCAAATCCGGCTGGCTTGAGTTAGGTGGAGCTGGTATGGTCCATCCAAACGTCTTAAAAGCTGGTAGCGTCAAGCGCGGATACACTGGCTGGGCGTTTGGTATTGGCATTGAACGGGTAATGATGATGAAAGAGGGATTTAAGCTGAACGACTTGCGCATTATTTACGATGGCGACATCAGATTTCTTGAACAGTTTTAAGCTATGAATATAAAAATTACCTATAACTGGCTTTTGGAGTATCTTGAGACAGATGCTGATCCGCAGGAGATACAAAGGTTCCTATCTTTGTGCGGTCCCTCGATTGAGCGGGTTGAGAAAGTAAAGGATGATTATATTTTTGATATTGAAGTAACTTCAAACAGAGTTGACGTTGCGAGTGTTTTTGGTATAGCTCAGGAAGCTCAAGCAATTTTACCCCAGTTTGGTAAAAAAGCGACACTTAAAAAAAATCCATTAACTCTTTACACATTTACCTCTCTTGGAAGAAGTGCTAACGAATCGACCCTAACAATTGCACCAATTGATCCAAAACTCTGTTCTCGATTTACCGCTATCATTTTGTCAAACGTCACGCTTGGCCCCTCTCCAGAGCTAATACGTCAACGTCTTCAGTGGTGCGGTATTTCATCAATTAACAACGTGGTCGATATTTCAAACTACCTGATGATTACTTTAGGCCAACCGACCCATATGTTTGACTATGATAAAATCGCCGGTCACTTCATGAAACTTCAAGAAAGCCAAAAAGGGGAAAAATTAACAACCCTTGATGGACGAGATATTCGTCTCCCAGGAGGAGACATCGTCATCGAAGACAAAAAAAATCTTATCGATCTGTGCGGTATTATGGGGGGGCTCAACTCAGCTATTTCCTCGGGCACAAAAAATATTGTTTTCTTTGTACAAACGTACAATAAACGCAAAATTCGTCGGACTTCAATGACGACTGGTCAACGTACTATGGCTGCCACATACTTTGAAAAGGGACTTGATGAAGAGCGCGTCGAACCAACACTTATGTACGGTATAGAGTTGTTAAAGCAATATGCTAGTGTACATATTAGCTCTAAACTGTATGATATTTACCCGAAACCTTTTACACCAACGACCATTAAAGTCACTCAAAAAGATATTACCCGTATCATGGGAGTCGAAGTTGAGATAAAAAGGATTGCTGATATTCTGCAACGGCTGGGTTTTGGTATTCAAGTAACTGGTACTACCTGTATGGTTTCGGTACCATCATTTCGCAAAGACGATGTAACAAAAAAAGAAGACGTGGCCGAAGAGGTAGCCCGCGTTTATGGGTATCATAATCTGCCCAATATCATTCAGCCGACAGTGCTTGTGAAACAGCCGCACGATATCGATATGCTTTTTGAACTGCAGAAAAAGATCAAATATTTTTTCAAATATCGTGGCTATCACGAGATTATGAACTACTCTATGATCTCAAAGGGAACGATTGAAAAACTTGATAGTAAAGTCGAGGAGCACTTGGCAATACAAAATACTATCTCTGAAGAGATTAAGTACATGCGAACTTCTCTTATTGAATCTCTTGTTAAAAATATTGCCGATAATCAGGGCAAAAAGGATCCGTTGAATTTTTTTGAGATTGCCAAAGTGTATTTACCGAAAAAAAATGAACTTCCCGATGAAAAATTTCGCCTCGGCATAGTCACGACTACAAATTTTTTTGCGTTGAAAGGACTGATCGAGTTACTGCTAAAAAATTTTAATATTACCTACCATTTTGAATTATCCCAGAATCATTTTTTAAGTGAGGGGACTCAAGCCAGTCTTATGATCGACTCACCTATTGGGGTTATTGGTAAACTAAAACCTCTATACAAAGAGCGACTCAACTTACAAACAAACGTGTATCTGGCAGAAATCGATCTTGCACCTATAATTCTTAAGTACAAAGTTCTTCCTTCTTACCAAGAATCGTCACAATATGCAGTTGTCAAGCTTGATCTAACTGTACCATTGTCTCCAAGTATGCGCTATGAGGAACTCAAGAAAAAAGCATTTGAAGCATCTGCTCTTCTTAGAAACTTAGAAGTCATTGATATTTTTAAACAAAATGTCACGCTCAGGTTTTATTTCTCAGATCTCGCAAAAAATCTTTCTGAGGAAGAAGCTAAAAAAGAGTTAGAGGCTATTAAAAAAGTCTATGGATAAAACGAAAGCTCTTGAACAAATTGCTGAGGAAATTGAACAGTGTCAAATTTGTCAAGAGGGAAAGGGTGGGAAAGCTGTTCCGGGCGAAGGTGACCCAGACGCGGATATCGTTTTCATCGGTGAAGCACCAGGAAAACAAGAAGCAAAAACCGGTCGGCCGTTTATCGGACGATCTGGTCAGTACTTACGAAAAAATATTCGTGAACTACTCAAGTTGAAAGTGGAGGACGTATTTATCACCAGTCCTGTCAAATATCTACCAGATCGCGGCACTCCAACATTTGAGGATATTGCTCACGGCCGAATTCATTTGATGAAACAATTGAACGTTCTTGAACCAAAAGTTATTGTCCTTATGGGATCAGTTGCTACACAGGGTGTTTTAGAAGAAAAAATTCCGGTTATGAAAAAACACGGATCAACAATTAAAAAGGATGGTAAACTATACTTTTTGACAGTTCACCCTGCAGCCGCTATCCGATTCACAAAGCTTCGTACAGTATTTGAAGGAGATTTTAAGCTGTTAAAAAAATTATTAGAACAATAAATGAGAAAAATCAATTCGGTCGCAATCTGTGCCAGTACATTATTTTATCCAACTGCGATCGAAGTAAGTAAAAAGTTAAAAACGCTGAAAATACAGCCTAAACTTCCTTGGGGAGCTATCCAAATGATAAAAAGTAAGGATTTTAACGCTGATGATTATAAAAATGATTTTGAAGAAAAAGGAGTAAATGGTGGCTTTCGTATTAAAGCTAAACTTATTTTAAATCATTTCAGAAAAATAAGAAGTTCAGATGCAATACTTGTCATAAACGAAACAAAACATGGTCACGCTGGATATATCGGTGGCAATGTCTTAATGGAAATGGCTGTTGCTATATATGACAAAAAACCTATTTTTATATTGAATCCTGTGTCTCCGAAATTACAGTATTATGCCGAAATCATGGGCACTTTGCCAATAATGTTAGACGGAGATATTCTCAATATCAAAAAATATATATGAATAAGACAAGTGATATTTTAAAACTTCAACAACATGTAGTTGATTTTCGTAATAAACGTGATTGGAAACAGTATCATGGACCTAAAGAAAGTGCCATTGCACTTGTACTTGAAGCTGTAGAACTCCTTGAGCTTTTTCAGTGGAACAATGAGAAAGAAGTGAAGGAATATCTTCAATCTCCGCGTTTCCAGGAAGTTAAAGAAGAAGTGGTTGATGTTTTATATTGGGCACTTCTTATTGCGTTTGATCTTAAGATTGATATTAATAAAGAATTTGTTAATAAAATGAAAAAGAATAACAAAAACTATCCAGTTAAAAGAGCAAAAGGTAAACATATAAAGTATACTGAGTATTAACTATGCCAATACCAACTGATCCAGAAAAACAAAAGTACATGTTTTCAGATGATATGAAGTTTGCTCAGAAAATCATTTTATATCATCCGGATCATCCGAATAAATTTCTGGCACTTAAATCCAGCCCGTCCCATCCAACTGGCGGTGATCAATGGGATTTACCGGGAGGCAATGTGTTGTATGGTGAAAATCATATGGACTCATTACTTCATGAGATTCAAGAGGAGACTGGAGTTCGTGCAAGAGATGTTGTTCCGGTTGAAATAGTCACTCGCATGGAGCCAGAATATTATCTCCTGCTTATCGGCTACAAAGGCAAGGCTGTGTCGGAAAAAGTGAATCTCAGTGAAGAGCACACCGAGCATCAATGGGTGACAAATGAGCAGTTTCAGCAATTAGAAACTCCTCAAGTATTTAAAGACTTTGCCCAAAAATATGCATAAACTCTACACAATTGTAGATAAGAATGACAACATAATTGGATATAAATCGAAATCAGAAACTACCAAAAGTGATATCTACCGAGTATCTGTATTAGTTCTTTATAACTCGAAGCAAGAAATATTACTGGCTCAAAGAGCACTAACTAAATCTCATGATCCGGGAAAGTGGGGATTTTCAGCAGTCGGCACAGTGGAAAAAAATGAAACATATGAAGAAAATATCATTAAGGAAGCAAAAGAAGAAATTGGATTAGATATCGACAATTCTCAACTAATTAAAGGATCAAAATATCTCCACAAAGAAAATTTTAATTTCTTCTATCAACTTTTTTACTATAAATTAGATAGACTAATAAACGAATTTAGTCCGCGACTCGGAGAAGTTAAAGATATTAGATGGATTAATGTTAATGATTTACTGAAAGATACTGTAGAACATCCCGAAAAATACGTTGTAAAAACCGGCAAAATATCAAAGGACTTACTAGAAAAAAAGTTTCTTAATGAGTAGGCGTCGGACTTGGGGCAGGGGAGGGGGTAGGGTTACCGGAATCCCAAGGTCTATTTACACCAAAACGGATAGTTGATTCGGCACTTTTATCTTTATCGTTTTGGGCGTTGACTTTCAACTCATACACTCCGTCGTCAAGGTGAATATGTTCATCAATATCTTTTTTATCTTCGTTAAATATCTTCACTTCTGAGCCATTGATAATAATTTTCACCGTTCTTATAGCAGCGACTGAACCAATTCGCGCTTTCACCTCAACATCGTTTGAGTCTAGCTGTGCATGATCGCTTGGAGAAGTAATCGAAACTGCCACATCATCAGCATTGTTGCTTGAGATTTCTGTTGGTGGTTTCAGTTTGTCATCCGTTTGGTCTTTTGTCCAATCGTTTATCGCGTCCTGCCAGCGATTTTTACCATCAGTTGAGACGGGATCGTTTTCGGTGAAGACGATGTAATCTTTTTCATCATAATTACCGTTTCTGATTTCAACTTCATTAGCCAACTTCCCAGTTGAGCGGGAGATCTTTAGTTTTTTATAAAACGGTGCCACGTCTTTTGGTTCAGTCCCTTCAACAAAATATTCAGATCGAGTTTGTTGACTATCTTTTGGCAAGCCGCCAAGATACGCATCAATTTGAAGTGCTTTCACGTTATCGGGTTTATTGGCAATGCCGTCTGGATACTTTTTCAAGGCCTCAGTCATAATTTTATACCAGATAGAGGAGGCACCCGTAACACCCGAGGCAATTTTCGGATCCATCGGCGAGTTGTCGTTGTTACCGACCCAGACGCCTACGGTGATTGAGTTTGTAAAACCAACTGCCCAGTTATCGCGTTTATCGTTTGTCGTACCAGTTTTCACGGCGACAGTTTTACCCGGAACGTGTAAATAGGAGTTCGGGCCAAACTCAAGCGTTCGAGCAACATTGTCTGACAGAATGTGGGACGTTAGAAACGCTGTTTCGGGCGAAAAGACACGTCGCTCTCGGGGTTTAGACGCTTTATAAAGTTTTTTTCCGCGATAGTCTGTGATCTCTGAATAAAGCTGGACGTCGCGTTTGATTCCACTTGAGGCAAGCACGGTATAGGCCGAAGTAAGATCTAGTAAGTTCGTCTCGCCGCCTCCGAGTGCTACCGCCAGTCCAAAGCGTTTCATATTATCCTCAGTCGGTTGATACGAGTGGAGTCCACTTTCGTAGCCTTTCTCCAAGAAATCTCGTAAACCCACCATAGCCAGAAGCTTCACAGCCGGAATGTTCATCGAGTTTCCTAGTGCAAAACGAAGTTGCATCGGACCATGGAACTTACCGTCATAATTGACCGGTATGTATTCTGGCATTTGATCACCGTTATAGAAGGGAGTTTTGACATCCATGATCACTGTTGCCGGTGTGTACCCTTTTTCAAATGCAAGCGTGTAGATAATTGGTTTAAGAGCTGAGCCTGGTTGACGCTGGCCTGAGCCGGCGACATCAAACTTACCGTACTCCTCGTTGTTGAAATCATAGGAGCCAACGTAGGCTAGAACTTCTGAGGTTTTAGAGTCCAGAACAACCACTGCACCATTGCCGACTTTGGCGCTCTTTAAGCCTTCAATTTCATCTTTCACAATCTGTTCAACTTTTTTTTGCAGATCTGAGTCTATGGTCGTTTTGACCTTCAAGCCTTGCTGGGTGGCTGCCACGCCATACTGTTTCTCAATCTGATTGCGCACATAAAACACATAATGCGGGGCGGTGATTGCTACTCTGGGAGCCGAAAAGTGATATGTGTCTACCTGGGAATCAGCTGCCAGCTCCTGTTTTTTATCGATATACCCATCTTCTCGCATGCGCCGCAAGACATTTTTAGCCCGACCCTTCCAGGCATCTTTTGTACCTATATAAGGTGAATAATACGTCGGACTCTGGGGCAAACCGGCGAGAATGGCAGCTTCAATAATACTTAAGTCTTTTGGTTCCTTGTCAAAGTACCCTTTTGAGGCAGCACCAACACCATAGTACGTTCCGCCGTAAGGAGCCTCATTCAAATACATCTCAAGAATCTGGTCTTTCGTATATTTGCGCTCGACTTCTGAAGCAAGAATCGCCTCTTTTACTTTGCGGCCGATACTACGCTCTGAAGTCAACAGAACATTTTTAATAAGCTGCTGAGTGATGGTGGAGCCACCTTGAACACCTCGGCCAAGCAACGTGTTAATAAAAGCTCGAATAATCCCAAGCTGAGAAATACCGTTGTGCTTATAGAAATTTTTGTCTTCGATAGCTACAGTACCTTCTTTCAGGTATTTTGAAATGTCAGCTGATGCCACTGGCACCCGATTTTTATCTTTATAAATCTCGTAGAGTACTTTGCCATCCCGATCATAAAAAACGGTTGAGTCACTGGTGACTTCGCTTAACTTGCCAGGAGACGGTAAGTTGCGACCATACCAGGCAAAAACAAAAAGCGACGCCAGAAAACCAAAAAGTATCAACCCTCCCAAACCAATGAGCCCCCAAAGAATCAGTTTTTGACTAAACGTCTGAGATGAAGAAAATCGTCTCGAACGATACATAGACTATTAGTATAGCATGTTTACCATGCAGTAGGTATAATATAACCATGGCCAAACGCTTTAAAACCGAAACAATTTGGAAAGTTATTATTACAGTGTCTTCAATTCTTTTGATACTTTCCAGCCTGGCACCATTGCTTTTGGTAAAGTGAACTTTGTTTATCTATGACCGATATTCCGATTGAGCACCTTTCACGGACAAAACCACAGACGATTGCCCGGTTCAAGTATCTTGATATTGTGACGTTTAGCGATCTTTTGAATCATTTCCCAACGCGGTATGAAAACTTTTCCTTAATTTCAGCTCTTAACCGGATACAAGCCGGTGAGAAGGTAACGGTACAGGGAATCATTCAAAAAGCCGAAAATGTCTACACAAAGCGGGGTTTCAAAATTCAAAAAGTACTTCTGAAAGATGACAATGGTTCAATTGAGCTTATCTGGTACAATCAACCCTATCTTATTCACACTCTTGGCGTGGGTGCCAAGCTTTCAGTCGCCGGTGAAGTAAAACAGTCTATTCAATCATTCTCCATGCAGCCGGTTGAGTACGAAGTAATTCATAACGATCTGCCAACAATTCACACCGGCAGACTCGTACCTATTTATCCTGAAACAGGTGGACTATCATCTCGAACGATCCGTGAAAAAGTCTGGCAGGTTATTGAGAAACAGAATGCTCTCATATCAGAGTGGCTTCCTGATGAACTTTTGAAAAATAATTTTTTAATCGATGAAAATCAGGCATACAACTCTGTTCATTTTCCCAAATCACTTAAAGAGGTTGAGTCGGCTCGAAAACGACTAAGTTTTGATGAGTTTTTTAGCATACAGCTGGCTACTCACCTTATTAAAAAAGAGTGGAAGAAAGAAACAGTCGGGCACATTTTTACTTCACACGGACAATCAAAAATTGATCATTTTGTTCAATCATTACCCTTTCAGTTAACTCAAGCTCAAAGAAAAGCAGTTCAAGATATTCTTTCAGACTTGATGGAAAAAACACCGATGAACAGATTCCTCCAGGGTGACGTTGGTTCAGGAAAAACCGTGGTGGCGGCGATTGCTTCATACTTCACGCATCTTAACGGATATCAAAGCTTCTATATGGCACCGACTGAAATCCTGGCTCAGCAACATTACGAGACGTTTAAAAAACTCTTTCAACATCTGCCAGTTACGATTGGTCTCCAGACTGGTTCCAAAAAAGTGATAATAAAGAAGAAAACTCCTAAAAGTCAGTACGATATCATTATTGGCACACAAGCTCTTCTTCATACTCAACCTGAAATGTCTCAGATAGGCTTGGTCATCGTTGACGAACAGCATCGTTTTGGGGTTGCTCAACGGGCGCTTCTTAAGCAAAAAGGTGTGAATCCCCATCTTTTAACAATGACCGCAACTCCTATTCCTCGCACCGTTGCCCTCACAGTTTATGGGGAGCTTGATATGTCGGTTCTTGATGAAATGCCCACCGGTAGACTGCCCGTGAAAACATACTTTGTTGCCCCCCATAAACGACAAAGCGCGTATGAATGGATAAAAAAACACATTACTGATGGAAATCAGGTATTTGTCATTTGTCCATTAATCGAAGAATCAGAAGTTGAAACGCTAAAATCAATCAAAGCTGCCAAGGCTGAATATGAAAACTTAAAGCTGATCTTCTCCAAATCAAACGTTGCCCTTCTTCATGGCAAAATGAAGCCGGCCGAAAAAGAAGCCATTATGAATCAGTTTAAAACCCGTACCTGTCAAATACTCGTCTCCACCTCAGTTGTTGAGGTGGGAATTGATATACCCAATGCTACCATTATGATTATTGAAGGAGCCGAACGGTTTGGACTAGCTCAGTTGCATCAGCTTCGAGGACGAGTTGGAAGAAGCGACAAACAGTCATACTGTCTTTTGTATAGTGATGCCCAAGATGAAAGAAGTCGTCGAAGGCTGAGTTTCTTTTCAAAAACCTTAAGTGGACTAGAACTGGCCGAATATGATCTGAAAATCAGAGGTCCAGGTGATCTGTTTGGTACTCGTCAACACGGGTACAGAGATTTAAAGATAGCTAGCTTTTCCGATCTTCCGTTGATTGAAGCCACTCGCCGAGCAGTCAATTTTTTTATGAACACGTATAACCTGAAGGACTTTCCCGAGGTAGCTAAGCGAATTGAGAAGTATAAAGTCCACTTGATCACCAGAGACTAAAATCTGTTCATATCCGCCAGATCACCTTGCTAATTTTGCCTGTATTTGCTAAGATATCTCCTATGGCACCGTTACCAAAACGAAAACATTCCACGCAGCGAAAAGGCAAAAGGTTACACTCACGAGCTAAGAGTCTGCCTCAACTAGTCAAATGTAGTAACTGTGGTAAGCTTAAAATACCCCACAGACCATGTAAGAATTGTGGCAAGTAACGTATGGACAAGCGTCATCTGGAGCGAATAAAAGTCATTCAGAACTTGTTTGCTGCCTCATATAATCTTCAAGGCAATCTACCGTACACTGATAGCCCCGTTACCCAGGATATTTTGAAACATCTAACTGCAATAGATGAAAAAATCCTTGCCTATGCACCGAAGTTTCCCATTGATCGGATTGCCAAAACTGACTTGATGATCTTGCGGTTGGCAGTCTATGAGCTTGAAATCGAGAAAAAAGAGCCCGAAAAAGTCATCATCAATGAGGCTGTTGAGCTAGCAAAAGAACTCGGAGGGGACCGGTCGTATGCATTTATCAATGCTGTACTAGGAAATGTGGTAAAACATTAATATGGTAGATCAATTTAAACCACTTGAGGAAGCAATTCAAATAACCTTTAAAGATAGAAGTCTTCTTGAAAATGTGTTTATCCATCGATCATATCTCAATGAGCACAAAAAATTTTCTATGCCGTCAAACGAGAAACTCGAGTTTTTGGGAGACAGTGTTTTATCTTTGATCACTTCTATTTACTTATACAGAAAATACCCTCTTCTTCAAGAAGGTGATTATACAGACATCAAGGCCGCGATTGTGCGAACTGAGAGTCTGGCTGAGGTGGCCAAAAAACTGAAATTAGGCTCGTACCTTTATCTCTCCAAAGGCGAAGAACGGGGGAATGGCCGATCAAATATGAATATTTTAGCCGACTGCTTTGAGGCTTTAATCGCGGCTATTTTTATTGACCAGAGCTTTGAATCTGGCTATCAATTTGTCGTCAAACATCTTTTTAAAGATCGACTCGACCACATCGTTGAGTATAAACTCTATCTCTCGCCCAAAAGCCGGCTTCAGGAGATCGCCCAAGCCCGCTACCGGGTTTTACCGATATATAATACGGTTGAAGAGAGTGGCCCAGAACATAATAAGCACTTCAAAGTAAGCGTTTCTGTAAAAGGAAAGCGCCTTGCAGAAGGCATCGGCAGCTCAAAAAAAATGGCCGAGGAACATGCAGCCAAGAATGCCTTGGCAAAGATCGGCTGATATTGTATAATTCATCTCTATATGGCAGTCACCTTACGATTAATGCGATTTGGCAAAAAAGACCAACCTTCCTACCGTATTGTTGCGCTTGATAAGCGTAAAAAACGAGACGGATCCTATTTGGAAAACGTCGGTATTTACAATCCTATGACCGAGCCGGCTACCTTAAAGATCAATAAGGAACGCTTCAATTACTGGGTCTCAAAAGGGGCTGAGCTGTCAGAAGGTATGCGTAAGCTTCTTAAGAGACACAAACCAAGTTGAGGGTTTAAAAAGGGTTTTCTTTCGTTTTATAGTCTATCACTGATAAATCTTCATTAGAGTCTTTGACAATTATCGACGTTTTATTCTGAATCTCTTGCATAAGTTCAATCTGGTTGGTCGTCAATTGAGGAAGTTCCTGAGAAGTAGTATCTGTCTTTTTACTGTAAAAGTTAAGAGCTAAGTTAATTTGGCCGACTTTTTCTGAAGTATAGCCGATTGACTCATTGGTTACTAACCGACCACCGCCAAACTGATAATTTTGAAGAAATTTGAAAAAAGCATCAGCGTCACCATCACCGTTAACCGTTACTTGGAGTTTTTCGGGGGAAGCGAGAGAAAGATTGATCGTATATTTGGATATGCTAAAGCCTGTCTTATTTGACAGTTCCTCAAGAGCAAAAAGAATTGAAAAATAGTCTTCTTCGTTTGGCACAAGCTGCGTTAAAAGCTTGTTATAGTTCTCGATCTGACTGGCTGTTAACGACTTGTTTGTCTCAATAACTGAGAGTTTTTTTTGTAATTTATCGATGTCACTGTGGACTGAGTCAACATCTTGTTGAGTTCTGAGAAGGTTTTTCGTGGTTAAGACGATCAGCCCGATTAAAATAATAAAAATCACCGGCAAAATTAGAAGGGACCGATAGCGATTAAATATGAGTTCCATTAAGATTTTTGAACTTACCATGAAAGTGCAGCTGATAGCCCTGATTGGCAACTGGCGTATTATTGGTAATACTACTTCTTTCAGCAATCGTCAGATTGTTAAGGGTTAATTCAGAGAAGTTATCGAGAAAATTCTCCGATTCTATAAAGTGAAGAAACTGATATGCTTGATCAAATGCAGGGAACCCGACTACAAAATCTGTGACTTTATTTTTATCAAGTGTCATCGACTGTAAAACGGGAGAATTTGAAGAAAATACAAGCAAGTCTTTCAATAGATTATAGTAAGGTAAAAACTGCGCATCATCTTTAAGAAATGTCGTCACTTGATCTTCTTTACGAGAAAAATAGAGAATCTGGGCTTCAATATCCTGATTTTCATTGATTTTTGCGATAAGGTTCGCTTTTTGCTGATTGTAGTCATTCAGTTTTAAACGTAAAAATAAGAAAAAAGCATTAATACCTAAGAAGATGAAAAAAAGAAACAAACCGACCCAGATTGAGTACTGTTCGATTCTGCGCACAATGGGAGGAGGACCTGTTTGGTTGTCAAGGCGTAAAAGGTTAATCCGTTTTTTCATGCCAATGATCCACCTATAACTGAAATGAAAGACGACATAGTGGAAGCAAAGGATGAGGCAATCGTATTTTGAGAAACAAGCGAATTAATGGGGAAGTTTTCTACCGGTATCGAAAAGTGGCCTTTGAGACTACCAAAAAGAGTAGGGCAGTAACCATCAAGATTATAGATATAGATATTTGAAGTTGTTAAGTTGTATCGCTCACGGGTAAGTAACATAAATCTTTCAATTTCTTGGTTAAATTCTTTCAACCCTGGAGAAATGATCGACACTACAGATTTCACTCGTTCAGGGTCTTGAGATCTTATGGCTTCATAAGCCTGCTGATCATTAATGTTTAAATTCACTTTCACCTCTTTCATAAAAAGATCAAGTCCAATCTTAAATGCTCTCACAAGTACCAAAAGAGAGCTCGCGTGATCTAAAAGATATAGCGATGTCTGTGTGAAACCAAAGTTCACAAGAATTGAAGCAGTACCCGGCTGATGCGGTATTTTTTTAAAGAGTTCACCACTGATTTTTCCGACTGCGCTCAGCTCATTTTCTAGGTTAAGCGGCATCAGACGGGCTTTTTCAACGGTCTTTTTCACTCGTTCGATGATTTTTTTTGGGCTGGCTGCGATAAATAGCAATAATTTTTTGGTCGCGGGGTTTTCACTTAATATCTCGATATCCAAAGTAGTTTCCTCAATCGGCATAGGTATAAACTCGTCAGCTTGATAGCGTATCGCCGCCAGAAGCTCTTTCTCTTTAAGCTGGGGCATCTCGATAATTTGTGAAAAGGTGTAGGCGTCAGGCACAATAACATTGACTTCTTTTTTTCTGATTCTTAAATTGGCTGCAAGCTGGGTGATAATTTCGGCTTGTCGGTCGATCAAGTCCGGGTTTTCGGTAGAGTAAAAGAACGGAATTGTATCTTTATACCCCATGGCCAGAAGTTCGACTTGGCCACCTTGATAACGGGTATCAGTCATCCGGGTAAATCTTTCTCCTAAATCTATGGTAAAGAGTTTGGCATCCATATAAAAATATACCTCATTTACAGTATTGCCTAAAACATTTAGTAAGTCAAGAGAGTATTATTGATTTCTTACCCTGATTGCGACGTCATAGTGCAGGTTCGCTTGTTCTTCAAGACGATCTGAAGCACAGGTATTACTGGGGGAGTTACTATAACATACATCATAGGATAGTTTAACAACAGGTTGTGAGTACAGTTGTTTTAACTCACAGGAGAAGGCAACATTGGTCACTATAACACGATCAGTAGTTAAGTCAGTTGTCAGGTTTCCTCCAAATGGCGTGGAAAGAAAATAACTCATTTTGTTACTTGCATTGATGAAGCCAAATTCGCTTCCTGCCTGTCTATGAGAAAAATAGATCGAGGTTAACTGGGGATTAAATGGACCAGGATAGATTCCAACAGTGTTACAAATCTGATTTGTTAGAGTCTGATTGGTAAAAATCCCTGTGGCATTTGTTTTGACTTCCGACTCGAATCTATTGAGGATAGTATCACCTTGCTGTTTCACCTGAGTTAACCGGATGACTTTTGCCTCCTGTTGCATGATGGCAAAGACGATGTTAAATAGCGCCGGTAACGTTAATGCAATGACACCAGTTATTACTATAACTTCGACTAGAGTAAATGCCCGTTTTTTTGATGAGTTTATTCCCATACTGCGTACGTTTGAATAAGTTGTAATGACTGAGGCGTTCCACCAGCTTCATTCCAACTAATAATAATATCAGCTTTGACCTGGTTGTCACTATTAAAACTGATGAGTGTCACTTTTCGGGTATAAATAGTCGGGTTCAGCTGACCAAGCGGACAATTTGAAGCAGGTGCCGGCCAAAAATCACTAATAGGGGATGACGGAAAACAGTAAGTTAATCCTGAAGTTGTTGCTCGGGCAACAAAAGCTTCCCAACTAAACTCTTTTTGCTCAGTCAACCACTCACCCAGTTCTTCACTGTATCGGGTAGCAATTAACCGGTGCTCAGAAGCTTTCAAATTACGTAATGTCGCAACTGAAATAGTTACTGCCGAAACAAAAAAAAGGCCGACTATGGTGATAAAAACAAGCAGCTCAACCAGACTGAAGCCATTTTTTTTTGTTGTCATGATCCTCCTCCACATACCAACTTTGCTCCTGTAATATTACCGGTTGTAGTAACAGTAATTGAATAACAGTTAGTATTATTTGTCGTACTTAAGGGTATCGTTTGTAAAGAGCTAACCGAGCCGTAAATTGGATTAAAAGTTATTGTTGTGTTGGTATTCGATTGAACTGATGTATCGAAACTATATTGCTGAATCGTGGGATTTGACGGGCAGACAGCTTTTAAGCTATATCCAGATCTAGTTATGACAACACTATACCCTGCAAAAGTATACGATGACCCATTACATTGAGGCGAGATCTCGGAATGAATGCTTTTTTGTTTCGCAAGCTCTAAAACATCAACCAACTTTGAACCTTCAGCGTCAAGTACTTTTTTGTTATTAAACTCATTATAAAACGCGACAGTGACGCCGGACATCATGACGATAATCGAGGCTACTATAATCAGTTCAATGATGGTAAAGCCCTTCTTTCCTTGTGAATCGGTTGTGTTTCGCATATCAGGGACACGATCCAGTGCAGGATCCGTATGGGGTGATAATATAGACAGCACCCGTGGTTTCAAGAGTTGTTGAAATTTCGTAGTAACCGCAGTAGGCGCCACCGGGATTATTATTGCATCCGCTTCCTCTTGATCTATCAGTCCAAGCACTATATGTATATGTACTAAAACTACTCGGAGGTGTTGGACCGATTTGCATATAACCACTAGAAACTAAAACAGCAGGTACTTGCCCATTGGTTGGGTAATAAGAAATATTACTTCGAAACTGTTCTAATGCTCCTCTTAACTGCTCCATATCTGTTTTTCGCCTGGCATCTCGTGACTGTTTAGAGACACTGGTGAAACTCAGTGCAGCCACACTCATCAATAAAGCTAAAATAGCAATGACGACAAGCATTTCAATCAGCGTAAAACCGTTTTTTTTCATACTATTGCTGGTTGGTAACTGTAAATGGTGTAGAAGAACCTTCAAGATTTGCTGTGACTGAATAGTTTGTGTTTATAGGAGTATTCTCAGTATACGTATACCTATAATTGACGGATGGACTTCCATACGCGGCATTAATTGGATCTAAAACTGCAATCGAATTTGACGAATCACACGATGCAAGTACGGCTCCATCCAATAATCTTGTAGAAATTGTCGGATAAGCTTGATTAGCCGCAAAGTACGTCTCCATACATTTTTGAAGAGTTAACAGATCTCCACGTCTTTTGACATCTCGAGCTTTTTTTTGGGCTGCTGAAAAGGAAACAGTCACAAAACTTACGAGAATACTAATTATTCCGACAACAACCAATATTTCAATTAACGTGAAACCTCTTTTTTTACGATGAGTATTTATGATTTTCATGGTGAATTAATAGTAAAACATTTAGCGCTTGAACAGGTAAACCCTCCGGGACATGTAACCCCAACCGGGTCTCCGCCATTTTCAAGACAAGACGACAGTGAATATGTCCTTGTGGCAGATGTGTAGGCATAGTAATACGTACCTGATGCTATTGGATCAGTTGGCATTATTGCTATATATGTCGGGCTTAAATAAGTACCTAAACTGGAATATCCTGCTGCATTAGGATAGTCTGGAGAAGATTGATCATTTTTATACAACTCAAGCGCACTCTGCAGTTGTTTCATGTCATTTTTCCGCTGAGCATCACGACCTCGCTGACGAGCTGCGATAAAGTTTGGTACTGCCAAGATCGACAATATACCAATTATGGCAATGACTATTAATAATTCTAATAATGTAAACCCGTTTCTTTGCATTTAGTTTAATACTAGAGGAGCGTATAAGGAAAAGTCAAGAAGCATTTTTTGCTGACTGTTTTTTAAAAAAAATCAGGTAATTATCTACAGACAGTTGGGGATTGGTATTGTTGTTCTGAAGCAACTGTTTGACTACTAATGCTCTTTTCATGATTTCGGTGACAGATGATAAAGATAGATACTGATTTCTAAGAAATACAATAGAAGCATCGACCAGTTCAATGGCTTTTTCCCGAGTAATACCCTGTATCAGCGCATCGCCAAGATAGGCAAAAGTATTTTTCTCAATTATTGACGTAAAAAAAGCGTCATAGCCCTTCTCAATAGTTTCATGTGTGTTTTTTAAAAAAATATGGCGACTTCTTGAGCGAATTGTCGGGAGAACTCTCTCTGCATTATTTGTAATTAGAAGAAACTGATTGCTCGCTGTTTTTTCCTCAAGCGTTTTGAGAAGTGCATTCTGTGCTTCGACAGAAGCAGTCTCAAATGAAAAGAGGATAATAAGCCGTCGTTGACTTACCTGAGTCACTGTTTGCATTTTCAGTGCGCGAATCGTATCGATGCCCAGTTCTTTCTTTTCTGGCTGGTATTTCAAAACAGAGAACGATGAAATCTGATGTTTGTCAATGTAGTGAGTAATAAACTCATCTACAGCCTCTGGGAGATCTGACTCGATAATTATAGGCAGCATATATTGAATTCTACCAAAATAGTCATTATAGTTAAAAGTATGTTGATTTCTCCCAAGTCATTTTTGAAGTCGCTCGTCACCTCAGGCGTCATTGATCAGTCAACAGCTGATACTTACGAAGTTGAGTCGCTCAAAAACAATCAACCGATTGATCAATTTCTTCTTGAACATAGTGAAATACCGCATGATGTCATTCTGAAAACGAAAGCGCAAATTATGGAGGTACCGTATATAGACATTGCCCAAGCTGCTGTTGATCCTCAAGCACTCACACACATTCCAGAATCTGTTGCCCGCCGGTACTCAATTTTACCGTATCAATTTAATGTTAAAGAAGACAGCATCCTTGTGGCCACTACCGATCCTCTCAACTTGACATTAGCTGATTTTCTGGAGAAAAAAACCGGTAAAAAAATCATTTTTTCCCTGACGGTTTCTGAGGATCTTGAAAAAGCCATTAATTTATCATATACCCAAGGTCTTTCTCCAGAAGTAAAGGAAGCGCTAAAAGAAGTTGTACCTCAAGAGTTAAAAACTCAGACATCAATACAAAGTCCAACGATTCGTGAAGCTCCAATTGCCAAAATCGTCAACACTATATTGGAGTTTGCGGTGAAGAGCCGGGCTTCTGATATTCATATTGAACCACAAGAAACCAAAACAATTGTCCGCTACCGCATCGACGGCATTTTACAGGAAAAATTGTCTCTTCCACGAACCATACATGATTCTTTACTTTCAAGGATAAAAATCCTCTCAGAGATGAAGATAGACGAACACCGTATTCCCCAGGATGGTCGGTTCGAGTATAAAATCGGTATCAAGGAAATCGATCTTCGTGTATCGACGCTCCCAACGGTTAATGGTGAAAAAGTCGAGATGAGACTACTTGAAAAAACAGGCGGATTACCATCTTTAACTGAACTTGGACTTCGAGGCACAGAACTCAAGGCACTTGAGGAAACGATTACAAGACCATATGGTATTATTCTTGTCACCGGTCCGACCGGTTCAGGTAAAACAACAACACTTTACTCAATTTTGTCCCGGCTGAACAAACCAAGTTTAAACATCGTTACGATAGAAGACCCTGTCGAATACCATATCGGAGGCATTAATCAGGTGCAAATCAACCCTCAAGCTGGATTGACTTTTGCGACCGGTCTACGCGCTTTCCTGAGACAGGATCCAAATATCATTCTTGTTGGAGAGATTCGCGACAAAGAAACCACACAGCTGGCTATCCAAGCAGCCCTTACCGGTCATTTGGTGTTTTCCACTCTTCACACTAACAATGCTGCAACAGCTATTCCTCGTATGATCGATCTTGGCGGAGAGCCATTTCTGATAGCTACAGTCCTTATCACATCAATTGCGCAGCGTATAGTTCGTAAAGTTTGCAGTTTCTGTAAACAAACCTACGATTCTCCACCTGAGATAGAACAAGACATTAAACTGATGCTAGGTGATCTTTTGCCAAAAGTCTATCGCGATGGTCAAAAAATTAAACTAACAAAAGGTGCCGGTTGTGATGAATGTGGGCGAACTGGCTATCTAGGGAGAATCGCTATTTTTGAAGTGTTGAAAATCACCCCAGCAATCAATAGAATGATTTTACAGGAGTCAACCGCAAAAGAGATAGAGACACAAGCCAGAAAAGAAGGTATGATAAATATGAAACAAGATGGATATTTAAAAGCATTAGATGGTATAACTACTATAGAGGAAATATTACGAGTTGCTGAATCTTAAGTTATACAATTTAAATATATATATGGAAGATATACACACCTTATTAAAAACTGTTATTGATAGAGGAGCATCAGATCTTCATCTTATACCAGAGTATTTTCCCGCAATACGTATCAACAGTGAACTTATTTCACTGAAAACGAGTCCCATTTTGACCGAAGAAACTGCCAAAGTCATGCTATTTTCCATTCTGTCAGATGAACAAAAAGAAAACCTTCTGGCAAATAAGGAGATTGACTTCGGGTATGAATATGCCAACAACCGATTTCGCGTGAATGCGTATTATGTAAAAAGTAAACTTGCCTGTGCTTTTCGTGCCATTCCAGCAACTATTCTGACATTAGAGGATCTGCATCTTCCCCAGATTTTTCACAAGTTTGGCAAACTAAATGAAGGACTGGTTCTTATTACCGGACCAACGGGCGAAGGGAAGTCTACTACTCTTGCCTCAATCATCAACGAGATTAATCACACAACAGCTAAACACATCGTCACCATCGAAGATCCGATTGAGTTTGTTTATCCAAAAGAAATGTCCATTATCTCTCAACGTGAACTTCATCAGGATACTCATTCTTGGATGATTGCTTTGCGCTCAGTTTTGAGAGAAGATCCTGACGTTGTACTTGTTGGCGAAATGAGAGATTATGACACAATTCAAGCAGTATTAACCATTGCCGAAACTGGCCATTTGGTGTTTTCCACTCTTCACACAAGTACCACTCCCGATGCCATAAACCGCATCATTGATGTCTTTCCAGCTCATCAGCAGAATCAAATCCGCTCTCAACTTTCATCAGTTTTAAAGGCAGTTATTAGCCAGCGATTGCTACCTAATATTACCAATAACGGTCGAGTACCTGCTGCCGAAATTTTGTTAAATATTCCCGCAGTATCCTCAATAATTCGCGAGGGTAAGGTCTACCTGCTTGACAATGTGCTTGAAACTGAAGAACAGCAGGGAATGCTTCTTTTTGAAAAATCCCTCCTTAAATTAGTTCAAGAAGGTGCCATCACACAAGAAATTGCTGAGAAATATGCTCTGCGGGCAAATGAGTTTAAAAAATTTTCAATGTAAATAATGTACTTCAGATATAAAGCAATAAAAGACAACAAAGTTGTCACTGGGAGAGTTGATGCAGAAACTGACACTGAAGCAGTCGCTCTCCTTAAACGCAGTGATTATCTGCCAATACATGTCAACAAACAAGAAACATTTTTGGATTCGATAAAAAACGCCTTTGTCGACAAAGTCAGATTTAATGATGTTGTTGATATGACGCGACAAATTGCGATCATGTTGAATGCCGGTTTAACATTAATCGACTCGTACTCAATACTGAAAAAACAGACAACCAAACCGGCAATTTTATCCATGATAGATACCATCGAAAGAACCTTAAGGGAAGGAAAAAATCTTTCAGACGCGCTTCGTATTTACCCAAATCAGTTTTCACATCTTTACATATCCCTGGTTAAAGCAGGAGAAGCTTCGGGTAAACTAGGTGAGATTTTCTTGAAGCTGGCAGATGATCTGGAAAAACAACGGGAATTTAGGAGTAAAATACGGTCTACACTGGCTTATCCTGCGTTTATCATTATCATAGTCATTATAGTAATGTTTATTATGATGACATTTGTCATTCCTCAACTTCTTGGTCTTTTTCAAAGTTTTCAAGTTGATTTACCAATCCAAACAAAAATTCTCATTGCTGTTTCTTCGTTTTTCGCTCATTTTTGGCCATTTATTATACTAGTCACTTTGTTAGGAGTCTTTTTTTTAAGAAATTATTTCTCCACTCCTATTGGAAAACAAATTTTTGACTCATCTGTATTGAAAATTCCCGTAATTGGTGATGTACTGCGAATGAGTGTGCTTGTATATTCAACACGCACTTTATCTGTACTTATATCTGCTGGGGTGTCAATGTTGGAGAGTATCACCATTATTACTCAAACCACGACAAACACAATTTATCAAGCTGCTTTTAAAAATGTCTATAAACAAGTTGAAAAAGGAGTCACTCTCGGACAAGCGCTTAAAAATGAGGAAATATTCCCGCCAATGTTTATCCAGATGGCACTGGTAGGTGAACAAACTGGCCATTTGGACGAGACTTTAATGAGAGTATCAAAATATTTTGAAAGTGAGTCAGATATTGTAGTTAAAACATTAACGACCTTTATTGAACCAGCGATATTAATATTCTTAGGTTTAGGTGTAGGATTTCTTGTTTACTCAATTATTACACCTATATATACATTAACAACTTCAATTAAGTAATTGCAGTTAAGATATAAAAACTTTATAAAATGCTCTTGACAACTAGGAAACCTTCTGTATATGATGAAATCAATTACAATTTTTCTAAATTTATGAAAAAATTCCAAAAAGGTTTTACGCTCATCGAGCTTATCATAGTCATAGCTATCATAGCTATTTTAGCAGTTGGTATCATAGCCGCCCTTAATCCGGTAGAACAAAGTAACCGTGCCAATGATGGCCGCTTCAAAAATACCTTGAATGAGCTAATGAGTGCCGTTCAACGATATTATGCAAGCACCAATCCGAATACTATTCCATTTTGTACTTCGGGTACATCGACTGGATGTATGGGTAGTACTGGAACGCCAATATCAACAGCTGCCGATACAGCAACATCAACTGTTCTGAATAAGCTTGTAACTAATAGTGAAATCACACCGAACTTCACGACTGTTGCAGCAAACGATTTCACCAAAATTACTGCGGCATACTATAGTGCTTCAGGAAAGGTGAGTCTTTGTTTCAAACCATCGTCTCAAGCAGCTTCAACTGACAGTGTAAGTAAGTACACTGATTCGACAGGAGCGACAACCTGTGCAGGTCCAACGTATACCACATGTTGGTTCTGTATCGTTCAGTAAAGCAACACTAAAATTAAAAACGCACTCTTTGGAGTGCGTTTTTTTTATTTGATAACTTTTGTGATGTCTTTCCTAAAGAGAGAGTGATAATCTCTTGCTATTTGATCAAGGTGAGATTGATTTACTCCGCACTGTTTGGAGATAAGATAGAGCTCTATATAAAACGTCTGCCAAAGAGGCAATAATGCATGAGCTTGCTCGATGTACTTTACCGAGTCGCGGCAATTTCTCGAGCTCTCATAAAGAGAAACTGCCAAACCCTCATACGCGAATTGATTTTGGTTATCAATTGTCAAGGCGCGGTGAAAAAAAGGTATGGCGGCTTTTGGATCTTGATAATTGTTTGAGATAAAATTGGCTGTGTGAACAAGAAACTGAGAGTAAATGTACGGTATATCAGTTGCCATAAGATTACTCTCAGCAGCAGTTAAAGAGTTTCGAGTAGGAACAGGACTGCGATTCCACTCTTGAGTGAGTTGCTTAATGTATTCATCTTTTGACGGTAACTTTTTCTTATCAACCACCTCAAATACCAGTCTTCTAGGCAGCAAAATAAGGTTGTTATTACTGGTACTTGTAATGTATGTCGTGTATATCGGGCGAGCTTTTTGTAAATCAATGAGGGCATTATATGTTGACTGATCGTTGGAATTGGACGATTTTCTTTTATTAAAGTCACTTATGTACTTATCAACGTAGTTGCCCCCTCCTGAAAAGGGCGGATTAATAAGCAATATATCGTTTCGATAATGTAATACGTGATAAACGTACCAGATATTAAAGGTACTGGTATCTCCTTCAAGTGATAAAATAGCATTCTTTGGAGTATTCGAGAGAATGTCTTCTGCAAAAGTGTTGCCTATCTTAATTTTTGACATATCTGTTTTGGGCATGTTTTTCAAGATTAATAAAACCGGAATTAAGAAAAAAGTTACCATTATCAATCGATTAAACTGTTTCCGTATTGAAAGTTTTTTAAGTAATTTTTCAAACTCTAAAAACCCGTATGGGATGAAAAAAAACACGATTGTCGTTGAAGTGACAAAAAATCTCTCAACTACGCTTAGAGAAATACTCTTGTAAGCCAGAGGTGTGGCTATAAAAATAAAGTAAGGTCCTGACAACAGAAAAGCTATCAATAAACTAAATGCTAAAAACTTTTGTTTTTTAAGCAAGTTATAAAAACCTAAGATCATTATGAAAAAAATCGGATATGAGTAAAGCTGAAGCAAATCTACAAAATAGCGTTTAATAAATACTAACTTGTATATCAAAGGTAAGTTATTTACTGGTAGTAGAACTGCGGCCGAAATATTATAGTTTTTAAGGAAAAAAAGGTGCATGAAGTTATCCAGGTTCGTTACAGAATCCCAGTTAATTGGCGGGTTATGTGAGGCGGCAAGAGGTACATAGATATATACGAGTGACCCCAGAACAAATAGGCCAATTGAATAGAGTAGAGTTTTTTTATGAGAAAAAATAAGTTTGATATGCCTCAAAAACAGTAAGGCAACACCGGCGAATAGAAAAACAATACTATGATGATGCGCAACAGCCAGTCCACAAAATAATGCCGTCAAATATAGATCTTTCGCTTGTTTCTTTTGGTAGAAAGAAATTGAATAATAGAGAATGATAATAATTAATGCATTATTGAGGCCAAAAACTTCTGGTATTTCTGCAAAAAACCAGAAGTAGTATGAAAATGCCAAAATAAGTGTCGACAGGATTGCTAGTTGAGTTTTTTTAGTAACTTCGAGGGTAAACTTATAAAAATAGATCAGTCCAATCAAAGAGGAAAATACCGACACCAATGCAACTCTACTCACCTGAGGCAACCAAAATAGCGGTAAATGACAAAGTATACCTCCAAGGACAGTAAATAGGGGATAACCAGATGGGTGAGCTACTCCCCAAATACATGATGCAGTTGTTAGATCACCTATGTCACCACCGAAAATATCTCTAATAACGTTATGAAAATAGAGTGCAAAAATAGAGCCAAAAAGAAGAAAAACAACAGGTTTAATACGCATCAGAGGCTATCATAATATGATAATATCGTTATACTTTATCATAAAGTTTAATTTTTTTCGAGCATCTTTAAATAAATCCTTCTATATAAGTTCTCTTGACAAACTATTTTAATTTATATTAAGATCAATTTATATGAATATTACTAAATGGTCATTGATGGTGACTAAGGGCGGATTTACACTCATCGAACTTATAATTGTTATAACAATTATAGCTATCTTAGCTATTGGCATTATCGCAGGACTTAATCCAATTGAGCAGAATAGTCGTGCTAGAGATGCTCGATTTAAACATGAAATTAATGAACTTATGTCTGCTATGCAAAGATATTATACGAGTCAACATTTAAGCCCTTTTTGTGATCCCAGCGCTACTCCAAATTGTATAGATCGAGGCCCCTACCACTTAAACTCAGCAAGAGATGTTAATAATGTGTCTAATATTTGGGGCCAGGGTTCCGGTTTCAAATTAACTAATGCAGCTGAAGTCACAGATAGTTTTATAAATTCTGTTGGACTTACAGGCTGTGCAGGTAATACTTGTGACGCCTTTAAAATTATCATAACTTATTTAGCAGCCACCAATCAAACAAATGTTTGTTTTGCACCTATATCTAATGCAGCGTCCGTAGTTGGAACTTCAAATGCGTACTGGTGCGATGGCTCAAATGGCCCTTCCCAGCCTTTAACTTGTAATATTGGTTTCGGTAATCTCAAAAATTTCTATTGCTTGGAACAGTAACCTACACTTCATATGCCACAAAATAAACGAGGATTTACGCTTATAGAGCTTACTATTGTGTTGGCAGTTATTGCAGTACTTGCAGTTGGTATTATTGCAGCACTTAATCCAGGAGAACAGTCGAAACGCGCAAATGATGCTCGAATAAAGCATACTATGGGTGAATTTATGAATGCAACTCAAGCATGGGACATTTCTAACGGTTATTCACCTTTTTGCTCTTCTACTTTATGCAGTGGACAAAGAGGGCCAGATTTACTAACTAATGCAGGTGACGATTTAAGTGCAAGAGTAATCAGCAAGCTTGTAGCACAGAATGAGTTAACGTCTAACTTTGATATTCAAACTGCAGCAGATCAATCTAAAATAGCCTCGACTTTTATTGCTTCTACCAATCAATTAACATTTTGCTACAAATTAACATCAGCATCTGAGCGCAATTCTATATCTGGAAATGTTTGGTGTGATGGCTCAACTGGACCAAGTAATTATGGTTTTTGTCAGCTACGACTTTCAGATAGTGATAATAAACATTTTTGTATCCGCAAATAATATAATATGAATTTACTAAGTATATTAAAGATTAGTTTTAAAAGAGATGGGTTCACATTGATCGAATTAATTATCGTTATGGCGATAATTGGACTATTAGCTCTTTTCGTGACTGCTAACTATCGAAACGCAAGCGGAAAAGCGCGTGATGCCCGTCGTAAGTCGGATTTGGTCTCGTTGCAGAAAGGGTTGGAGCTTTATTATGAAGATAACGGTCAATATCCAGGCACGGTACCAAACAAAAACACTAGTCTCTGTCATCCTGACGGATGCGCTGTCAAAATATACGTTCCTACCGTACCCACTGATCCCCAAAATTCAAGTGCATATACATACTGTAGTTCAGCTGCTACTGGTTTTGATAAATATCAAATATATGCCACACTTGAAAATGCAAATGACAGACAACTAGTTACTCCAAATGGAAGTGTATGCTTATCTCCCACCTGTGATTCAGTTGGTAGCCATAAATGTTTTGGTGTCTCAAGTTCAAACGTGACTGCCGGCACGCCGTATTCACCTCCCTAGCTCCTTTAAAGCATCTTGATCTTTTGGATCAAAGGTTTTTAAGATATACTGAAAAATTTCTGTCGCTTTTTCTTTCTGTCCATACTTTTTAAGAAGCTGTCCTTTGAGAAGATATGCATCCCGATAGTTAAACTTAAGCGCAATAGACTGTTCAAGCGCCTCAAGTGACCGTTTTTGGTATGTTAGGCGATCGGTCTGGGGAATTGTCTGCTCATCAGTTAGTAGACTATAAAACAAAGCGCTCGTGTATGGTAACTTGGGGTCAGTCGGTGAAAGCTTCGCAGCCTGATCAAGTGCAGAGATCCCTTTCAAAAGGTATGCTGGATCAAGATAAATCTGATAAAAAAGATAGTCATTTTTTGAGGTGGTTTTGTAATACAGTACATTCTGAGGTGACTCCATAAGAGATGCCTGATTAAAGTATTCTGCCAGCTTCACATACGTTGCCGTGTTTTGTTTAGTTTTCAGGGATGCCTCCTGACTCGTTTCCTTCTGATACGAGGAAATAAAGGCGATGTTGGCAAGCTCATAAGATAGTTTATCTTCATAAACATGCTCATGATGCAGGGTTAAAGCATGCTGAAGATAGATCGCGGCCTGTTCGTGCTCGTTCAGGTGAGAGAGGGAATCTGCCCGGGCATACTGTATATCGGCCAAAAAGTACCGCACAGTGACGACAATGAGCCATGCAGCCAAAATACTGACTATGACTACCTGTATTTTTTTATGTAGGGAACGTGTCGAAAACGTACCCGCATCTTTCTGTTCTTGAACTTCAGATTTTAATACGAGAAATCCGGGGAGAATATAGAAAAAAAGATTGATGGTAGTTGTAGAAAACCCAAAAAAGTTGGTGATTAAGATACTTATAAACGCCAGTGATAAACACAGTAATAAAATGGCTTCTTTCGGCTGCTCTTTCTGATGCTGCCGGATTTTTATAAAAAAAAGCGCCAAGATGTACCCGATAAAAACGAGATAAACCCCGAGACCAATGAATCCTGTTGTCGCAAAATAGTTTAGATACTCATTATGAGCTTTGTTGTAAAGAAAGTCCCACTCTGAAGTTGTGTTGTGCTCGACTGGACGTGTAAAGTAATAAGAATATGCAAATGTTTCCGGTCCAGTACCAAAAAAAGGGTAGCGACGACCAAGTTCAATGGCGCCTTTCCAGACAATTTTGCGAATATCAAACGACTCGGTAACCTCTGATGAAAACACTGGTTGAGATGTCGATTCTACCTGGGTTGGAGCGGCGGCTTTTTGAAAAGTAATCAGCCGATCAATCTTGTCTATCCCGCTTTTAAAAATGAGGACCGAGATCAGTAATAAAATGAGCAAAACAGAGTATTTTTTCAAGAACTTACTCACGTGCTCCTTTTTACTTAGAAAAAAATACCCGAAAGGAAAAATGATAGTTAAACTAGAAAGAGCAATAAGCGCTGATCTTGAGCGAGTGAATAACACAGTCGTAAAAACAAGTACTAAATAAATGCCGTATATCAGTAACTGGGGTGAGATTCTTTTTGAAGTGTTTTGGATGCCTTCAGAAACCCAGAAAAATAAACCAATAAAAAACTGTATCACCAGATATGCACCAAGCCAGTTAGGTTGTCCGAGAGTAGAAAACATCCGTAAATCCGGATGGAACTGATCCGTCCAACAGCTATTGTTGAACTGATGAGTAAACAAAAGGCAGGAAAGATCGTGGTTGAACCTACCCGGCAACCCCCATGCAATAACAAAAACAGATGAAAGAAGCGAAGTTTTTAGTAGTCGCAGAGCTGACACCAGATCAAATACATTAATGAAGACGAAAAACAGGCTCAGATACGCTATAATTGACAGTAATCCACCGTTGAACCGACCGTAATACCCAAAGATCGAGGTATGAACATCAATGGAAAAAAAAGTCGAAAGAAGTTGGGTCACAAAAAAAGCTAATAAGAGTAATCCTACTATCGGTATTTGAATCTTATGATCTTTTTTCAAAGCATACCAAATCAGCCACAAAGCGCTGATCCCAGTAGCCAGAACATAGATAACAAGCATTTTATTAAACTCGAATAGCTCAGAGGTACCAGAGAACATAATAAGCGGCGTGACAAAAAAGAGAAGATGGTAAAGCACGCGAATGATTTTTAGTATCATAAAGGTATGGTTAATTTTATAAAAAACTTATCAAAAATTCATGTCCCGTTTTTTTCCCAGATGACGGTGTACTTTGATCTGGGTACCGCGATTACGCGAATAGGAATCAAAGATAAAGGCATCGTTTTGAAAGAGCCAACGTATCTTGGATATAACAGTAAAATTCATGAGTATATTTTTTTTGGTAAAGAAGCCAAAACTATTGTCGGCAAGATTCCCAACTTCATAACGATTGTGCGCCCTGTCATTAACGGTATTTTATCTGATTTTGACGCTGAAGTGGCCTTTATTAAAAAAAGTCTGGAAAAGTCGGTTGAGCCGTATATGTCAAATACACCGTTTCTGAAACCGACACTTCGAGCTATCACCTGCGTGCCATCAATCGCCACAGAAATCGAACAAAAAGCAGTCCAGGAAGTACTGCAAAAAGCAGGCGCTAGTAAAGTTTATGTGATGGAAAAACCTCTTGCCACCGCCGCCGGGTGTAAACAAAACATCTTTTCCCATGAACCCCACTTTATTATTGACTTAGGCGCCGGCCTTTTTGAACTGAGTATTATCTCCGGCGGCGGGATTGTCTCTCAAAAAACACTCAAAAACGCCGGCGATCACATGAATAAAATCATCGGTAATTATACGTATATGAAGCACAGTGTCATTCTCGGTGAACAAACATGTGAGGAGTTGAAAATCAACCTCCTCAACTTTACTGGTGAAGAAAAAACCATGACTGTTCGAGGTAAATCTCTTGAAACAGGATTGCCCAAGTCAATTCGCATGAAAACTTCAGATATTAAAGAAGCTCTCACTGTTAATATGAACCAGATCATCGACGCTGCCAAGGAATTGATTGAGATTTCTCCGCCTGAAATTGCCGATGAGGTTTTTAAAAATGGCATTACCTTAACGGGTAATCTGGCTCGAGTTGATGGTATTGATCAGTTTTTATCCAAGGAACTGAATATTGATGTTCTTATTGCAGAACACTATGCAGACGCGACTATTTATGGCATGATGTATATTGACCGCCGCCCCGATGATTTCTTTAAGCTTTTCGGATATAAGTGATATAAGTAATTAATTTTAAAAACTCCTTTTGGTAATTTCATATGATTATATTATATATACATAATAAGTCTAGCTCGTATTGACAGTATGAACTAAATGATATATCATTAAATAATGAATAAAGAAGGTGAAAATACGTCGCCCAACCAGGATCTAGACAAGATATTATTTGATTACTTAGGGGAAGACCTTTTGGCATCAAAACAAGTTTTCATATCGTTAATTACTGATAATAATGATCTTGCTGATGAAGTTGCAATCAGAAATAGAATGGAACCTTATGAGAAATTTTTGCTCCACAGCCAGGATGAGCTTCCACTTCAAAATCGCGACATTATAAGGTTTAATTCCGCTTATCATTTTGGCCGTCTTTATGTTACTGCTCCAGCCGGCACACTTCTACAATTTTACCAACAATTCGGTAGAGGACTACGGATTACTCCTGATGAACCGTTAGATGCCTTTGATGGAGACGGGTAATTTTCTTCATTCTTCAATTGACAAAACGAGACTATGTAAGTACAATGTACCTTAGGTCCTTGATTATTCAAGGAGTTTTTTCTGCACTTTGAAATATCGGTCTTTTCCGCAATTCAATTTTAGGAAATTTTTATTTTAGTTTAGTAGTCGGGTTAGGAAGGTCTGACGTTGTCAGACCGTCCAAAAAAACTTTTTTATAAGAGTTTGATCCTGGCTCAGGATGAACGCTAGCGGTGTGCCTGAGATATGCAAGTCGAGCGTCTTTTCGCCCGCAAGGGTGAAGGGGAGCGGCGGACGGCTTAGTAACGCGTAGGAATCTCCCTTCAAGTAGAGAATAGCCCCGGGAAACCGGGGATAATACTCTATATGGCCTCACGGTCAAAGAACGTAACTGTTTGCTTGAAGATGAGCCTGCGTACTATCAGGTAGTTGGTGGGGTAATGGCCTACCAAGCCTATAACGGTTAGCTGGCCCGAGAGGGTGACCAGCAAGAGGGGGACTGCGACACGGCCCCCACTCCTACGGGAGGCAGCAATCAGGAATAGTCGGCAATGGGCGAAAGCCTGACCGCGCGACACCGCGTGAGGGATGAAATTCGAAAGAGCGTAAACCTCTGTGGTAGAGGAAGAAGATCAGCTTAGGCTGATTTGACGGTACTCTACTAGAAAGAAGCCGCTAACTGCGTGCCAGAAGCGTCGGTAACACGTGGGCTTCAAGCGTTATCCGGTATTATTGGGCGTAAAGGGTCGTGTAGGTGGCCAGACAAGTTATCTTTTAAATATCCACGCTCAACGTGGGGAAAGGGGATAATACTGTCCGGCTAGAGTTTTCTTTAGGGAGATTGGAACTGAGGGAGGAGTAGTGAAATGCGTTGATACCCTCGGGAACACTAGTGGCGAAGGCGAATCTCTGAAAGAAGACTGACACTGAGACACGAAAGCTAGGGGAGCGAAGCAGATTAGAGACCTGCGTAGTCCTAGC
>CAZAEE010000007.1:0-68649 GCA_964484325.1 uncultured Gammaproteobacteria bacterium
GTCTTGAAAACTTGTGAGCGCAAGCTCTCAGAGGTTCGAATCCTCTACCCTCCGCACTGTCAAAATTATAATTATAGATTACAGTTGACAATAAACTACAAATATTGTTTACTACTACAATGGTCCCAAGATTCTTGAAGCAAATTCGCACTGGTCGATTTCGTAAAGGGATCATTGTTTTCTTCACAGTTATTTTTACTTCATTATTTTTTCTTTCCCGGATAGTAGCACCTTCTCACGCTTCGCCAAACTGTTCGTTAGGTACTTCTCTTAATATTGTCGCTCATGAAGATGATGATTTGCTTTTTCTGAGTCCAGATATATTACACAATATCCATGATGGAAAATGCGTGGTGACTGTTTTTGCCACAGCCGGTGATGCAGGACAGGACAGTTCATATTGGTTAGGCCGCGAAAATGGTCCAAAAGCAGCTTACGCTCTGATGAGTGGAGTGGTCAATACTTGGACACAATCTACTACCACAGTTTTAAATCACCCGCTGACTTCTTTTAACCTGGATGCCAATCCTGCAGTAACGTTGATTTTCATGCGACTGCCTGATGGAAGCTTAAATGGTTCAGGATTCCCAAGTACAAATAATGAAAGTCTTCAGAAACTCTGGAGCAATACTATTAGTACAATTCACGCAATCGATGGATCAACCAGTTATGGGAAACAAGACTTTATCGATACATTAACAGGTATGATGAACATGTATCTACCTGGAGAAATTCGTACTCAAGACTATGTTAATGGTTATAGCAGTGCCGATCACAGTGACCATTTCACAATTTCTTATTTCACTAGATCTGCCCATCAGCAGTATGCTACTTCTCATGTATTAAGCTCATATGACGGATATCCAACTCAGTATCAGCCGCAAAATATTTTTGGCTCAGATCAAACAGACAAAGAAAATACTTTTCTTGCCTATGCACAATATGACGGGAGCGCCTGTCAGTCAGCTTCAGACTGCGATTCGTCAAACTATGGATTATGGTTGAGACGTCAATATATATTAGCCAGTGAAGGGCAGATTACTCCCACTCCGACTCCGTCAATCTCGCCAACAGCAACACCGACACCTACTCCAATTCCAGGTGGAAATATTGCACCTCAGGCTACTGTCACCGCGTCATCAGAAAACACTCAATATAGTCAGCTGGCTGTAAAAACAATTGACGGCTTCACAGACGGATATCCAAATGGGGATTATACCCACGAATGGGCCTCGGTTTGGGAGAGAGCCGGTGCCTGGCTCAATCTATCCTGGTCATCAACACACACAATCTCAAGTGTAGTTCTCTATGATAGACCAAATATTGATGACCAGATCACTTCAGGTACCATCGACTTTAGCGATGGTTCATCTATTCCAACAGGGTCACTCAATAATGACGGCACCGCAGTGACACTTAATTTTCCACAAAAAACTGTTACCAGTTTGCGATTAAACATCACCGGTACCAGTGGCACGACCCAAAATGTCGGCTTAGCTGAAATTGGAATATTTGAGCAAACAGGACTGACGCCGACTCCGACTGCGATTTCAACACCCACACCTACACTAACACCAACAACAACGATCGTACCGACCTCAACTCCAACATCTACTCCTATGCCGACCAACACTTCTACACCAACTCCAACTAGAACTCCTACCCCTACACCTACAGTCTCGTTAACTCCAATTCCAGGACAAATAATCACAGTAACATTCAACGACCTTTCTCAGATAAATCAATCATTAAATGGACAGTATCCAACAGGGGTGATTAATTGGGGAACAAATGTTTTCAATGTCTCGCCACCTTTTAGAGAGTTTTCTACAAAGAGCATCTATTTTCACAACAATGTCACCACAGCCTCATTCTCCTTTGTGACTCCACGAAAATTACTCAGACTTGACGCTGACAATCAAGATGGCGGTACCAGCAAAATCAAAGTTACCTGTATGAACGGTTCAACCAATCCTGTCAAAACAGTTAATATCCCAGGAAGCACAGTTGTGACTATTGATACCTCATCTCTTTTTACTACTACGTGTAACTCAGTTACTCTGTATGCATCAAATCGCCAGGGTACCAACTTCGACAATCTCGTACTTCAGTAATACAACATAAATACCTAATAAGAATTTTAAACGAGAAAACTTTAAGAAAGAAATTCTCGCAAGTTGGCTTCAGTGACAGTAAAATTTTGTCCTTCACCTTTAACTATTTTGTACGCTGCTTTGCGAACCATACCTTCGATGTTTCTTTCCAAAGTACGAATTCCGGCATCAAAGCCAAGAGGGCGGGTGATTTTTTCCCAGACTGCGTCGTCAATTTTAAACTGTTCTGGAGTCAGACCTGCTAAGACTATGTACTTTGGGAGAACATAGTTTTTGGCTATGACAATTTTTTCTTCATCAGTGTAGGAGGGCATTTGAATGGTTTCCAGTCGATCCATGACGGCAGTTGAAAGGTTGGTGGTATTGTTGGCAGTTGCGACGAATAACACTTCAGAAAGATCAAATGGATAGTCTATAAAATAATCAGTGAACGTTGCGTTTTGTTCAGGATCAAGAAGCTCAAGCAACACTCCCATAATGGCCGCTTTTGACTCAGGAGTAATCCGGTCCAGTTCATCAAGAAGAATTACCGGGTTGCGCGTGCCGACTTTTCGTAATGACTTCATAATAAGGCTTGGTTCTGCCTCGGGTGAAGTTTTTGCTTGACCTCGCAGATCATAGACTGAGGATAGACCGCCAAACGGAATCCGGGCAAACCTTCGGCCCAATGCCTCAGCAATTGATTGGGCAAACGTCGTTTTGCCTGTTCCCGCCAGCCCCACGAAAAAAAGTGACGGTGCGTGAAACGGCGTTCCCTGCATTTTCCTTTTGTGAATAATGAGTACCGATAAATATTCCAGTACCCGCGCTTTAATTTTTTCCAGACCATAGTGATTTTTATCAAGAACCTGTTTGGCGAGCGCGATATCAAGGATATCCTGGCTTTTAACTTCCCAGGGGAGGTTACTGATCCAGTCGATGTACTTTTCGGTCATATCAAGCTGGGACAAATTTCCTCCATACTTTAAGCTAAGTGCTATCCGGTCAATTTGCAGTAGCGCTTTTTCATGCAGATTAGCAGGTAGCTTAGCCGCCTGCAAACGGGTGCGAAGTTTATCTATTTCTGACAGACTATTTTGGGTGTCCATATCGTTAGCAGACTATGTATTATCTTGACAAAATGGCAAATCGTACGCTATAATACATTCATCATACAAATTATTCAAAGTAATATCTATGGCAAAAACTGCTAAGGCATCTATTCAACCCCTCTTCGATTACGTATTAATTAAGCCGCTCCAACAGGAACAAACACTTCCGTCAGGCATTGTTCTACCCGATACAGTGAAAGAAAAACCTCAAGTAGGTGAAGTTATGGCCGTCGGACCCGGAGGTATGGATCATGGTCATCAAGTACCGATGATTGTTAAAGTCGGTCAAAAAGTTATTTATAAAAAATGGGGCGGGAATGAAGTAAAAGTTGGTCATGAAGAGTGGCTTCTTATTGAGCAAAAAGACGTTATGGCAGTTGTCAGTTAAAAATTATTAAGTTTTTTTAAAAAAATATGGCAAAGCAGATCAAATTTTCAGATGAAGCAAGACAAAAACTTGCAGTGGGAGTTAATACATTGGCAAAAGCAGTGGTAACGACACTTGGCCCGCGTGGACGTAACGTTGCTTTGGATCGTAAATGGGGCGCGCCAACTATTGTTCATGATGGCGTCACCGTAGCCAAAGAGATAGAACTGCAAGATCCGTTTGAAAATATGGGTGCGCAACTTGTTAAAGAAGCGGCCTCAAAAACCAACGATGTAGCAGGAGACGGGACCACAACCTCAACGCTTCTTACTCAAGCCATTGTTAATGAAGGATTGAAAAACATTACTGCCGGTGCCAATCCGATGATTTTACGTCGTGGTATCGAAAAAGCAGTTGATGCTGTCCTTGGCCAGATCAAAAAAATGGGTCGACCTGTTGAAGGCGCCGAGATTAATCAAGTGGCGACTATTTCTGCCGGAGATGCTGAAATTGGTAAATTGATAGCCGAAGCTATTAAAGAAGTTGGCAAAGATGGTGTTGTTACTGTTGAGGAAGGTCGTGGTCTTCAGATGGAAAAAGAGCACAAAGAAGGTATGGAGTTTGACCGCGGTTATGCCTCAGCTTACATGGTGACAAACACCGAAAAAATGGAAGCTGAAATAGAAGATCCCTATATCTTAATTACTGATAAAAAAATTACAGCGATTGCTGATCTTTTACCTTTTCTTGAGAAGTTTGTCAAAGTATCTAAAAACTTAGTTATTATTGCCGATGAGGTAGAAGGCGAAGCATTGGCAGTGTTAGTTGTCAATAAATTAAAAGGCACGTTCAATGCTTTAGTTGTTAAAGCACCTGGATTTGGTGATCGCCGAAAAGCCATGCTTGAGGATATTGCTATTCTTACTGGTGGTACAGTCATCTCAGAAGATCTGGGAAAAAAACTTGAAAACATTGAGGTATCAGACTGCGGCCGGGCCGATAAAGTCTGGGCGGATAAAGAAAATACTCGCATTATCGGTGGCAGGGGTCACCAAAAATCAATTACCGCGCGAGTAGCTCAGATTAAACGTGAAATTGACGCTTCAACTTCAGACTTTGATAAAGAGAAGTTACAAGAGCGCTTAGCTAAACTTTCAGGTGGGGTCACGGTGATTCACGTGGGTGCCGCCACCGAAGTTGAGATGAAAGAGAAAAAAGAACGAGTTAATGATGCGGTAGCAGCTACAAAAGCCGCTCTTGAAGAAGGTATTGTTGCCGGTGGCGGCACAACGTTTCTTCAGGCTAGAAAAATCTTAATTCCTCTCATGGAAAAAATGACCAATGAGGAAGAAAAGACCGGTGCTGATATTGTCTATCGAGCACTGGCTGAACCGGTGAAGATGATCGCTCAAAACAGCGGTGCTGATGCCGGTTGGGTACTTCGTAAAGTGGAAGAGTCTAAAAGCCATGACTTTGGTTTTGACTCGATCACTCTTGAGTTTGGTTCAATGCTCAAAAAAGGAATTATTGACCCGGTGAAAGTAGTCCGCTCAGCTTTGGAAAATGCTTCCTCAGTCGCTGGTATGATTTTGACGACGGAAGCCTTGGTAACAGATATTCCAGAACCGAAGATTTCTCCTCCAGCAGGCGGTATGTCTCCTGATATGGGTATGGGCGGCATGGGTTACTAATAATAACTTAAAAAATTACCACTATTTCCCCTCCGCAAGGAGGGGCTTTTGTGAGATAATTATAGATAGAAAGGTGGTGATGAATATATGCTAAATTTTAGCTCGATCTTAGTTTTCTCCGAAGACGCCAAGAAACTGGCTGACTTTTATAAAAAAGTTTTTGATAAAGATCCTGATTGGTCAGATGGCGGATACTATGGATTTATGGCTGGCTCTGCTTTTTTATCGATTGGACCTCATGACAAAGTTCACGGAAAAAGTTCGAATCCTGAACGAATCATGATTAACTTTGAGACAAAAGATGTCAAAGGAGAGTTTGAAAGAATAAAAAAGACCGGTGCGACAGTCATTAAAGCACCATATCAAATGGGCGAAGATGGTAATGCCGCCTGGATAGCCACTTTAGCCGATCCAGATGGTAATTTCTTCCAACTGATGACTCCTTGGGAAGATATGAAGAAAAAATGATCTTTCCCATACAAAGTGGTATAATATACGTCATAGACACGCAGTATTCGTGCGTGTCTTTTCTTTTGACCTATGGAAATCAGAAACATTGCCATTATTGCTCACGTTGATCACGGGAAAACTACCTTGGTTGATGCTCTTTTGAAACAAACTCATACGTTCCGCGACAATCAGAAAGAAATGGGTGAGTCGCTTATCATGGACTCCAACGACCTTGAGCGGGAAAAAGGCATCACCATTCTCGCTAAAAACACCTCAGTTTTTTATAAGGACACAAAAATCAATATTATTGATACTCCAGGACACGCCGACTTTGGCGGTGAGGTGGAGCGAATTATCAACATGGCCTCCGGTGCGTTGCTTCTTGTGGATGCTGCCGAAGGTCCTCTACCTCAGACGAAGTTTGTTTTAAAAAAAGCGCTTGAGGCGAAGCTGAAAATCATTTTAGTGATCAATAAAATCGATAAAAAAGACGCCCGCCCCCAAGAAGTTCTTCACGAAGTTGAGTCGTTATTTCTTGAACTGGCTCACGATGAGTCAATGCTTCATTTCACGACTTTGTACGGTGTGGGACGTGACGGAAAGATGTTTCTTAATCTTCCTGAACACTATTCACAGGAGATGGCTGGTGACCTGCAACCGCTTTTTGAAGCGATTTTAAAACAAATTCCCAATAGTGCCATTGATGAAGAAAAACCTTTTCAGATGTTGATCTCGACTTTGGATACCGATAAATATGTTGGAAAAATGTGTATTGGTAAAGTCAATCGGGGTAAGCTGAAGAGAAATGACTCAATTGCTCTTGTTCAAGATGGTGTGGTGCAAGGTACCTATAAGGCTTTGAAACTGTATACCAGTGAAGGCTTGAATCGGGTAGAAGTAGATGAAGTTACAGCAGGCGATATTGTGGCTGTTGCAGGTATTTCCGAGTTGACCATTGGTCAGACAATTGCCGATCCGGTCCAGCCTGAAGGGTTACCATCAATTCAGGTTGAGGAGCCGACGATTAAAGTCACCATCGGCCCCAATACTAGTCCATTTGGCGGCCGTGAAGGTAAATTCAGCACCTCAAGACAGTTGAAGGAACGGCTTACTAAAGAAGCCGAGACCAACTTAGGTCTTCGTATCGAAGAAGATCCTGACGGGGTTGGATTCACCGTCTATGGCCGAGGAGAGTTGCATCTGGCAGTCTTGATTGAAACTCTGCGACGTGAAGGCTATGAAATGCAAGTTTCAAAACCGCACGTTATTTATAAAACTGTCTCTGGCAAAAAATGCGAGCCATACGAGGAAGTTACCATTGACATTCATCAAGATTTTTTAGGTATTATCTCAGAGGAAATGGGCAAGCGCAAAGGCATCATGGAAAATATGCATACCGATCACAACAATAATGCCCGCCTTGTCTATAAAATCTCCAGCCGCAATCTTCTGGGCATTCGTAACTCATTACTGACAAAAACTAGAGGTACAATCCTCATGAATACGTATTTATTAGGATATGAGCCAGTTGGTCCTCACATGGATTCTTTGAGAAATGGTGCTATTGTGGCCACCAATCCTGGTACGACTTTAACGTATGGACTGGTAAATGCTCAAGAGCGAGGTACTTTATTTGTCGGTCCGGGAGTTGATGTCTATGAAGGTATGGTAGTTGGAGTGGCCTCTCGCGAACAAGATGTTGAGGTTAACGTCTGCAAAGGCAAAAAATTGACTAACAATCGCTCAGCTGGAGAGGGAGTGTCTGATTCACTAGCACCGGCGACAATCTTATCACTCGAGCAATGTCTTGACTTCATCAACGACGACGAGCTTCTTGAAGTGACTCCATTAAACTTGCGAATGCGCAAACGATATCTTTCCTTGACTGAGCGCCGGGTCATCAATCGTAGAGAGCGCAGCATAGCATCCCAGGGACAATAATTTTCGCTTGCAATTTTTACTATTAGTGGTATAAATGTCATAGTGATCACCAACATATGGTAGATACCTCCGTGTCAAGCTTAAACCAACCAAAGAAAGGTGGAAAGAAAAAAATTCTCGTTATTCTCGTGATCTTGATTATTGCAGGATTGGGAGTTTTCGCTTATCGATATTTTAATAAATCACAACCAAAAGAAGCCAAACCAGTCACTTCACCTGAACCAAGCACGACTCCGAAGCCAACCATTGATAAAAAATCAATCAAAATCCAAGTACAAAATGGTACTGGTACTCCCGGTCAGGCTAGTAGTGCGGTTGATGCGTTGACTAAGGCAGGGTACAGTGCAGAAAATATCAAGACAAGCAACGCGAAGACTTTTGACGCCTCATCTACGACAATTTCAGCGAAAAAAGGGTTTGATGATGTTGCCAGTGATATACGTGATGCGCTTAAGCCAACATTTAGCGACACAACCATTGACTCGACACCGCTTGATGATAAAAGTGAGTTTGATATCGTGATCGTCACCGGTGGAAAGAAGTTTGAAACAGCCACTCCCTCAGCTTCTTCAGAAGCAACCACGAAACCGAATCCGACTACTACAACAGGGCCAACAACTACTTCTGCAACTTCTACACCTTCACCAACGCCGACACCTTAAAAGGATTTTATAGGAAGAAAATTACCTTGAAGAAATTGATATGTATCAGGATGATATCACTTTTTTAAAGTGGGATAAAGATGAGCAAGAATTGCAAGTGCTATGAAAAGAACTCCCCATCGAACGGGGTGACTGCCAATAAAAGGATACGTAATTAATATTCCTATGCCAAGACCACCTAAAAAATGAGCAGTTGCATTATATGCAGGGTGTTGTTTAAAGTATTTTTCTGTTTTCTTGAAAAAGTACATGCTACTTTCAGATTAGTCGTCGTAAAGTTTATTGTCAAGTCTAGATATGTGTCTAAGCAATTGGAAGAGGTTAGAATTTTTTATTCGGAATCATGTAGCATATATATAATTGAAGCCGTAAATATTTCCTCTGTTAAGGAGTTTCCTTAGACCCCTATTATGTATTTCATAAGCACGCTGACTACTTATACCAATTGTTCCTTTGTGATCTAATCCTTGATTCTTCATTTGAGCACCTATATTTTTAAATGTTTGGGCTTCCTCGTTAAGTCCATAATATTTTCTAATTACAAATTGTTCACGGGGAGAAAGACGTTGTATAGCTTCTTCGGCAGAAGTCGCTAATTCTGTTAATTTTAGAGGATCTTCTAAGATTGTAGCAAATCTTGCGCGATTTCTCCGATGAGCCTCTGTCCGTTCTATGTGCCATTGATGTGTTGGATTAACATATTTTAGTTCTTTGTCAAGCTTATAAACTTTTCTAACAAAATTTACATATGGCATATATGTTTCTTCATCAGAAATCTCTTTATTATTTTGATCTTCTATCCCAGTAGGAGATTGAGATGGACTATTCTCCAAAAAACGATAAATTTCACTCAATCTATTATTTGTCCACTGTATCTCTGCTGCGTAGTTTCTATGGGATTTTTTTTCTGACATCTGGAAAGTATATCAAAAGCTTTTTAAGATAACAATATTGTAAATTACAAAGTCCAGGCAGGTGGACGACGTTAAAACTTTTTACTCATGATCTAATCCGTATTCATAAGAATCTACCTCTTTAATAATATTCTGTTTTATTAGATTATCTACGAAGGAATTATAATCTCTTGAAATGGCAGGTAAAATCGTACTCGAATATTTCCATGCTGCATTAAGTTCAGGGACGGCGTGATATTGTTCCGATACCCATCTGGTGACGGGGCGCCAAATATCGTATCCAACTTTTGCTTGGCCAGGAAGTCCCCAGTCCGACGATAGAATTTGCGATAATACATCTGCCAATTTAATCGTTATATATGCTGGCATTTCTGGCAATGTACTTTCAAAATCAAGTCGTTCAATAATATTCGCTTGCGCCCATCTTGCCAGATGCATCGCTTCTTTGTCACCTAGATCTACTTTTTCTCGTACAAAAGGGCTTAAATACGGATTGTCATCACCAGTGATGATGTTAAGCGCATTCCCCAAGATATATTTGGAGGTATCAAAACCAGGATAATTATGACCATTTGCACGTAACCATCCTGTGTAGAATCGTTCTTGGTTTGCCCAGTTCAGCATGCCTTCTGGGAGAATTGAGAGGGCTAAAGATTTTTGTTCGTTTAGGTTGATTGGATTAAGTTCACTATTTTGCATGATCAATTTTAAGATCAATCCTATAGTAAAGAAACGAGTCCAGGGGGAGGGATTCGAACCCCCGCAGGGAAAACCCGTCAGATTTACAGTCTGATGCGATTGGCCACTCCGCCACCCCTGGTAACAAGCGTATATTATTATATCAAACCAACCAGGCTACAGTCTGCTATCATGAATTATATGACATTAACTGAGATGTCTTACTACAGCCGGCGGATGGCGCCTTTTGCCATCGTAGCAGTCCTTTTGGTGCTGATCATTTTTTATGCATTTCGGATCTTTTTTTTGTATCTTGATACCCAGAAAATAGCTCAGGTAAATGCCAATCCGATCTTTGGCCAAATCAAGCGGCCGCAAGTAGAAGTAACTGCGACTCCCTCTGGCAAGTTAAACTATGTGCTTGATACTATTGAAGGGCGACCAGTGACCGCGACCGACTCAGCGCAGGTATTTTTTTTACCAAAGGTGACGACGAAGTTTGGCTATAACCAAAAAATCACCTTGATGGCTCAGACATTTGGTTTCAGTGAAGAAGGTTTAAAGTATAAACTCGTGGATCAAGATGCTCAGTTTGCTGACCAGTTAAATATGTTACATATCGATATTGCCTCGTTTAACTTCACTTACCAATATGCACTCGATCAGGATCCGTCAATCTTTGATAACGTCCGTATACCGGATACAAAAGAAGCTGAAGACAAAGCAACGGAGTTTTTAAGAAACTTAGATGCTTATCCAGAGGATCTTGCCCAAGGAAAAGTCAACATTGTCTATATGAACTATGATCCAACAACGACTCAGTTGAAAGTGGTGGAAAATCCTGATGCGGCAAACATGGTCGAGGCAGATTTCTACCGACCTGACGTGGGAGACTACCCGATTTTGTCACCGAAGTATTTTAACAGTCAAAATTATGTAGCGATGGTCTTTAACCAAAACTCGTATAAAGTCGTGAAAGCCCAGGTGAAACATTTTGATGCATCAAAAGAACAGGTTGGTTTATATCCTTTAGTGACCGGCGATCAGGCGTATCAAAGACTGCAATCTGGACAAGCGCTTTTTATCAGTCTTCCGCAAAACACCTCAACTATTACCATTAAAAAAATGTTTTTGGGGTATCTTGACCCTGATATCTATCAGCAATATCTGCAACCGGTATATGTTTTCCTCGGAGATAATAACTTCGTGGCCTACGTGCCGGCAATAGTTGATGCATACACTGCTAAATAAACTAGAGTGTTGAGAAGTGCACATTATCATCGATCCATTTAACAACAGTTGTTGTATCGGCGAAACGGTCGCGGCTTTTCATGATGACAATTAAGTAATCGTGTCCATTTTTTCGATAAAAACTTACGAGATTTTCGCCGGCTTCTTCGGTATAACCGGTTTTTAACCCGCCGATTCCCTGAATTTCGCCAAGAAGTTGATTCACATTCGAGAGTCGGTGAAACGTCTTGAAGTCAACATCTGAGATCATGATCTCTTTGGTGCTGACAATTTTACTCAATAGTTTATTTTTTAAAAGCTCACGCGAGGCAAGAGCCAGGTCAAATGGTGTTGTATGTTGATTGGGGTCATCGAGCCCGGCAGGGTTTTTGAATACAGAGTCAACCATTTGAAGTGAGGAAGCTTTTTTATTCATAAGATCAATAAATTTATCAAAGCCGTAAAAATCAGCAACCGCAAAGGCAGCATCATTGCCAGAGTGAACAAGAATACCGTACAATAAATTTTCCACTGTAATTCGTTCACCGACACTTAAACCCATAACTTGCCCTTCTTGAATAACCCGCTTGACCGTCACGACATCATCCGGTCTATATAGGTCTAGCGTAACAAGCGCGGTAATCACTTTAGTGGTTGACGCCGGAAAAAATTTCTGATGAATATTTTTGGCGTAAAGTGGCGTAAATGTTGAAAGTTCGGCGATATACACGCCTTCTGCGGTCACTTGAGGTGGCTGCTCAGCCGAGACGTAGGGTATCAGCGCTTGTTTCAAGTTAAACGTCTGCTCTTTCTCAAGAAAAAGTTGTCGATTATAAGCAAATATATTAAAAAAATATGAATCACCCGGATAAAAGAGAAAAAGTAACGTGAAGAAAATATATAAAATAATCTGTCGAAAACTCATACTCTCTATTGTACCTTATCTTTTTTTGAAGAAACAGTTGAAAGACGAATGTCGACTCTCTCCATATCGCGGGGAAATAACGAAGCTTCGCGGATGTTTTCCAACTTCAAGATATTTTTCGTCATCCTTTCCAGACCAAACGAAAATCCTCCCTCAGGCGGCATGCCGTACTTAAATGCTTGCAGGTACATTTCGAAACTAGCCGGATTCATGCCTTTTTTCTTAATTGCGCCAACTAGTTGTTCGTAGTCATGAATCCGCTGACTACCACTAAGAATTTCCACTCCTCGAAACAATAAATCATAACTTAATGTGTACTCTGGGTTGTTGGGGTCGGGCATGGTGTAAAACGGTTTCGCTTGAGTGGGAAAGTGGGTAACAGTGACAAACTCGCTGCCGCGATTTTTCTTTGCCCAGTCTGAGAGAAAGACTTCATCAGCTGGACCGAGATCTTTTTCCTGCCGGATGTCGCGACCAGTTTCTTTAAAAATCAGCTCCTGAGCTTCTCTTAAGGTAATCCGGGGGACTTTGCCAAACGAAGACGGTTCGACGTTAAACAATTTTAACTCTTTTTGACACTTTTCCTGCACTGTTTTCACCATATATACTCCAAACGTTTCCAACAAGTCAAGCAAATCAGGAAACGTGACAAAACCAAACTCACAGTCAAGCTGAACGAGTTCAGATAAGTGACGAGTGGTGACTGACGGTTCAGCTCGATAGGCATGGGAGATAGTAAATACTCTTTCGAAAACAGGTACCAGCATTTGTTTGTAAAGCTGTGGACTTTGGGCAAGATATGCTTTATGTTTATAATAATTAACTTCAAAAACTTCCGTGCCTCCTTCGGTTGAAGAAGCAACAATTGTTGGAATAAACACTTCGACACAGCCGTGTTTTTCACTAACTTCGCGAAAGGCATCAGCGACTGCCTCCTGCACTCGGAAAATAGCGTTAATTTTTTGATGGCGCAGAGTCAAGGGGCGGTAATCAAGAAGAATAGGAAGTGTTACATCGAGTTCATCTTTTCCCATATCAATAGGAAGCGTATGAGCTTTTGAAAGGAGCTCGACTTTTTTCGCTTCAATCTCGATGGCGCCGGTTCTCAACTTGGGATTGACAAGTTTCTCGGGACGATTTTTGACAGTACCGAGGACTTTAACCACGTCTTCAGGTGAAAATTGCTTGAGTTCAGGACCACCGACAACCTGCACTTTTCCCGTTCTGTCACGCAGATCAATGAAGACAACTTTTTTATGATCGCGAACGACATCGACCCAGGCCATTAACTCAACCTCAGTACCGACTTTGTCAAGAGTATTTTCGATAAAAAGCGACTTCATAGCAATATCTTACTATGGCTTTTGCTTTAAAACAATGCGAATTAGCTTTGAAGAGAAAAAACTAGACTATAGGTTAAATATTGTGGCTAAAACTTGAATATTTATCAATTTTGTGGTATAATGTGCCTCGGTTAAGTACTTTAGTCTTGACAAAGGTACTATAAAGGATTAAGGTAGATGTGTATGTATAGAAGTATTTATTTCAGCAACTTTCACTTTTCCATTTGTATTAAATGGAAAGTGGGGTAGTACGTTGAATTTTTTCACCTACCCCGCAACAAGAAGCGGGGTTTTTTAATTTATATGAGTAAAGAAGCAGTTTTATACCAAGAACAATTCACTAAACCGATTAACGAAGTAGTTCCTTCGCAAAGATTTGTTGATTTGGTACGTGTTTACCCGGTGGTGAAACGGCCAGGTGAAGTGATAGAACAAGAATTAGAAGAAAAAAAACCAAGCGAGATTTCCTTCTTAAATGTAGTTTTCCTTAGTAAGCGGGACAATAAGAATACTAGGTTAAAGATCTTAACACCTATTAGTGAACAACTTAAAGATCCCCATGAAAAAGTTTTTGACGGCAGTCTTCGCGTGTTAAGCTCACAGACATCAATGTCACCCAATGGTTTTGCTGAAGCTGATAAAAGCCAAGCTCTTTTATATACAGCGCCGGAAAAGTTTGAGTTTACTATCTTAGATTCGAATTCCTGGGATAAAAGGCGCGCTTCCTTAAACGTTATGGAAGTAGGTAGTGCTGAAGGAAGAAAAATTCGCTTAATTGATCCAAACAAAACAGTAGAAGGATTTGAGTATCTAACATCAGAGGACACCATTGCAGAAATAAAAGGATTAAAACCAACACATATCTATGGTAGTTCTGTCATTGGTGAAAGGTCGGATGTCAAACAAGACAATGAGCAAGTAAATAAAAAGAATGCTGCCCTAGAAAGCATTTGTCAAAATCTTGAACTGCGAGAAATAACAATAAAAAGAAATCTTTTTAAGATCATCAATCGTATTCGTGCATTAACTTACACTCAGGACCCGATCAAGGTTCTTGATGAAGCACATAAAGATGAAATTTTGAGAGCTTATACAATTTTGAAACGCGAAGACTCCATGCGGAGTTTCCGAGAATATGAAAAAGAAAATAGACGAAATTCTGGAGATACTCCTTTGGAGAAAAATCTAGGATATTGGTTGGGTAAAGACATTTTATATTTTGCCCAAGTGATAGCCGATCGTACCAGTGAAGACTTTTCAACTATGCCGGCTGAGTCAACGTATTCAGTCATCAGAACAATGAGATTTCTAAGAGATACGTTTCGCGATTCTTTTCAAGAAGCGATTAAGTCCGATCTGAGTTTGCAAGGGTTTTTTTCAACACTAGAAGAACAGTCGTCAGATAGTCAACAGTCTCAAGCAACATTTGAAAAAATTCATGAACTGTATACGAGAGAAGATTTATTTTTGATGAAAAATGATTTTGAAAAAAGTTTAGCTGAAAAAATGTCTTCAAAATTTGCTAAAAAATTCGGCCTTAATTTACAAGAAGTTAAAGGTATAAGAGGAGAAGTCAATCGGATGTTAAGTTCAATGGTTGACGAGTCGTTGGCGGCAAATCCGGTACTGGCTAATAATAATCAGTTTCATCGTTTGATCAACGAAGTCCAAAATGCTAACTTCGCCAAACTTTTTATATTAGCAACAGGAATTTTACCATTTAAGGATGTAGATCCGTTAGTCCTACAATATACCCGCTTCGAAGCTGCCAGAAGTATAGCCTATATGTTGAAAGGAATGAGCATTTATCCAGAATACAGAGAGCTCACCATGGAACAGAATCATGAAATGTTTCAAAGTTTGGTTGAGGTCGTTTTTGGCGGGATTAAACATAGTCAGCAATATACATTACCAGTTGACGGGAAGCAAATCCAACAAATGTTGTTTCATCGAGGAAAAGGAGATCAAGAAGTTATTGTAGATGAAAAACCCGAAAAAACGTTTGCTTCTTTTTTAAGAAAAAGTTTAGAAACACCCGTAGATGAGATTCATGATGTCTATTCGTATAACGTTGCTCTTGTTAATGGCTGTGACACGTTATCCGGTTGGCAACCTGAATATAAAATTGAGGCGATCAATGAAATGATCAATCATTTCTACGCCAACGCTGAAGATCTTTTTAGTGAAAAATACGAAGTTCGTATAATTAATGATAGAAATACGTTTGATAAATTACTGACATATGTTGCAGAAGAAAAAAATGAAGCAGGTCCTCACGGTAAAAGAGCCGGATCAAACGGTAACAGAATTATTCGAAGAAAATTTATACTTGAACTAACAGAAAAAGCGACAGGGCAACATTCACACGCGGAGTTTAACTTTTATCCTATCCTGACGCTTGACGCTCAGACTAATGGTGAATTTCAAGGACTGCTAGAGAAATTAGGTGATGATCAAAACTATGCGTTACGAAGGATGATCGCTCCAATGACCCATCCGAATCTCTCGTTAAAAGGCATGATCTCAAAGTATGAAGCGGATTATCCTCCAAGTATTTATGCGCAGACAAGTAACGTATTAAGACATGTTGAGAGGAATAAAAATCGTAATAAACTACCCTTGGATATGTAAGAGTTTTCCCCGCAGCTTCTCGTCGCCTCCCCACCGATCGACTTCGATTTGGTAAACTACTTCAACATTCTGTCCAGGTGTGAGACTTGGCCATTTTTCAGTACCACCAAACGAGATAAGTTCGACTGGATAAAATCTTTCCTCCCGTCCCACTAAATACACTTTCAGATGATCTTTTTTTTTGCCAAATGGTTTAATATCAAGAATTTTCGCTTCACTATAAAAAGTAATTTGGGGATTACCCATACCATAAGGTTCAAGCTCTTCGAGTTTTTTTGCGATATTCACGTTGATTTTTTCAAGAGGCAGTTTAAAGTCAGTTTCCATAACACGTTCTAAATCTTTTGTTTTAAGTTCCTTTTTACCGGCTATTCCGATTGCTTTCACGAACCGGGGAATTTTTTTTGTTTCAATGGAAAATCCGGCTGCCTGCTGGTGACCGCCGACACTCAATAATAACTCTTTGACACCTGTTAATGCATTAGTAATATGAAAAACGGGTATCGAGCGAGCCGAACCTTTATAGTAGCTGTCGCTTTTGGTCATAATAATAGTCGGCCGAAAGTACTGCTCGGCGATTCGAGAAGCAATTAGCCCAATGATGCCTTCGTGCCAACTGTCAGATTGCAGTATGATAATAGCTGGAATTTTTTTCATTTTCCCAACCATGAGTTGAGCTTCGGCAACGGCTTTTTTTACCATATCCTGCCGATCAACGTTGAGTTTTCCCACTTTACCAGCCAATTGATACGCTTTCTCATAATTGAGAGTACACAGAAGTCGCAGCGCGTCTATTGCATGTTCGAGGCGACCGATAGCATTAATACGAGGCGCAATAATGAAGCCGATCTCGTATGGAGTGATTTTCCGGTCACTGATACCGGCTTGTTTGATGACTTCAACTAGTCCAATTCTTTTTGTTCTTGTGCAGGCTGCCAGACCATGTTTCACGATGCTTCTTGAGGGTCCGACAAGCGGCACCAAGTCGGCGATAGTTCCTATTGAAGCAAGCGCTGTGTAGTCATTTTGGAAATGATTTTCCAGTTCGCCGATCTTTTTTTTGTTAATAAACGGGGAGTTCTTAAAATGATCAAAAATCATCTTGGAGAAAAAATATGAGACGCCAGATCCTGAAAGCGCCGGTATATGAAAAATTGCTTGGGCTGAGGGAATTTGTTTTTGTTTCATGTGGTGATCGGTGACGATAATCGGTATTCCCAGTGAGGTAGCATAAGCAATCTGATCAGCTGCGGCGATGCCGTGATCGACACTGATGATAAGTGCTGGATTAAACTGCTTTTTCACATTATCTATACCAGTTATTGAGAATCCATATCCTTCATGCTGCCGGTGAGGTACATACGGCATTACTAGAAACCCAAGATGGTGAAGTGTTTCCCAGAGAATGGCACCACCTGTGATGCCATCAGCATCATAATCTGTGTAAACCACTATCGTTTTTTTATTTTTTAAAATTTTCTCCAGGGTGGACAGAGTTTTTTTGATCTCTTTTTTAAAACCAAAATCTGATATTTGAATAGTTACTGGTGAGGGCGGATTAAGAAAAGCATCGATATCTTTGATTTGACGTTTTTTTAAAACGGTTTCAATAATGGATTGACCTGTGACTTGATCCTGAGGATGAATGACAGATTTATAGATGATCTTCATAAACCACTCATTGTACCATTTTTCAGCCTCGTAAATTGATATAATGAAGGTATGTTTGCCACAGCCATTGTCACGTCGCTTATCGTTTCGGCTGTTCTGGTCTTTCTAATGATGACCGTGATCATTCCTCGCATCCGAGATGTTATCCAGGATGATAAAGAGCTGCGGCGCGCCGAAAAAGACGATATAAAAACGGATCTGTCCAATAAAAAAGAAGCGATTGAGAAACTGGTGCGGCAGTTGCATGAAGAGTTGAAAACGAGTAGCGATGATCTGGAAAAAGCTGAACGTGAGCGCATTGGTTCATTTCACGCGTTGAAAAAAGAGTTAGAAAATCAGCAAAAAATCACCGACAGGCTATCAACAACAACAGAAAATCTGAATAAACTGCTTTCAAACAACCAGCTGCGCGGTCAGTTTGGCGAAAAAGTGGCTGAGGATCTTCTGAAAATGAGCGGTTTTGTCAAAGGAGTAGACTATGACTTCAATAAAACTCTTTCTGACGGTCAGAGCAGGCCTGACTTTACGATTTATCTGCCAAACAAAGTGAAGATAAACGTTGATTCTAAGTTTCCCTATCAAAATCTGCAAAAGTTGGCAGAATCAACAGACGAAGCTACTAGAAAAGATAGACTGAAAGCGTTTGAACATGACGTCAAGGAAAAAATTAAACAGGTTGTTACCCGAAACTACATCAATCCTCAAGATAACACAGTTGATTTTGTGATTTTATTTATTCCTAATGAAATGATTTTTTCTTTTATTTATGACAAAATGAACAGTCTCTGGACTGACGGCATGAAACAAAAAGTAGTTTTTGCCGGTCCGTTTAGTTTTACGGCCATATTGCGACTTGTTCGTCAGGCTTATGATAACTTCCGCTATCAAAATAATGTTCAAAAAATTATTACCCAGATCAAAGAATTTGAACTGGAGTTTGCAAAGTACAATGAAGAGTTTATGAAAATCGGTGACAGAATACATTCGTTATCTGATCAGTATGCGCTTGTTAATCAAACTCGTACAAATAAACTTCTGAAGTCAATTGATAAGATTAATCAAGAAGATACAGTTCCGGCAGGATTATTTGAAAAAAAAGAAGAGTCTATTTAAATCAGTCCGCCGCCTTTGAAGATTTTAGGTTTTAACCAATCTTGGGGAGCTGAGCTCATGTCTTCTTGATCATCTGGTTCGTCTTCAATATCCTCAAGCGGTGTCGTTTGTTCACCACGAATCGGACTTGTGGGAAAACCGGCGCTTGGTTGACGTCTTGGTAACGGTGACTGTATAGGCGGGAGAGATGATCTCATATCAGCAGGCATACCTGGGATACTAGGAAAACTCATTGGCGGTTGGTTGATACCCATTCCGGCAGCAGGACGTAATGGTTTTTTCACTGCGCCGAGTTTCAAAAGTAAAGCAGCAGTTTCAAATGTACCAGCATTTACTGCATATGAGGTGAAGTTGGCAGTCGCAATTGCTAAGCCGGCATACAAATTAGTTGCCATTTCTCGATCAAGTTCAACTTGGAGTGACTGTAATATTTTTAGGATCAATTCAGAAGTGGAAGAGCTAGTTTTTTGAACAAAGTTAACCATGCCATACATATCGTTTACTAAATGTCTATCAATGTTGATGATAGTTTTACCATTAAATTCTTGCTGGTTGTCACTATATATTTGGCCTAAACTACGGAAGTTTGGGGCATCGATGGTAATAATAAAGTCGATCTTTCCACCGGTATATGAATACTGCACTTTTTGCGGATCAAGTTTGGCAGCGCCAGCATGGGGGACAACAATAATATTAAAAAAATTCCCTTCATTACCGCCGTACTCTACCTTGTCAACAGCTCCTTCAGTATAGGGAAATGAGATGACTAAGTTATCTCCACCTGTGGCAAAGTTCGTCTGAATTTTGTCAGCGGCAGCTAAATCACTTTTAACTGGAGAAGTACATACTATAGATAGATTTTTACCAAGTTTAGAAAGACCCAGATAAAGTGCGGTAGCTGAAGCAATGCCATCGACTGTTGGATTTTGGGGCAGTATAATAAGCCCGGAGTTTCTTTTTTGAATAATATCGGCGATTTGACGCGTGGCATCTTGTGTAGGATTCATATTACTATAAGATAGATTTTACCACAGTACCCACCTTCATGTCAAGCGGCGGGCTGAAAACCATGCCTGCTTCCTGGTCTTTTTTGACCTCCTGGACGGCTTTTGCCCTGATTTTTAGGCTTACAAGCTTCGTTTTACCAATCAAGGTGTTGTCCTGGTGGACTTCCAGTTGATCAGCTAAGTTGATTTTACCCTTGACGATTTTCACACCGTAGATCTTTTCACCTTCAATGATAAATGTTGCTAGGATACGAGCTTCACCTTTGAGGTTTTTTTGGGCCAGTTCTTTTTCTTTCAGAAGGTCTGAAACCTCTTGAAGTTCTTCAAGCAACTCGTATATGATCGAATAAGTTTTGATGATAACTTTTTCTTGTTTGGCAAGATCGGTTGTTTCCGCATCCATGCGTGTTGAAAAACCTACAATAATGGACTGGGTAGTTTTTGCCAAAAACACGTCTGAACGGTATACGTCACCAACAGCAGCCAGGGCAATCGTGATATTCTCGTTTGCAGCTAGGGAACTAGTTATGGCTTCCAGTGAACCCTGGGAATCAGCTTTAACAATCACAGACAACCGTTTATCTTCGGGTTTCTCTTGCAGGAAAGCCAGCGGGTCATCAACGGGTACAGCTTCGACATGATGAACTGCTCTAGTTTCGCCAACAGTTTTGGTAATAAGAGCACCGACTTCGGGCATCTCGGTGAAACCCAACACCTCAGCTGGTGATGACGGAAAAATTTCCACTTGATGTATACCCAGATCATCAGTCATGGCTTTTATCTTCGCTTTTTTATCTTCGGCATAGACGGTGTCACCGATACGTAATGTACCGTCTTTCATGACGATACTTGCGACCACTCCACGTTTGTCCTTGTTCACTTCAATGATATATGCTTGTGGATCATGCTCTGGGTTAAACTGGAACGATTTCTCTGATGCCAAAAGAAGAATTGTTTCCAGAAGTTCATTTACTCCTTGGCCGGTTTTGGCTGAAATAGGGAGAACAGGCACATTACCACCTCGGTCTTCTGTGGCAATTTCGTACTTTAGAAGATCACTTTTTACCTTATCAGGATTCGCGTCTGGAAGATCCATTTTATTTATAGCGACGATAACAGGTATCTTGGCATTTTTGATATGTGCAATCGACTCTATTGTCTGAGGCATAAGCGAGTCTTTGGCGTCGATGATAAGAATAGCAATATCGGCTACGTTGGCGCCGCGAGCTCTTAGTTTGGAAAAAGCTTCATGGCCGGGAGTATCGATAAAAGTGATGCGAGAAGTTGGATACCCTTTTATACCGGTTTCTATCTCATAAGCACCAATTCGCTGAGTGATTCCGCCATGTTCACGAGCGGCGATACGACTTTTACGAATATAATCAAGCAAACTTGTTTTGCCATGATCAACATGTCCTAAAATGGTGACTACCGGTGGTCTTGGTTTCATAGGAAAAATTACCCAATTATTTATCTTCTTTGGTGATTTCGGTTGTGTTTACTTCAGCTGTTTCAGTAGATTCGGGAGGTGTTTGATGTTGTTCTGCGGGGGATCGAACAACTTCTTCAGTGACTGGTTTTTCTGGTTCGGCCGCTGTTTCTGTCTTTAACTGGACAATATCAATTTCAAGCTCAGTTAGGCGAGAGGCGAGATTCACATTAATACCATTTCTCCCAATGGCCAATGGTGCTTGAGATTCTTCAACTTGTACAGAGGCTTTCTTTCCTTCTTCATCAATGGTCACAGACTGAATTTTGGCGGGTGATAAAGCAGCCATTAAAAAGATTTTCACGTCTCTGTTCCACTGGATGATATCGATTTTTTCGCTGCCGCCTAGTTCATCGGTAACTGTTTGTACCCGAACGCCTTTTTGACCGACGCAGGCACCCACAGGATCGACACCGCCTTGATTGCTATATACAGCAATCTTGGCCCGTTCACCCGGCTCACGCACGATTTTCTTCACCTCAACTGTGCCTGATGCGATCTCTGGCACTTCGCGTTTAAAAAGTTCTTTAATCAGCTCAGGCGAAGAACGTGACAAGACTATTCTTGAATGACCTAACTTATCCTCGCCAATTTCCTTCAAGTAAAAAATAAGTTGAGTATTCACAGAATATTTTTCGCTGCGAATCTGATCCTCTTTCGGGAGAACTGCTTCAGTTTTACCAATATCGACATAGGCATTGTAACCATCATAGCGGATGACTCGACCTTTAATGAGGCTACCGACATGTTCTTTGTAATGAGAAATGACGGTTTTTTTCTCGGCTTCACGGATTTTCTGGAGAATAACTTGTCTGGCAGTCTGGGCAGCGATTCGACCAAAGCCAGGAGGTGTGATGTCGGCACCATCTTTCAATATTTTTGTTTCACCATTGTCTTTACTGATTTTTACGTCAATTTCTTCCTCAATTTTATCAGGATACTCTTTTTTATAGGCAGCTTGGATGGCTGCTTCAATTGACTCAATTACTTCATCGGCTGAGATGCCGCGCTCGGAAGCGACTTGATTCAGGGCTAAGGCAAACTCACTTTTAACAATACTCATATCTTATTATTGTATCACACCTGAGGCGAAAAGCAACGTAAGAGGACTCTTTTAACAAACAGTTTAACGATATTTACCGAAGTATGGTAGCATTACTATAATTACTATAAGATGAAACTTGTCGAGCTTGGTTGGCAAGGAGAATTAAGCCAACGGCAATGAGTGATAATAGTAACAAAATAAGAAGTGATGTGAGTTCAGAAAAACTCCTATTCCAGTCTACGCGCATACTATAACAATAATTCCAGTCAAGGAGATTGTCAAGAGTCTATCTTATAAAGTAAGGAATTATTTTTTTTCTTCTTTTGGTTTTTCGGTTTTTTCTTCGGCAGGTTTAGCTTCTTCTTTACCGGCTTCGGTTGGGGTACCTTCTTCGCCTTCTACTTTCTTCTCAGTAATAATTTCTGGGCCGGTTGTAGCTGTTTGAGTCTCCGTGCTTTCTTCCTTGTGCTCAATGACTGAGACGATGGTTCTTTCTGGATCTTCTTTCACTTCGTAGCTTGCAGATTTCTTCAGATCCTTGACTTTAATTTCTTGTCCAAGATCTTTCAGGACCGATATATCTATCTCAATGTGAGCCGGAATATCCTGAGGGAGAGCTTCGATCATCAGCTCATTGGCTTGAATAAGAAGCACGCCACCTTTTACCATAACTGCTTCTGAATCATTGATTGTTTGAACTGGTACAACGGTCTCAATTTTCTGTTTCAAGTCAATTTTTCGGAAGTCAACGTGAAAAAGATTATCTGTGATAGGATCTCTTTGAACATGTTTAATAAGAGTAGGGATGCTTTCTTTATCAAGATCTATGTATACAATACCTGTTTCTCGTGCAACTTTATAAGCATGAAAAAAATCTTTCATCTGGATGGATATCGAGACTGACTTAAATTGAGGGCCAAAAATGTTAGCCGGGATCTGACCGGTCTTGCGAAGTTGTTTAACTTTTTTACCCACAACATCTCGTTTAGTGGCTTGTAAGGTAGTTTTTTTATCTTTTGGTTGTGTGTTCATTCTTTGATAAGTTCGACTAAGAAAATTTTATCAGCCGATAAAGATGTATTATATACGATTGCCCCATCTTTAACAACACCAGCATAGTTTTTACGGCTGATGTGATATGTACCTGGCATCTCAAGATCAATCTGCAAATCTGAGTTGGCTGAGCCGATTTGTTTCTGAACAATCAGTTGGTACTGACCTTTGCCTGTCTGAAATTTTTGTGGCAGATGATAGGAGACAGTAATTACAGCTTGTTTTCGGGGAGGCACTTCAACATACAGACCGATAGTCTTATAAGTTTGTTCATTTACATCCATGTGTTCGACGAGCGAGTTATTTTTGGTGACTGAGGCAATATCGGCGCCTTTTGGCAGAGCAATCTGTAAGTAGTTTCGATATGTGCCGCCAGGAAAAACATCGCTTGTTGCTTCATTTCGCAAAATGAGCGTGTATTCATCTTCGACTGAGCCGTCTGATTTCAACATAACTTTCATTTTTTGAGATCGCTTCACGAAAAAGTTGGCTTTGTTGACTCCTAAATTAGCGTCATATGGGAGAAGATAATCTGTGATGCAATTTTCACTAAGGTCGGCGCTGGTACAGGCTGGTTCAATTACCCGTCCCGACCAGTAATATGAGTCAATGGTTCGCTGCAGCGCGGCATCATTCATTTGGAGTACTATCTGTTTTTCATCAAGTGATTTCTTAAAAGCTTGAAGAGCGGTCGGAGAGACTGAGTTTTCCAGTTGAATGAGGAGTTGATCTGTGACTGAGCCGAGAAATTGTTTCTTTTGAATGGACCCAGGAAAAAAATCTTTTTCAGCGTACAGTTGAGCCTTCAGGTAAAAATTATCTTTATTGACTTTCTCATTATAGTCAGGGACGTATAGTTCTCCAACAGCTCCAAGCAGATTTTGAATCGTTGTTGTTGTAATTAAAGCGGCTCCGTCAACTTCAGATAACCCAATTTCCTTCTGAAGAAAAATTTTTGCCTGGTTAAAATTTGTTAAAAAGTCCGGCGAAAATGCCGAGTCTCTTAAATACCAGTTTGGTTGCTGTAGAAAATTACGGATTGGTTCTGGTGGATCAATATGTTCTGTTAACTGACCATCAGCGTCATAGACGTCGTAGATTTTTATGTCGTCAATCGTGTAGTTGGCGACATTGACTAATCCGTACGAGCCGATGAAACCGCCGCCTGGTCTCAGCTCCATATTATTGGCAAAAAGTAAAAGATAGGTTTTTTTTCCATCCTTGGCAAATATACTGTCAAAATAAGGAATAAATTTTTGTATGACTTGGATCGCGTCAAGGGTTTTTTGAAGACTTGACCGAATCGGATTCAACGTGCGAATTTGAGGTAACTTCTCCTGAAGAAACTCGATTTTTGGTTCAAGTAAATCTATCTGATTACTGAGTAGCTTTTTTTGTCCTCGTATTGCCTCAATTTCTTCAGCAGTTTTTTGTTTTTTAAAAATCAGCGTCATGATGGACTGGGTTTTTTGATATAAATTTTGTGATTCCTGAAGGATACTGACAGCGGTTTCGTTAATTTGAAACAGATTATCAGTTGCTGAAGATAGAGAAAATAAAGAAAGTGTTGGTCGTGCTAATGCGTAAAGTACTTTACTAATATGATTTAACTTTTGGGCATTATTTGTGTAAAGGACTGTTTTTGTACCATCACGATCAATAATTGCATGGGCTCCTTTATAAATGTTGAGCGAAGCAAAAATCAAAGGGGGAATAAAAAGAAGATGAAGGATAAGAAGAAGTGAAAGAATCAAAATGGGGATCATTTTGGGCTTGAGACGAATATGAGGTAATTTCAGATAAAAATGTGTTCTGGTAATCTCCTTTTTTTCTGTGTTTCTTTCATTTCTCAGGTGGAGAAAATTTTCGTGACTCTTTGAAAATGAAAACCAGAAAATTTTCTCAAGATCATTTATATCAATGTCATGAGGATCGTCTATTAAAATGATTTTTAGATCCTTGTGAGTATTTTTTAACTGTACTGACAGCTGTTCTGTCTGTTTTTTATGATCAAAAAAAATCAATACACAGTTTTTAAGTGATTGGTCTGTTTGTGCAGTCAGTTTTTTTACTTCAGAGAGTTTTTGATGAATTAAAAAAACCCAGGTAAAAGTATGAAGATTTTCTGGTGCTCGAGGTGATACAAAAACATCGTTGTTATGCTTTGTCAATTGCGCTCTCAGAAGACTTGCTAGGCGAGTACCTTCATCAACAATAAGAATCTTAGGTTCATCAGATGACTCTTCTGTTTTGATACTCATATCAATATAGTATAATGGTTAAAATGCAAGTACGAGAAACTACCCTTCTTTCATCTGAAAAAATTACCACATTAGCCGATGTAAAAAATAAATTACCAAGTAGATCAATAGTACTTGTGGGTGGCTGTTTTGATATTTTTCACTTCGGACACTTGGTATTTCTCGATCTTGCTAAACGTCAGGGAGACTTTCTTGTAGTTATTCTTGAGTCAGACGAGTTTATTAATCACTATAAACAAAAAACACCGGTTCATACCCAGTCTCAGCGAGCTTTAATCGTCGCATCGCTTATGCAAGTTGATTTAGTCGTTCTGCTTCCCCATTTGAAAACGTATGAGGAATATCTGGAAGTTGTACAAACGATAAAACCAAAAGTGATAGCGACGTCAGAAGGTGATGAAAATATTACCTTAAAAAGAAGTCAGGCCGAACATGTTGGCGCTCTTGTCAAAGAAGTTACTAGTACTATTCAACCATTCTCCAGTACAGCAATTCGTAAACTCTATGAGACTTTTCCTGGCAATTGATCTCCCTGAAGCGGTGAAGAAAGAGCTTGACGATCAACTACTTCCTTTGCGTAATAAACATCCCGGTTTCAACTGGGTAACTTCCGAAAATTTTCACATCACAATACATTTTTTTGGTGAGACTCATAAAGAGAAAGAGATCGGAGAGCGGATTCGAGATCTTATGTATGACATTCCTTCCTTTCAGATGTACTCAGGTGATCTTGACTCATTTGTTCAACATAAAATTCTTTTGTATCTGAATTTTCGGCGTCAAAAAACTCTTGAGGAGCTTGCGAAACGACTCCGAGACGATTTGAGTTTACCTGAAAAAAAGTTTGTTCCCCATCTGACTCTTAGTCGCTCTGCCCTATCATCCAAACAGCAGTATTTTACGCTCAGAAATGAAATGGAGAAATTACCTGTTGATATCGAGTTTTCTGTAAAAAGCATTTATTTGTTTCAAAGTATACTCTCCGGTAAAACTCCTGTTTACGAGAAAGTTGAGGAGTTTAAGCTTCTTTAAAAAACCTCCGGAAACTCGTTTGAGCCCCGGAGGTGTTTGTTTTTCGAAAAACAAAAAGACTTATGAGGAACCAATTTTGTACATGCCTGTACCACAAACTGGACATTTACCCTTCATGGCAGGTTTACCATTTTTCATAGTGACGTGCTCTGGATCTGCGACGTCTCTTTTTGCTCTACATTTTACACAATACATTGTTGTCATATACTATCACCTCCTTGTCATATCAGATATGATTACCAATCCTAACAAAATAAAGGAAAAATTCAAGCGCAAATATAGCTAATATCAACAGAATGCTTTTGCGAAGGTCCCCGATTAAATAGCGAGCCATAGGCGAAACCGTCTCTGTTTGCTCAAATGTGGGGGTTACTACTGGAGTTTCGGAGCCAACGTGTTGAGTAACAGGTTCGCTTCTCATAATCAGGCGATACTGTCGTCTTTGAGCAGCCTCGATTTTTTCACGGCGGGTTTTTTGCGGCATAGAACATATTCAATCATATTGACAGCAATTTGTAAAGAAGTTACAATTGGATAACATTGGTTTCAGTTATAAAAAAAGTATCTCTATATGAACAAAAAATTAGCTTATGTAATCTGTTTTGTGGTTTTTATTGTTTCTATTTTTCTTTCATTCACTATAGTTTCCGGAGGTCAGATAGGGCCCAAGTTAAAAACCGCTTACAAGGCTCCCTCGACGAATACAGCCAATAGTGACTACATCGACCCGAGTGAACCAACCACTGAAACCTGTCCTTTAAACGGTCAAAAATATCCTAAGTCCCAAAAAACCAAATGGGAAAAACGTCGACCTCTGATCATCATGGTTGAAAATCATCCAGAGGCCCGTCCCCAATCTGGTTTATCATCAGCTGATAACGTATACGAGATTGTTGCCGAAGGTGGTATTACACGATTCATGAGTGTTTTTTACTGCCGTGATGCCCAGTATGTCGGTCCTGTTCGCTCCGCAAGAATCTATTTCATAAAATTAGCTCAAGGATATGGTGATCATCCTCTCTATGCCCATGTCGGCGGCGCTAATACAGACGGACCGGCTAATGCTTTGGGCGAGTTGAGTGATCTTGGATGGGCCAACTACAACGACATGAATGAGTTTTCAGTGCCATTCCCAAATTTTTATCGTGATCCAGACAGATTGCCCAATCGTGCCACAGAGCACACAATGTATACCTCGACAACTAAATTATGGACTTACGCTGCCAACAATCGTAAATTAACAAACATAGATACTGATGGCGTCTCGTGGGATAAAGAATTTTCCGGCTGGAAGTTTAAGGATGATGCGAAACAATCAGAAAGAGGTACTACTAGTAAGATTAACTTTGGATTCTGGAGTACTGCGGATAGTTCTAATTTTCAGGTTGCCTGGAACTACGATCCGCAGAGCAATAGCTATGTCAGATCAAATGGTGGTCAACCACATCTTGATAAAAACACGGGTAAACCACTTACATCCAAAAACGTCATAGTTGCATTTGCCAAAGAGACTCCGGTCAATGACGGATATGAGAACGGTCAGCATCTTTTATATGGTATAATCGGCTCAGGTGACGCGCTTGTTTTCCAGGATGGCAATGTCATCAAAGGTACTTGGAAGAAGATCGACGAGACCACAATGATACGCTTCTATGATCAAAGTGGTAAGGAAGTGTCGCTTGTCAGAGGACAGGATTTTGTCGAAGTACTGCCTATTGGAAATAAAGTGACGTATTAAACATGCTGCAACATATCATTCCGTCCAAAACTCGGCGAAAAATTCTGGCGCTTTTTTTTCATAATATCAACGAAAATTACTATCTTCGTAAAATTGTTCGCGAAGTCAATGAAGAAGTCAATGCAGTTAAGCGCGAACTCGATATTTTAACTGAAGGGAAAGTGCTATTTCGCGAGAAACGATTAAACAAAGTTTTTTACTCGCTAAATCGTCACTACATATACTTTGATGAATTTTTACGTATTTTTGCCAAAAGTCTGCCGTTGTCTGAGGAGTTTTATAAAAATCTACCGAAAATCGGCAAAGTTAAGTTTATCGCCATGTCAAACAAGTATGTAAAGCGGTTGGAGATCAAAGAGGACGAAATTTATCTTTTGTTTGTCGGTGTGATCGTCGTTGCCGAGATTGTTGTTATTGTCTCTGAAGCTGAAAAAAGTTTTGGCCGGGAGATCAACTATACTGTCATGACCGAAGAAGAACTAGCTTTCCGTAAAAAAAACAATGATCCTTTTATCTGGAAGTTTCTTAAACAGCCAAAAATCATGTTAGTTGGGAGCGAAGATGAACTTTTGAAATGAAATCATTCATAAAAGTATTGGTAGTTATACTTTGTCTGCTTGTTCTGATATGGGCAGATCTACCTGAAAAGAGTGCTGTAATTACAATACCAGTGGGTAAAAAACCAGTAGCTTTGCGTTTGCCTTCCTCGTTAAAACTCGACTTCAAAGTAGGTACTACTTCTATCAAAAAGGAGTTCAGGACCCATCTTGGTCTTGATCTTCAAGGAGGCAGTCATCTTGTGTTTAACGTGGATACGTCGAAGGTGCTATTTGCCGATCTACAGTCGGCGCTTGATTCAGCTCGTGATGTTATTGAACGTCGAGTCAATATGTTTGGCGTTTCCGAGCCAGTGGTGCAAACAATTCGTTCAGGTAATCAGTATCGGATCACCGTTGATCTCCCTGGTATTTCGAATGTCGCCGAGGCAGTCAACCTTATTGGGCAAACAGCCCAATTGACATTTAAAGAAGAAGGTACTTCTGAGGCAAAAATTGGCACCACCGCGGCCGCCCTGGCGTTTCCGACCAAAGACAGTGGTCTAACAGGAAGAGATGTGAAAAAAGCTGTCGTGGTTTTTGATCAACAGTCGGGTAAACCACAAGTTTCGTTAACATTTTCCCAGGCAGGAGGGAAGTTGTTTGGTCAAATTACTTCAAAAAATGTCGGTAAGCCCTTAGGTATCTTTATAGATCAATTCTTGATTTCAGCTCCGGTGGTTCAACAGCCGATCTTAGATGGCAATGCGGTCATCTCGGGATCTTTTACACTTGATGAAGCCAAAAAACTGGCCATTGCCATCAACTCCGGCGCCCTCCCGTTACCGATTAAATTAGTTGAACAGAGAAATATTGGTCCGTCACTTGGAGCTATTGAAGTCCAAAAAAGCGTTGTTGCCGGAATAGCAGGTCTCTTGATGGTGATGTTATTTATGATAACTTATTATCGAAAATTGGGAGTTATTGCCTGTGCTGCTCTAATTATTTATGGACTCATCTCATTTTTCATTTTCCGGGCAATACCAGTAGTACTGACTCTCCCAGGAGTGGCTGGTTTTATTCTTTCTATCGGTATGGCGGTTGATTCAAACATTCTCATTTTTGAAAGGATTAAAGAAGAGATGCGCAACGGTCGCGAGTGGAATAGTGCTATTCGCGCTGGATTTGGTCGGGCGATTGACGCCATCAAGGACGCCAACATTACGACACTTATCGTTGCTTTTATACTGTTTAATCCCTTAAACTGGGACTTTTTACCACAGTTTGGGTTGGTACGCGGATTTGCATTGACGTTGGCGATCGGTGTCGCGACCAGTCTTTTTACAGGAGTGGTGATCACCAGACGTCTCATCAATATTTTTTATAAAAAACCATGATCAATTTTCTCAAGTATCGTTGGGTTTACTTTACAATTTCGGCCATCGTCATTGGCGCAGGATTACTGTCAATTTTTAGATGGGGATATATATACTCGATCGACTTCACAGGCGGTACGACTATCGATTATCGAGTGGATCAGAAAGTCACCACCAATGATGTAAAGAAAGAGTTCCAGACACAAAAGCTGAAGTTGATTGATGTTCGAAAATCCGGCGATCAAATATCGCTAAAAGCCGAGCCAATGGATGCCAATCAAGAGTTGAAGATCAGAGCTGCTCTTCAAAAAGATTCCAGTACACAAATAACCACGCTTCAGTTTAACAGCGTCGGACCAACCATCGGTAAAGAGTCAATTCACAAAACCATCATTGCCTCGATCCTGGCAATATTCGGGATCCTTCTGTATATGAGCTTTGCTTTTAAAGGCTGGAAGTTTGCAGTAGCTGCGATCTTGGCGATGTTTCACGATTTTCTCGTGGTTATGGGTACGTATTCTCTGATCTCTCACTTTTTTGGCGCTGAGTTTGATACGCTTTTTGTGACGGCTATTTTAACAAACATGGCCTTTTCTGTTCATGACACTATTATCATCTTTGATAAAATCCGTGAGTACATACGCCGAGGTGATACGAGTCACATCGAACACGATGCTAACCGAGCCCTTTCTGAAACACTGGTTCGGTCGCTCAATAACTCAGCGACGATCATGTTCATGCTCGTGGCTCTTATACTTTTGGGTGGTTCAACGATCAGATTTTTTGTGATTGCATTGCTTGTTGGTACATTAACAGGCGCCTATTCCTCACCATTTATTGCTACTCCTCTTCTAGTTTGGCTGGAAAAGAAAAAATTTTTCAAGAAATAATCTAAAAAATGTCTAAAAATATCGAAGTTGAGCTGCGAGGGCCTTTGACAAAGATGACGTTTAGAAATCTTCAGAGTTTTTTTAAAAAACAGGCCAAACTTCTTTCCACTGAGGAGCGTTTTTTTATAGATTATTCAACTCTTATGAAAAGTCAAGGTATACGTAATCGTAGCACTGATATCAGAATTCGTGCTACCAACAAAATTCCTGAAATCATGATTAAACTGGGTGACTGGAGCGACAATAAAGAAAGAAAAGAACTTTCGATAAAAGGCAAGCAAGGTGACTTTGACACGTTTGTTCAGATATTTGCGGCGCTTGGATATACAAAAGGAGTGCAAGTGCATGTTGTCAGACAGGTATATCGGTATAAATCAATTGAGTTTGTCCTCGTTGATCTTTTTAAAGGCTTTTATTACTTATTTGAAGCTGAGAAAATGGTGTCATCAAAAAAGGAAGTTACGAAAACACGAAATGAAATAAAAAAAGTACTAGAAGAATTGCAGTTGGAGGTTTTCACTGATGAAGAATTTTATGGTCACATAGAAAAAATTAATCGGGAAGTCGCCCAGATTTTTGACTTTAAAAATTACAAAGATAATTTTTTTAAAAAAAAATTTACTCTCTAAATAATAGTGAGTGGTTCTTCTCCAGGGGTGAATGTATAAAAAATGTTTTGTGTTTGGGGATCAATAAGAATATGAAATGGCATCCAGTCCTTTAATTCATCTGGTTCCTCGATGGTAAAATCAGGATACAGGGGAACCATCCCCGAAGCCGCTAAAAATTCAGTACCGTACTTTTTATGAAATGATGATGGTGTAGACCCCACAATTCCACCGATTGCTCCACCTGTTAAAAGTTCGTTCCGAAGAAGCATAGAAGAAAAAGCTGGCTGATAATGAAATAGTTTAACTTGCCCTTTTTCATTGACTGCAAGACCCGCAAGGCAGACATAAGCATCTGTGGTATATCTCGGTCGACTATCATGATCCAACCACTCTGTACTTGAAGTTTGTAACCAGTCGAAAAAGGCACTGTTTATTCCGTCGATATCATTACCTTGTAGACGATCTGTTTCATCAAGAATGTTGGTCATCATTTTGAAGTCAGAGGGTTTGATATGAGAGACAGTATATCCGCTTAGATTCTCAAACTCTGTTAGACTGTCGAGGGAGTCTAAAGATCGTGCAGTCTCTTGGTTATTCATGGTTATTTATTTTATAATATTAATCTATGAATGTCTTACAATTTTCACTAGGACAGCTTCAGGCAAACTGCTATTTGTTGATTAAGGAGAATGGTTGCTTGGTAATTGATCCAGCTGATGATGCAAGTTTTATTTTAGAAAAAGTCCAAAGGAGAGGTTTAGTAGTAGAAGCATTGCTGGCAACCCATGGGCATTTTGATCATGTGATGGCAGTAGGGGAAATCCAGGCAGCACTCCCCCAGGTCCCATTTTATATTCATGAGAAAGATCTATTTCTGCTGAAGCGTTTGCAAGAAACTGCAAAAAATTTTTTGGGATACGAACCGCACATTCTTCCACCTCAGCGTGTAACGTCGTTTAATGTAAAACAACAACAAATTGGACTTTTCAACTTTGATGTGATTTCAACGCCTGGTCATACTCCTGGAAGTGTTTGTTACTCCTTTCACGACTCCCCTGATGCAGAAATTCTCTTTACAGGCGATACGTTATTTGCTGGCGCCATTGGACGATATGATTTTTCTTATAGCAGCAAAAAGGATCTTAAAAACTCATTGGAAGAATTATTTAAATTTCCGGAAAAAACAGCAATATTTCCCGGGCACGGAGGAGAAAGTACCATCGCAGACGAAAAAAAACAACGCCTAGATTTTCTTTAATGTGGTAAGTAACGATTCTCGATCATTTTTTACGTTATTTTCAACAACTTCGTCAAATAGTTTCTTCAATACTTCGCCGACTTTCGGGCCGGGTTTCACGTTGAGAGTTTTCATAACATCAGTACCATCAACTTTAAGATCTGTGATTTTAAATGGCTCTTTTTGGACTTCCTCAAGACGTTTTCTAAAAAGATCAAGTCTCCAAGATGTTGGTGTAGCACCTGAGCCAATGCGATCTGCGGTGCGCAGTGCCAATATATCACCCAGATACTCTTTTCCTACCTGACGAATGAATCGTCGCACTGCTTTGTCTGTTTGAAGTTCAGTAACGGTAAACTGGTGGTATTTTACAAGAGTAACGAGCTTCTCTGTCTCTTTTTTGGAAAGTTTAAAACGATCAGCAATCGCCTGCACCTGTTTGGTTCCGACAACTTCGTGATTGTGAAACGTGATTAAGCCGGTTTCGCTATCACGACGGAACGTTGTTGACTTGCCAATATCATGAAGCAGAGTTGCAAAACGAGTAGTCACATCTTTTGAAGGACAATGTTTTAATGACATCACAAGATGGGTACCAACGTCATAGATATGATGTCTTTTCGGGCTTTTTTGAGGAATAGTGAAACACACATCCACCTCCGGTAGAATACCGGCAAGGATACCTGTGCTTTTTAAAAATAACACACCATCTGCTGGATTATCTGATGCTAAAATTTTAAAAAACTCGTCGCGAATTCGCTCCCAAGAAATTTTTGTTATTAAAGGGGCATCCCGTTCCATACTTTTTCGAGTATTTTCCTCAATCAAAAAACTCAATTCTGCGGCAATTCTGACAGCACGCATCAGTCTCAGAGCATCCTCCTGAAAACGTTTATCAGGATCACCGACTGCACGAATAACTTTGTTTTTTAGATCTTCTTGTCCGTGAAACGGATCGATTAACTTTTTACCGTTGTAGGCGATGGCATTAATGGTGAAATCTCGACGGGCGAGATCGTCTTCAACTGTCTTGGCCCATTCGATTTTCTCAGGATGACGCAGATCTTCGTAATTTGACTCGCGGCGAAATGTTGTGACTTCATAGATTGTTTTAGTTTTTTTATCAGGAATGCCGACAGTGCCAAACTGATTGTTATAAAATCCCTCAGGAAACAACTGCAAAATCTGCTCAGGTGTCGCGTCGGTTGCAAAGTCCCATTCTTTCTCTTCTAGTTGTCGACCTAATAAGAGGTCACGTACAGCTCCACCCACTAAATAAATTTGGTATCCCTGTTTATTAAATGTATCCATTATCTGTGTAACATGATCCGGAAGAGTAATCATGACTATATTATATCCCAAGATAGTAAGATAGCGAAGCAATTGGTTGCTTGTATGCTGGGAAGACAACGAGCTTTTGTGCTTCGGGTAGAGTAACCCATCGGCCGTCCAAAGACTCTTCGTTATAGTGAAATTTTTGACGGCCAGTATTAACAAGGTACCATAAACTGTAGTGAACTTTACATAGTTGAAGAGGATTATCTATCGGGTCGATTGATAGATTAAAAAATTCGATCTGGTCAAAGAATATTGTGTAATTGAGTTCTTCCTGACATTCTCTTTGAACTGTATTATAAGGAAATTCATTTTTATCAATATGTCCTCCTGGTGGCATCCATAACCCTGACTTGCGGTGGATAACCAAATAAAGTTTCTTGTCTTTCTTATCAACAGGAATATAGAAGGTGCATAGATGGTCTTGTGGGTTTTCCTCACGTATTAGTAAGTGACTAGAACGAATTCTAGTTGAGAATTTTTTCAGATCTTTTTTATTTACATCCGATTTTATTCGGAGTGGTCTCAGTACAGTTTTTAGATATGTAATCACATTAGGATAAGAGATTTTTTAAAATATCTAAATTTTTTTTATCAGGACCCTTGTCGTCAAATCCTGGTGTTTCGATAATAAATGGTACATGTTTTAGATTTGGATGATTGAGAAGCAATTGGAATGTCTCAAGACCAAGAGTACCAATACCGATATTTTCATGGCGATCACGACCAGATCCAAACGGATCTTTACTATCGTTTGTATGAATAACTTCCAGTCGCTTGATACCAATTAGATCATCAAATATATCAAGAAACTGATTAAGTTCTTCTTCAGAGGAAATTTTATAGCCGGCGCAAAACAGGTGACAGGTATCAAGACAAACTTTCAGTCGATCACTTGAGACTGTCTTGATAATATGTGAAATTTCCTGCAGGTTTTTACCGATTTTGTTTGTTGCGGCATTTTCGATGATAAATACAGTGCTATCGGGAGTTTTTTCAAGAATTTCACTGATGTTATTGACAAGTATTTTATGTGACTCGCCGCGTTCATTATTTGCTGTTGTGGGAATATCATTTTTAAATGATCCTAGATGAACAATACTTCCTTTGATTTCGAGACGCGAAGCGATGTTCAGTTCATGGATCAGATTATTACGTGACAGTTGACCAAGTTTCCCATCAAAAGCAAGATTGATTAAGTATGAAGCATGAAAATATACCGGATGTATGGATAATCTTTTTTGTGCAGAATACCATGTATTACTAGCTTCCTCAGACAGTTTCACGAAGTTCCAACTGCGCGGTGACGCTGAGAAAATTTGCAGACAATTACCGCCGATAGCTGTAATTCGTTCAAGTGCCTTTTCGTATCCTCCGGCGATTGATTGATGTGCGCCAATAAGCATATACGTATGATACCTTATTTTCTCGTTTGATAGGAAAGCGAACCCTCACCAAGTCCCTGGATGAAGTTTTTATATGAAATTTCCGGAGTATAAAAGTATGGTTCTTGATTGAGTAGTGTCAATTGATCAGGATCAAAAAGTTTATCACGGAGCATAGTATTCCAGTATTGAAATTGTTTTGAATACGTTTTTACCCAACTTCGAAATTTCATATATGAATGATGTGAGTCCTGACGCATAAAAAAACCATAGGGCATCTGGTTAATTTCTCCATGCTCGACTTTATATTTATCAGTCAGATACTTAAGGCCATTATCGATGGCAAGTGCATCGTTTTCTTCCAAGCGCGAATGGACATAAATGGTACCGACTTTTTTAGATGCAAAAACAAAAAGCGAATTATCAACCAACTCTTCTGGTTCAATGGCGAGATCTTTCGGTATATTTTTATCGAGAAATTTATAGCTGCCAAAAAAAACATAGAATTTTCTTGGGCAAGTATTTTCAAGATAGCGCCAATTCTGAGGAATACTTATCATGAGGCGAGTATTGGGAATTCCAGTAGGCTTATCAACTTGATAGCGAAAGTAAACTTCCGCTTGACGAAATGTGATTGACATCTTGGTAGTATAGCAAACCATAAATTATTCGTCTTGACTTGTTTATCTTTCGGGAGTAGAATCGAGTTGTTATGCCCGAACAGGACAGGGGTAATGCAAACGAAAACTTTTTCCAACCACTTCACGACATTCTGCCGCAAGATCAATCTGGTCAAGAACAAGGAGAGTCACTAGTTGATCTTAGTGATGAGGTAGTAAAACGCTTGATTAACTTTCGAAGCAAACTTATTGATAAAGAAGGGTCTATAGATCACGCAGCTCAAGAGGTTAATTTAGGACAAAAACGTTTAAATTTTGCGAAATGGCTTGTTGATAATAATCGGGTCAAAGATCGTTAAGCTCTTTCTCTGCTCGATGGTCTTTTCGACTCGTAGCCAGTCCGATAATATTCTACAGGTGAATAGAGCAGTTCTCCATCAAAGGACTCGCTGTCATTTTTTAAATCCTTTAGAGTACGGGTTAATAAACCAAAAACGCCTAACTTAGATTCATCCAATTGCAAAAGAGCAAATTTTTCTTTAGTTATATCACTGATTCTGAAGACAGTATTAGTTTCTGCGGTATTTGTATCATTATGTAACGCGCTCCACGCATCTTTAAGTAGTGTTCTATCTTTTGGCGTTAATGTGGTAACTTCTCTAGTACCTTCCGGACCTTTTAACCATTTTCCTGCAGTTGAAACTATAATCAACTCACCATGATGTTGCAGCTGATTATCTAGGGGAATTTTCTTTGTGCGGTAAACTTCCTCACGAATGTATGATTTTGCTCCGAAATAGGCAGTTAAGCGCTTATTTAACGTATAGTTAAGAACAATTTGATATCTTAAGTTGACAGGAGGAACAGTAGGATCTTCGTGATTGACAATATCTTGAAACCACAGACTGACGTCCGCTACTAATGGTTGCGATGAGGAAAAAGCTTGGCTTTGTCTTTGAAAGTTATTCATGATAATTGATATTCTAACAGGCAGCAGTTTCATAAGCAATTGCCTCTTGACTTCTATTAGCAGACTTGTTAAACTATTGCTAATGGGTACGGCGAATATATATTATGGAAGACTTAACTCAAAGACAGGTAGATATTTTGAAAGCGATCATTCAGGAGCATACTGAAGCCGGTATGCCTGTCGGATCAAAAATACTTGAAAAAAAATACAAGCTTGGTGTCTCACCTGCCACTATTCGTAATGAGATGGTTGAGCTTTCCAAAAAAGGTTATCTGACAAAATCTCACTTTTCCTCTGGTCGGATACCATCTGCAAAGGGTTTCCGTTTTTATATCCGTCACTTAATGAAAGAGAAAGAACTGTCAACAATCGACGAGGTTGCCTACAAAAACAGTGTTTGGGATGATCGACAAGAACTCCATAAATTACTTTCCCACGCCACAAAAGTTCTCGCACAGCGAACAGGTCTACTTTCGATCACAACGACCGAGAACGGTGATGTATACTATTCTGGTGTCGGAAATTTACTGGGCAAGGATGAGTTTTTAGATCTTAATTTGTCACGAAATTTATTTGGACTGCTTGATGAAGCTCCCTATTGGGAGGGCATCCTCAGACAGTTTTATAAAGCTCAAGATGAGATTATGTGTATGCTTGGTGAAGAAGATTTTCGAGACTCGAGCTTCGAGTCATGTGCTAGTGTTTTTGGTGAGTTTACGGGCACACGAACAAAAGGAATTATCGGAGTGGTCGGTCCAAAAAGAATGTACTATGATGTTATCATTCCCCAAGTGAGGTATTTCTCAAGTCTAATAGGAGAAATCATGAAGGGACAAGATTTGTAATGATGTATGGACGATAAGAAAAAAAATGGCCCAAATCAGATAGTAGAAAAAGATTCTAGTAAAGACGATACTGAAAAAATCTCTGCAGAACGTGATGAATATAAAGCCAGATACTTAAGGGCATTAGCTGATTATCAGAATCTTGAAAAAAGAATTTCTCAGGAGAAAACTGATATGGACCGTCATATACAGGCAAGAGTCGCAACAAAATTACTGCCTGTTATTGACAATTTAGAGAAAGCAGAAGTATTTGTCAAAGATGCTGGGTTGAAACTGATCAAAGACCAGTTCACGAGATTTCTCAGCGAACTTGGTATCAAAGAAATCGATATTTTGCACAAGACGTATGACCCTCATCAGGCAGAAGCAATTGAGTTAGTCGAAGGTGACAAAGATAACGAAGTTGTTGAAATAATAAAAAAAGGTTATGAATTAAACGGGCGAGTTATTCGCGCAGCCCAAGTGAAAGTTTCCAAAAAGAAACCATGAACTTTCAATCATTTATCAGTTAAAATTTTACTATGGCAAAAATAATTGGTATTGACTTAGGTACAACAAATTCAGCAATGGCAGTAATGGAGGGTGGTAAACCCAAAGTTATTCACTCTCAAGAGGGACGAAACGTTATCCCTTCAGTTGTAGATCCGATTAAACGGATCGTTGGTGACGTAGCTAAACGTCAGATGGTTATCAACCCAAAAAGCACTATTTTTTCGGTTAAGCGGTTGATGGGTCGACGCTTCAAAGATGAATCAGTCCAACATGATATGAAGTGGTTACCTTATACAATCAAAGAAGGACGTGATGGTATGGCAGTGGTTGAAGTCGAAGGAAAAACTTTTACTCCTCAAGAGATTTCGGCCATGATTTTGCAAAAGATTAAAACAGATGCAGAGGCTTATTTAGGAGAAAAAATCGAGAAAGCAGTCATCACAGTTCCTGCCTACTTTGACGATGCTCAAAGACAAGCTACGAAGCAATCAGGCGAGATCGCCGGACTTGAAGTCGTACGTATCATTAATGAACCGACTGCCGCTGCTCTTGCATATGGTCTTGATAAACAACACAGTCACACGATTGCAGTTTACGATCTAGGCGGTGGTACCTTTGATATCACGATTCTTGAGCTGGGTGAAGGAGTTTTTCAAGTGAAAGCCACCAATGGTGATACTCATTTAGGAGGAGATGATTTTGATAAGGTTATTTTAGATCATATTGCCGATGAGTTTAAAAAAGAGCAGGGTATTGATCTTCGCAAGGACGCTCAAGCTCTTCAGAGGCTTCGTGATGCTGCCGAGAAAGCCAAAATTGAGCTATCTTCATCGATGGAGACAGAGATCAATTTGCCGTTTATTACCGTGAAAGATAATCAGCCACAGCATTTGGTGATGAAGCTATCTCGGGCACGACTTGAGTCGTTAATTTCACCGTTAGTAGAGAAGACATTTGGTCCGGTGAAAGATGCCATGAAAGATGCTAAAGTCGACGTTAAAGATGTTAACGAAGTGGTTCTTGTCGGTGGAATGACACGTATGCCCAAGATCATCGATGAAGTGAAGAAGTTTTTTGGTAAAGAGCCTAATCGATCAGTTAATCCAGATGAAGTAGTGGCCGTGGGCGCTGCTATTCAGGCGGGAGTTTTAACCGGTGAAACAAAAGATGTTGTACTACTTGATGTGACACCTTTGACGCTTGGAGTTGAAACACTTGGTGGAGTAACTACACCGCTTATCACTCGCAACACGACCGTTCCCACAACTAAGTCAGAAGTTTTTTCAACTGCGGGAGATAATCAGACTCAAGTTGAGATTCATGTGCTTCAAGGAGAACGTCCACTTGCCAAAGACAACAAGTCTCTTGGCCGATTTATTCTTGAGGGTATTCCACCGGCACCTCGCGGAGTGCCTCAAATTGAAGTGTCATTTGATCTAGATGCTAATGGTATTTTGACTGTGACAGCCAAAGATAAAGCTACTGGTAAAACTCAGAGTATTAAAATCACCGGTTCCACTGGTCTTACTAAAGACGAGATTGAAAAAATGAAGGAAGAAGCCGAAAAGCATGCCGAAGAAGATGCCAAAGAAAAAGATAAAATTGAGATACGCAATCAGGCAGACAATTTGATTTATACGTCTGAGAAATCATTAAAAGATGTCGGTGAAAAAGCACCAAAAGAAGACCGGGAAGCAGTTGAAAGCAAAGTCAAAGAACTCAAAGAGACTCTGGAAAAAGGTACCAAAGAAGAGATAGAGCAAAAAACAAAAGATCTCAGTGCAGCTCTTCAAAAAATCGGTCAACATATGTACAATCAAGATCAAGGTCAACCTCAACCAGGAACATCTGAAACAGGTGAAAAAAAAGATGATGCAAAAAAAGATGATAAAAAGGACGTTGAAGAAGGGGAAGTTGTCGAATAACGCACCATGGCAGACTACTATCAGGTTTTGGGTATTTCCAAAAATGCCTCAGCTGCCGAGATAAAGTCTGCCTATCGAAAAAAAGCTCTCGAATGGCATCCTGACCGTAATAAATCTACTGGTGCTGCTGAAAAATTTAAAGAAGTTAATAAGGCTTACGAAGTGCTCGCTGATCCGAAGAAAAAAGAGATGTATGATCAGTATGGTTCAGATGCTTTTGAGCGAGGAGGTGGATTCCCCGGTGCTGGTCAAACTTCTTATCAAGAAGGACCTTTTTCCTATACGTATCGAAGTTATGGCGGTGAGGGTAATCCGTTTGGCGATGTGAGTGATTTCTCAGACCCTTTTGAGATTTTTGAACAATTTTTTGGTTTTAGATCGCCATTTGGCGGTCGATCTACAAGAAGTAAGCCACGCGACGCCTATCAGATTCAACTGACGTTTGACGAAGCAGTTCATGGTACGGAAAAAGAAACTGTCATTAAAGGCAAAACAAAAAAAATTAAAATTCCAGCAGGTGTCGATGACAACAATCAAATCCGTTTTGCTGATTTTGATCTTGTGGTGCGAGTTAAACCTCACCAATATTTTAAAAGACAAGGTCAAGATATTTATTTAGAGAAAGAAATTTCTTTCACTGATGCAACTTTAGGAACAGTTGCTGAAGTGGAGACTATCAATCAGCCCGTCAAGTTGCGAGTTAGACCAGGGACTCAATCTGGTACAACCGTCCGATTGCAAGGACAAGGAGTACCGTATCCAAATACAAATAGAAAAGGTGATGAGTATGTTGTTTTTTCCATTAAAGTACCTGCTAAAGTTTCCTCTCGCGCCAAAAAACTTCTTGAAGAGCTAGATACTGAGTTAAAGTAACATGAATATTCAAGATATTTATAATAGATATAACATTCCTCTCAATTTGCAAGAGCATATGATTCGAGTTGCTGCCGTTGGAGCAATACTTATTGATCACTGGAGAGACAAAAACGAAGTTGATCGAGATATAGTTATAACAGCATTGCTTCTTCACGACATGGGTAACATTATTAAGTTTAATCTAGATAACTCTCCATTTTTAAAACAAGAAAAGATCCCCTTTTATAAAAAAATCCAAGATGAATATATCAAAAAATACGGACCTGATGAACATAAAGCAACTGAAGCAATTGTTAAAGAGATTGAAGTCAGTGATACTGTTTTTAAGATACTGGAAAAGAGAAGTAAATCATCAACCCATGATGCACTTTTATCTGACAACTGGAATATGAAAATTCGTGGATATGCAGATTTACGTATTGGACCCTGGGGAGTGTTATCTCTTTCAAAGAGATTTGAAGATGTCTTAAGGCGATATGCTGGAACAAAACACGCCCTAGCTGATAAAAAAGAAGTTGAAGAACGATATCAGTGGGCTAAGGAACTAGAAAAGCAAATTCAAGATAAAGTAACTATTAATCTCCAAAAAATATCTGACGAATCCATCAAACCTTTTCTTCACACACTGAGTCAGTACGAAATATAAATGTTATAATTGTCTTTTATGGCGACGAACGCAGGTAACTTAAAGAAGGGCGATTTTGTCAGATATCAAGGAGATATTTGGCAAGTACAAAAAGCTGAGTTCTATTCTCCCGGTAAGGGTTCGGCACTGATGCGTAGCCGCATGAAAAGTGTTTCTTCAGGAAAAAATATCGAGTATACCTACAAATCTCAAGAGATGGTTGACACGGTTGACGTTGCCAGTATTGAACTTCAATATCTTTACAAAGACAGCGAGAATCTTTATTTCATGGATGAGCGGACGTACAACCAATATACTGTGCCGCTTTCAATCGTCGGTGATGTCGCCAATTTTCTGAAAGAAGGCACCAAGCACTTTGTTTATATTCACGATGATAAACCTTTATCAGTTAGGCCACCGGCATCGGTCAAGTTGAAAGTTATCGAGACTGAGGATGCTGTGAAGGGTGATACTGTATCTGGTGCCAAAAAAAGTGCTAAACTTGAGACAGGTGTAACGATTATGGTGCCTTTGTTTGTCAAAACCGGTGATTTGATTACTGTTAACCCGGAAACAGGTGAGTATGGCGAACGCGTGAGACAATAAACAATTTTCTTCGTCTTAAAACTTAATGGACTTAATCTATGGTTACTGTTGGAGAGCTGTTGAAAAATGAACGACTCAAAAAAAATCTTACATTAAAGCAAGTTGAGAAATCTCTTCGCGTCAGGGAGAAATTTTTACTGGCTCTTGAGGAAAACAACTGGGAAACTTTTTCTTCAAAAATTTATATTACGGGTTTGATTACAAATTATTCACGACTTCTTGGTCTTAATACACAAAAGATGCTCATTTTTTTTCGGCGTGACTATGAAAAAAAAGATGATCTTAAATTTAAAAAACGAACTTCCTCGCAGTATCTTGCATCGCCGACGAAACGGATTGCCACAAGCGGAGTAGTGCTTATTGTTTTGGTATTTCTTCTATATTTTTCTTATCAGTTGACTCAATTTCTTGCTCCTCCGAAAGTTATTTGGCTGTCACCACAAAAAACAACTTTTCGATCTGGAGAAAAAATCACGATCAAAGGAAAAACCGACAAAGATGCCGCAATCACCATTTTTGGGGATCGTATTTATCAAACAAAAGAGGGAATTTTCACGTATGATTTTCCATTAAAGAAAGGTACGAACGAACTAACTATCGAAGTTGTTGGCGCCAATGGTAAAAAGACGAATTTAAAAAAGGAGTTTACTGGTACGTAGTGTTTATTCTAGACCTTGTTCTTCTTCAGACTCAAGACTACCAAACTCTCTGATTGATCGGGCATTTTCTGGTGAATAAATATTCTGAAAAGTCAATCGTTTCGCCTCGGCAATAATCCGTTCTTGTCCGACAATTTTACGTATCTCTCCCAACAGTCCAACTTCACCGATGAAAACAGATTTGGGTGGTTGAGGCATATTGCGAATCGAAGAAATTATCGATGCCACTATACCTAAATCAGCGGCGGGAGATTTAATGGTGACACCGCCAATCACATTGATGTAAATATCATATTTATCAAGAGGTAATCGGATATGTTTACGAATCACAGCAAGAAGTAAAAGTACTTTGTTGTAGTCGACGCCGCGAACGACCCGACGCGGCATAGGTAGCATCGTCGGTGATGCCAGTGTTTGTATCTCGAAAAATAGCGGTCGGTGACCCTCGATGACGCCAACTATAGCTTTACCAGGGACATTTTCCTCATGACCTTCAAGAAACGCTGTTGGGTTATCTACTTGCTTCAGACCTTTTTGAGTCATCTCGAAAATACCGATTTCATCAGTTGAGCCAAATCTGTTTTTTGAAGATCTTAGTATTCGAAAATGAGAAACTCGTTCACCTTCAAAACTAAGTACAGTATCTACCATGTGCTCAACAGTTTTTGGACCAGCAATTTCGCCTTCTTTGGTGACATGCCCAACAATAATGATAGCAACACGCATTTTTTTGGCTAGATTAATGAGTTTTGCTGTTGTTGTACGCAGCTGTGTCACGTTTCCTGGCGCAGCTTCCTCATCTTTGCTGTAAACAGTCTGGATTGAGTCAATGACGATGGCGTCAACTTTGCCAGCCAGTTCAGACTCGACTCCTGAAGCGATACCTTCAACTTGTAGATCAGATGAAAAAGAGATTTGGGATAAATCAACACCGAGTCGTTCTGCCCGTTCTTTCACTTGTTCAGGACCTTCTTCACCTGATATATACAGAACTTTCAGTTTTTGAAGTGCTTGAAGAAGTAACGTTGACTTGCCAACTCCTGGTTCACCGGTTAGGAGTACGACAGCTCCTGGCGTAATGCCACCTCCTAGTACACGATCGACTTCAAACATGCCTGTTGGTAGACGTTTTTTCTGAAGTGGCGCGACTTTTTTCAGCGAAGTAACCGAAAGTTTTTTCACTGATTCACGGCGGCGTGAGGTTTTACTGCCTTCACCGGTATCAAACTCTTTAAACGTGTTAAACTCGTTACAGCTTGGACAACGCCCCAACCAGGAAGCGCTCCCGTACCCGCAGTTTGAACATACAAATTGTGTCATAAGTTACATTTTTTCAACTGTTTCAATGCCCAGTAAGTATAAACCATTTTTCAGCACTTCTGCTACTTTCTCTGTTAGAAGAAGACGAAAGCCTTTCTCCGCGTCTGAAGACTTTAAAATGGGATGGTTCTGATAAAAAATATTATACCGCTGTGCGATATCAAACAAGAAACTGGCAATAATATGTGGTGAATAACTTTGAGCTGATTTTGATACAACTTCCGGCAGTCGAAATAATAATCTCAGTAATATATTTTCTTCGTCCGTCAAAGAACTTGTTTCTGAAATTGGTAATGTTTTCGATGATTTAGATAAAACCGATTGACACCGGACATAAGTATACAAAAGATATGGGCCAGAATCGCCTTCTCGGCTGACACTTTTTTCGATATCAAACGTGATGTTGCCAAAGGCGTCTGATTTCAAAAATGAGTATTTTATAGCCGAAAAAGTCACGGCACCAATAAGTGATTTATCCTCAAGAGAAAATGTCTTTTTAATTTGATCATGGACTGCATTAATGAGACTAACTGCGTCAAGAATCATACCTGTCCGAGAAGACATTTTACCATTTGTGAGATTAATCATACCAAACCCGATATGTTTTAATTTGTGTTTTAATTCTGGAAAAACGAGTTCTGCCGCTTTTATAACAACCTTTTGATACTCGACTTGCTCAGAAGCAATTGCCACAATCGACTCATCAAAATCGAACTCACTTTTTTTTAAGGAATACAGACCAATATCTTTAGCTTCATAGGTTGCTAATCCCTGACTATTAATAAAAACTCGTGTGTGCAGTCCGTACTTTTCCCCACGGAAGATTATCGCGCCGTCACTTTTATCAAAAATTTCACCGATGTGTTCTTCAACTAGTTCTTTTCCCAGTGGTCCGGTTTCAGTCTCGTAAAAATATCGATCATAAGTGATGTTGAGTTTTTTTTCTAATTGTTTTAAGTACTCGATACTGGCTGTACGAGTGTCTTGCCAAAGAGAGCTGATCGACGAATCATGTTCGTAGATTTTTTTATTGATATCTTGAATCTTTTTCTTTACTTCAGCATTTTTTTCATACGCTTGTGAACCTTGCTGGTAACATTCTTGCAAATAACTCACCTGTTGCTCAAGGGATTTTTTTTTGACATCATTCCAGGTCTTCTTATCAACTTGAGACAAACACTTGGCTACATGAAGACCGATATCTCCCTGATAATTTGCTCGATACACTGTGCTTCCTAAATACTCAAAAATTCTGGCCATAGACTCACCGTATATATAGGAAAAAAAATGGCCGATATGGGGTAGTTTATGAGTGTTTGGTTGGCCAAACTCAAGCAGAATTTTTTTACTCGATTCATTCGTTTTGGGTGACATTTTTTTCTGTAGCTCAGCTAAAAGAACTTTTTTAGTCAACCAGATATTAATAAATCCCGGGCCGGCCACCTCTACTTTTTCAATAACCTTATCAGGAGTGAGCGTTTTGGCAATCTCTTGAGCTAGTTCACGTGGATTTTTACCAACTTTCTTTGCTATTTGCAATGCAATGTTTGTTGTATAGTCCCCAAAAATTGGGTTTGTCGGATGATCGAGAATTACTTCAAAATCATCAACTTTTAGACTCTCCAACGAGGTTCGAATTTTCTGATAGATAAGCTCTTTAAGCATGTAGATATGATAGCACAATCTGTAGGCTTTTCGGGAGGCTATTACCGATGATATTATCGTTGATCTCTTCGGGAAAGGATCATCTTTTTATCTTTAATATCATTGATTATTTGGGTCACATCAACTTCTCGATATTCCTCAAGTTGACGGAGTAATTCTTCACTGGAGTACATTGCACTCCCCTTTCTCATCAAATCAAGATGCTTCACAACTTCTGTAAATGTATCTTCCAATAATGATATGTGGGTATCAATAACTTTCCAGTATATGTGTGATTCACCGCCAGCTAGTGTGGCTTTTTTAAAACTCTCTTCGATGTGTTTTGGATTTTCTTTTTTTAATGCCTGAATTTTTTCTTTTTTAGTAGTGTATTCAGCAGCCTTAATGCTGAGAAGTTGCGCCTTAATTGATGAGCCATTGGCCAACTCTATTTGATGTCTGAGACCTGCTTCCTTCGTTTTTCTACTAGCTATTAATAACTGGCGCTCAAGATTCTCTTCATCAGCGACTAATTTTTTATGCCTAGATTTTTCGGTATCTGTAATGATATGCTGGTTTTCCAGAATTCTCGATAACATATATAAATTGCTAAGGGTATATATAAAATATGGATTATTTCCCAATGAAGATAAATCATATACAAGTTCTAGTGGTCGAGGATTTTTCCATGAATACGTGAACTTAGAGTCGTCATTTGTAGCGTAAAATTCCAGCATCTTTCCGAGGTTTTTTGAGATAGAAAAATTCTCATCTCTTGCAGCATCTTTAACTATGGAAAATAGCTCAAATAGCGCTTTACTTGTTGTTGGTTGATTGTATAAAACTTCAAATAAATGTGCCATTGCACCATCAGGAGTTTCAATAGTATCACTTGAGTATGCTAAGCGATCTACAGGTAACGTTGTCCAACCTCTTGATTTAAGAGTATCAAGATCGTTCATAATGGACTTACCAAATTCAATGCGTTCTGTATCAATTTGATGATCGCGCGTGGTTAAAGAGATTGATCCTGAAAGAATGGCTTGGCTAATAAATCCTTGAGGAAACTGCATGGTGGCCTCAATTTGGGCTGGGAATGTGTTCACAGCTGTTTTTATAGCAAAATCTCTTTTTTGAGGGGAAGCATTCAGCTCTCGACTAAACGGAGCTTCGGCAGGAGGTTGGGGGTACCCAGGCCTGATAAATGGGGCATTTCTCAGTATTTCTTGAAATCGAGACATATCGTATAATAAATGACTATAAGACATATATTATATCACAGAGGCATAATTCTGTCAACTTTTTCTCTTGAAATATACTATCTTATAGTATATAATAATCTGTTTTATGAAAGAAACGAAGCCCCAGATTGACTATACCAATCCCTACAGCGTATTGAGCGCTCATGGATTGGCTAAACCACCTTTACCGAAGCCGCCTCAGTTATTTGATCAACAATCTCCTGTAGTTAGTAAAAAAGAGCCTGAGGCGTCCAGTAATCAATCTAAGACGACCAGGACGTTTACCATTCCTGAAAAAGCTCAAAAAACTGCTGCTGGCGCAGTGCTGGGAATTCTTGGACTAGGAGCTGCTTTTTTGCCTTCACGAGAGGTTCATTCGGTAACACATGATGTAAAGACACCTACTCCATTAGTTGATACGAAACGCAATAGCGGAATAAATCTTATATCAATAAGTGGAGACATTTCAACCTCAGTAGCAAAAACTCCTTTAAGTGATTTTGAACGTTTGGTACTTCCTGAAAATAGAGAGAATTATATGAAAGAAAAGAATCAGATTGAGTGGAGTCAATTTACAGAACATTCAGTGATAGTTCCAAAAGGTGGCCCAACATTATCTCCGGAACAAATAGATTATGTTTTTGAAGTCATCAATCGCGATCTTAATCGACCTGAACAGTCACCTGCTGCTGGACTCGGATTAGGTCAGTTTATTTATGAACGATGTATTTTTTATAACATAGATCCGTCAATTATTCTGGCTTTTTACAATCAGGAAAGTTGGTTTGGTACTACTGGAGTAGCAAAAGAAAGCTTAAGTACTGGAAATATTCGCTTTATTCCAGATGAGCAGTTGATGACAAAAGAGTATAACGATAAATATGGATTTGACTTAAAAGTAGGTAATAAAGATGGTTATGTTGATTACACAACTTATACAAAAAGTAAGAAAGAGGCCTTGATGATGGCATTTGAGCATAAATTGCGACTGTTAAGAGAATACTATTTAGATGATGTACCATCTCCCAAAACTACAGTCGAGTCAATTTTAAAAAAATATGCACCGCCTTCAGAGAATGATACTGATGCTTATATTGCCTCAATGATAAACTTTTCTGATCTTTTACGATTCAAATATGGCGTTTATAGTAAAGAGGACCAAAGTCAAGTTGTGCCACAAGGTAATCCGCTTGGTGATTTTGATTTTACAATTACCCAAGGATGTCATGGACTAACAAGTCACGGGTATAAAGATACTCATGGTAGAGATGTTTGTGGAGTTGATCTTATCAGGGCAGACGGTAATACATATCGAGCTCCTGTGTACGCCACCTCAAGCGGTATGTTAAGTTTGGTACCTTACCCACAGACGACCTACGGAAATTTAGCAACGATACATTATTTCAACCCTCATGCAAACAAACCATGGGATACGTTGTATGGTCACCTTGATCAATACAACTCAAGCTTAGTGGAGGGTCAATGGATTGAAAAAGGAACGTTGCTTGGATGGATAGGATACACTGGATGGGTGACACCTTCAAATATACAAGGTGCACATCTGCACTATTCGTTCTATGAAGGATATCAAGGAAAAAATGCCGTTGATCCAGAACAAAGTCTATATAAATAATCTCAATTTTTTTTAAAAACCTTTTCGCTTCTTCGTAGTGCTTTTTCTTTTTCTCCGTATCCGAGGCTTGATTTTCTGATAGCTTTTTCAACGACTGCCATAGTGTCATCATATGTTTGACGATTCACCGGATAAGGAACTCCGTCTTTGCCGCCGAACGCATAGGAGTAGCGAACCGGATCTTCGTAAGAAGGCGCCGCGCCCGAGATAACTTCGGAAACGAGCGTCAGGGCGCGCATGGTTTTTGCTCCAACATCGTGAGTCATCAGGATATCCTCATATTTTTCAACAGATTTTTCAAGAACATTGTTAAGAGCCTTTTCCAGTCTTTTATTTTCAAAGAGATCAAACACTTCACTTCTTGTCGAAAATTTTTCTTTTAAAATTGAATGATAATGAAAGTCCTCTTTTGCCAAATTAAGTATAGAAAGTTGAACACCGTCAGAAAGTCGTTTGAGCCGTTTTATTTCGTAAAATAGCTCTTTTTTTTCTTTAATAATTTGTAAAATGCCTTTTCTATTGTTCAAACTTTTTGTATCAACTAAGTTGAGCACTTTGGGTAAGATAACTTCACTCTGAATTCCTTGATGTGGCTCAATTGTCGGATCATGAATCGAGTCAGAGTACCAATGATACCGGCGTGCGCGACCAATTTCGGTATTCATTCCTTGTTGGACAACTGTCCAATGTCCAGTTTTTGTGAAAATAAAGTTGTGATGATAGAGTTGAAAACCGTCTTGAATGAGAGCTGAGTCAACTTTGGCCGAAAGTCTTGATAAATATGTGAAACGTGAGGTAGTTTCGTAAGGTAAATTTATCCGCTCACCCCAAAAGAGAATTTGCTCAGGCGTTTTCTTGGAAGTTTTGCCTTTTCCACCAGAAATAAAAATACCAAGCTCTTGCTCCTGTCCTTGTATCGCTTCTTTGAGTGCACCCATTGTAGTAGTCGTTAATCCTGAAGCATTCCAGTCAAATGCTAAAAGCGATCCAAATGACTGAAACCAGACTGGATCACTTAAGCGTTTCACAAATTCATCTGACCCAAAATGATCGACGATCGCGTTGGTAACAATCCGGGCCAGCTTCACCATCCGCTCAAACAACCAGGGAGGACATTTACCATAATCGAGAGTAAAAGTAGCAATACCTTTATGCATGTATTCATTTTATCACAAGGAGAAAGTCAAGTAAACGATCGTTTACTTCTCTTCTTTTGTTGCGTATTGCGAGTAGACCCATCCAGTTAAAGTAGGAAGTTTGATTTTGAACCAGCCGTCTTGTTCTTCAAGATAGTCGTACGTTTCGCCTGGTTTAACCTGGGCAGATTCAGAGGCGCTAATTGTTGGCTCTGCTCTTACCCGTAAAAAGCCTGTCGGAGTTTCGCCAATAATAACAACGATTTTTTTAGTTGTTGCACTACTCGTGGCTTCTTTAGGAGTTGGACCTTTGTCAGAAGGAGTTAGCTGTGGTGACGGTGAGGCAGTTTTGGGCATTGAAGATTCGTCAAGGGCCAGCTTAAATTGAGCATTGATGCGATAACCTTCGGTCACGTTAACTTTTTGAGTCCGTCTGAAAAAACCAGGCATTGAGATAGATAGTTCATGATCTCCTTTCAGAACATCAGAAAGTATAAGCGAGGCCACACCTTTTTCGTCATTATCTAAAGATACAATGGCACCCGTTGGGTCGGTTTCGACATAAATTTCACCCGTATCTTTTTTATCAGGACTTTTGGGCATTTTGGTAATCGTAAAAATTTCACCAGCCGAGGTCACGTCGGTACTACCGAGTTCACGATTTACATAGGTCAAAGCATTTTTATAGATATTGATCTTGCTTTGCCAAGAAGCAGTCTCTGTTGCACTTTTCTCAGGAATGAGCTTTACCAGGTACTCACCGACTTTATACTTATCTTCATATGGAGTTTTGCCCAGTGGAACATTATTGATAAACACTTCCGCATCCGGTGAAGCAGTCACCTTCAGGCGACCAAAGGCATTTTGATTATCAAGGATTAAAAACTTTGACGCCAGAAACCCGCCAAATATCAAAAATAGCAATAACAACAGGAGAATTTTAGTTTTCATAGGGAGTTGCTACCCCTATTTTATGAAATTAGGTGGTAAATAGCAAGACAGACCGCTTAGCGTTTGGGCTTCCAGATAATGCGATTGTAAAGAAGGTACGAATACGGGATGATAACAAGGGCGATGATAACTATTTTATATATATACCAATATTGCACACCAAAGGCGTCGCTGAAGAAGTGAACTGTGAGAGTCTGTATGATAATTGAGCCGGAGGAAACTGCGTTGAATTTAAGGAATGCAGGCAAAATCGTACGCGGGGAATGATCGAGTTTTTTATGGGCAAAACTCCAGAAGTTGTTCAGGATAAAGTTGGAGATAATAGCTGATTCTGTGCTGATTACTGTGGCCATCCAGACTGGTTTATGAACTTTTTCTATCAGGATATACGAAATGCCAAAGTCGACAATAAAGCCGATTGCGCCAACGATAGCAAATTTAATAAACGAGGACTGTGTGAGTATATACATCAGTGTTTGCATAATGGTTTGACGGGAGTTGATTTTTGATTTACCAGCAATACGATCTGCAAACCGAATAGGAATCTGAGTGATTGTGGCGTGCTTTTTAATGGCAAAATCAAGAAATGCTATCTGAAAAACATAACCCGAATAATTTTTGATATGAGGGATCGATTCTTTAATGAGCCAGGAACGGATCGCGCGGTAGCCGTTTGTCCACTCGGTCATGCGGATCTTCATAAATCCAAGCCGAGCTACCCAATTGGCACCGATTGAGTATAGTTTTCTGTTTAACCCCCAGTTGGCTGGGATCGATCCGCCTTTCATATAGCGTGAACCAATAACAAAATCAGCGCCTTTTTCAATCGCGTGGAGAAAGTTGGGGATTTCTGCCGGATCATGAGAAAAATCGGCGTCCATTTCAAATACGACAAATGCATGGAGTTTCTCAATAGCGTACTGAAATCCATGAAGATAGGCTTTTCCTAACCCTTCCTTTTCGGTAGAAAGAAGATGTAGGTTTTTGTAGATTTTTTGTAATTTTTTGACAATCTCGGGAGTTTTATCGGGTGATTTACTGTCAACAACCACAACCTCAAGTTCCCAGTTGGTGATCTTTTTAGCAACAGTGAAAATGTCTTCGATAAGTTTCTCGATATTGCCTGATTCATTGTACGTTGGTAAGATAATGACAGCTTTTTTCATGACGTCTTAAAAAATTCGATGGTTTTTGGTATTCCTTGTTCTAATGACACTTCTGGTTCCCACTGGAGTATCTCCTTGGCTTTGGTGATGTCAGCCTGTCGACGTAAAGGATCATCTTCTGGTAACTTTTCACTTAAAACGACTTCACTTTGGGAGCCAGTGATTTTTTTAATTAAGTTAGCGTAATCTAGTACGGTTCTCTCATCAGTTGAGCCGATGTTAACAACCTCTCCTTTAGTATTAGGATAAAACATAAGCCGCATCAATCCTTCAACGGTGTCGTCAATATAACAGAGTGAGCGGGTTTGTTTACCGTCACCAAAAACGGTTATCGGGCGATTTTCGAGTGCCTGAATAGTAAACGAGATAATCATACGCATATCAGCCTTATTCATGCGAGGACCATACGTGTTAAATATACGCGCAATTCGATTATCTGCATCTTGATGACGCCAAAAATAAGCGGTTACAGTTTCACCGAAGCGTTTCGCTTCATCATAGTGAGAACGGGGGCCAGTTGTTGAGGTGTTTCCGCGATACTCTTCTTTCTGAGGATGCACAAGTGGATCACCATAAGCTTCGGAAGTCGAGGCAAACAAAAACTTTGCCCGGTGTTTTTTGGCATACTCGGCTAAATATAAAGTACCAACACTATTAGCAAGCAATGTGTCCCAATGAAGAGTATGGTAGCTTATGGGACTATGGTGATTCGGCGAGGCAGGTGATGCCAGATGAAAAAGGGCATCTATTTTGCCAATTTTTGCCGGTAGTGGCGTTGTAATATCATGGTGCACAAATGTGAAAGCATTGTTTTTTTTCAGGTGCTTAATGTTTTCTTCGAGTCCGGTTAAAAGATTGTCGACGCAGACGACTTCGTGACCTTCTTGTAAAAGTCTTTCGCAAAGATGTGAGCCAATGAATCCGGCGCCACCAGTGATAAGTGTTTTCATATCGTATGAGTCAGCGGTTTTCTTCCTGTTGAAATATAAGTAAATCCCAGGGTGTCCATCTGATCTTTTTGGTAGATATTGCGTCCATCGATGATAATAGGTTTTTTAAGAAGCGACTTCACTTTTTGAAGATCCGCTTGCTTAAACTCGTTCCATTCGGTAAGTATCACTAATGCGTCAACATCCTGTACTGCATCGTAAGAATTTTCACAATAGATGATCTGGGGAAACTGCTTACGGACGTTTTCCATAGCTTCCTGGTCATAGGCTTTGATTATGAAGCCGTGATCTAAAAGTTCTTTTATTACGTATGTTGATGCTGCATAACGGATATCATCGGTTTCAGGTTTGAACGCCAGCCCCCAAATACCCACTGATTTACCAGGCACATTGGCAACAATTTTTTCAATTAAGTTTTGGCGGGCACGAGTATTGATTTTTTCTACGGCTTCAAGCAAAGTCATATCGACGCCTAATGCATTACCAGTTTTTATAAGTGCTTTTACATCTTTTGGAAAACAACTACCGCCGTACCCTACGCCAGGATTGAGAAAAATTCTTCCTATGCGCTTATCAAGTCCGACACCATCGAGAACCTCTTCAACATCGGCACCAGTTTTTTCACAGAGGAATGAAATAAGATTGGCAAAGGAAATTTTGGTTGCCAGAATAGAGTTTGAAGAGTACTTAATAATCTCCGCTGACTCAATACCAACAATCACTCGTATCCCATCGATTGGTTTATGGAGCTCAAGTAACGTATCAATCGCCTTTTGACTGTCTGAGCCAATCACAATGCGATCGGGATGAAAGGTGTCATCCAAAGCACTGCCTTCGCGTAAAAATTCCGGACACGAGGTTATTTCAACTTCAGCGTCTTTAGGTTTAACCTGAAGAAGTTTTTCTAATACTTTACGATTTGTTCCTACCGGTACAGTACTTTTGCAAGACACAACGGTGTAGTCTTTTTTCAGATGTTTTCCGATCTCCTCAACCACATGAAACACTGTTGATAAATCCGCCTCACCATTTTCTTTTGGCGGTGTGCCAACTGTTATAAAAACCACATCAGACCTTGGTATGGCTTTTTCATAGGAGTCTATAAAGTGAATCAGGTCCCGTTTGAGGTTTTTTTCAAGAAGTTCTTTCAAGCCTGGTTCAAAGATAATCGGATCTCCATTTTTCAGCTTTTCTAGTTTCTCTTTGGTGTGACCAATGACATAAACATTATTACCAAAATCGGCAAAAACACAGGCTGTTACGAGTCCTACGTAGCCGTGACCGACCACAGTGATTGTCATAAGGTTACATCATATAAAAAAAGCACGGAAAAAACAAGCTATTTGTGTGACGTAGGTGAGGCAGGTTTGTAGGTATATTTTTGCTCATGCCCTAACAAAATTCCTAGTATTGCAGGTACAACTACATAGTTTATCTCATGGTCCCACTTAATGGTGGTTCTGGAAGAGGGATCTTCAAATGGCATAATTGATTCTTCTGTGATTCGTAAACCTTCACTCTTTTCTGAACTGATACACTCGATTGTTGTTTTTGAATAATGCATTCCGTCGCCTGAGTCTATGAAGTTTTTAATTATTTTTTTATACCCTGGTTGCAGTTCACGAGGTTTTGTATTAATTTTTCCTCCAAAGTATGAATTAGTTTGTTCAATAGGCATGAGAAATTATATCAAAATCTTATTTATTCATGAGTCTAAGTGCTTCTTTAAAAGTTTTCATTTTATAAAAATTGTTTCTTTTGCTTTTGACTTCGGCGAGTTTTGGACGACGGGCTTTGCCGACGAAGTATTCATCATACGTGATTTTTTTTATTAAGGATTCATCGAGGTGCCAATTTTTAGCTATAAGTAGTGCTGCGTTATAAGGTGATAATGAATCTTCACCAACAACATGATAAATATCAGGAGAAAAGTTTCTTATTAAACCTTTTAAACCGTGAGCAATATCGTCAATGAATGTTGGAGTAATAAGCGAATCGGAAATACCAGTAACTTCTTGGCCAGATTCAAGTCGAGTTTTGATGGCACGGACAAAGTCTTTTTTTTGATCAAACTGGGCGCGAAACGGATACTCGATCCGAACAATCATCGCCTGGTCTTTCACAATTTGCTCACCTTCATATTTCGTCATACCATAATACCCAACTGGATTTGGAGTACTATCTTCAAAATAGGGCGGATGCTCACCGTCAAAAACAAAACCTGTAGAAATATAGATAAACTGTTTTCGTTTCTTTTGAGTGGCTTCAAAAACATTTTTTGTACCTTCAACATTTAGTGCATATGCACTTTCTCGATCAATTTCGGCACTGTCGACATTAGTGTATGCTGCCAGGTGAAGAAAGAGATCAAAGTCAATGTTCTCTAACGATTTGGAAACGTCATTTTTTTTAGTGATGTCAAATTCGGGTCGATTCAGATGAATGAACTCGAATTTATCAGAAAGAAGTTCAACAATACGAGAACCCACTAATCCCCGTGAACCAGAAAGTGCAATTTTCATGAATACTGTTTTTTGTAATAGTCTTGATACTCACCTGACTTAACGTGTTTCCACCAGTCTTGATTATTCATGTACCATGTAACTGTTAGCTGTAAAGCCTCGTCAAATTCGTGTGCAGGTGCCCAACCGAGTTCTTTTTTGATTTTTAACCAGTTGATTGCGTAGCGTCGGTCATGACCTGGTCTATCTTTAACATATTCAAGATGACTTTCATCTTTCTCCATAATTTTTAAAATCCGTTTGGCGACTTCCAAGTTAGAGATCTCTTCTGTTAAACCACCAACGCAGTATGTTTCACCAACTTTCCCGTGAGTCAAAATTGCCTCTATTGCCCGACAATGATCTTCAACAAAAAGCCAATCACGGACATAGAGACCGTCACCGTAAATTGGGATTTTCTTCCCTTCAATAATGTTCGTTATTGCCAGGGGAATAAGCTTTTCAGGAAACATGTATGAGCCAAAATTATTTGAACAGTTTGAAATTGTGATAGGTAATCCATACGTATGATAAAACGCGCGAACAATGTGATCAGATCCGGCTTTTGAGGCAGAATATGGACTATGAGGATCATAAGGTGAGCTTTCGTCAAATTTCTCAGAAGAATGTAGATTAAGTGCGCCAAAAACCTCATCTGTTGAAATGTGATGAAATCGTTTCACTTTATTTTTTAATGCGGCGCCAAGCAAAATTCCAGTACCAAGAACATTCGTCTTTAAAAATGGTGATGGATCCATGATTGAACGATCAACATGTGACTCTGCCGCAAAATGAACAACCGTATCAATTCCTGTCATCGCTTTTTCAATACTGTCTTTATCGCAAATATCGGCATGGATGAAAGTGTACTGGGCATTTTTTTCGATATCTTTCAACGTTTCCAAATTACCAGCATAAGTCAGTTTATCAACGTTAACAACCTGGTCATCTGGATGATTCTTGAGCCAGTAATGGACGAAGTTTGATCCGATAAACCCGGCTCCACCGGTAACTAGCAGTTTCATACAAGTTATTTTACACTAATTTTTATGCAACTGAGGTTTGTTGATGATAGCGTCAAGTAGTTCCCAACGCTCTTTTTTTACTGATGCGGGAATATCGTCATCAAAAACCTTTGTGGCAGCAGTCATCGGACGCTCTGAATAGCGAGCGATATACGCCCAGGAATAACCGACTTTTTTAACAAACGTCACTGTATTTTTGAACTCTTCGTCTGATTCCCCGCAAAAACCCACGATGATATCAGTTGTAAACTTTATCTCCGGCACTTTTTTACGTAATTTTTCAATGATATCGACATATTCTTCTGTGGTATACCAGCGGTTCATTCTTCGAAGAACCGTGTTATCTCCGGCTTGAACAGGTAAGTGGACAGTGCGAGTAATATTTTTGTTTTTGGCAATCACATTAATTAACTCATCAGAAAAATCCCAAGGATTTGAGGAGATAAAGTCAACTTTTTCAAATCCCATACGTGCGACCTCTTCAAGAAGATGGGGGAATAGTGTCGGAATTCGTTGGCGTCCCAGGTGTTTCACGTAAACTGGTTTGAGTACTTTGCCATTAATCTTAAATTTTTTGATATCTGTTTGATTTATTTTAAAGTAGGTTTTGTCAATGTCGCGCATCACCTGGATATTTTTTTCACCAAGGATGAGGTCCGCTCCGTATGAATTAACATTTTGTCCAAGTAAAGTAATGTTCTTATAGCCTTGTTTTTTTAACTCTAAACATTCAACAAGAATATCTTCATACGGTCGACTAATCTCTCGACCTCGGGTAAATGGTACTACACAAAATGTACAAAAGTTGTTACACCCATTAGAGATCGGTACCCACGCATTGATTTTATCGATACGAATCGGCTCATGGTTAAACCCGACCTCTTCAATCGGCATAAACTCATCAACTTCAGGCATAATACTCCGTAAACGTTTTAGGTATTTACCAGTTTTATCTCGAAAGGCGATGCCGACCATGCAGCCGGTAACAATAATTTTATAGACTTGACCTTTTTTCAGTTTCTCTTGCTTGATTTTGGCCAGATTTTCGACAAGTCCATACACTCGATTTTCGGCAGACTGTCTGACCATACAGGTATTGATAACAATGTAGTTACTATCTTTGTAAGAAGTTCCTTGAGTATGTCCACGTGCTCGAAAAGCCGAGGAGACTCGTTCTGAGTCGGCGACGTTTTGTTGACAGCCGAAGGTTTTTATATAAAATTTCATCTGGGTGTTTTTTTAATTTGCTCAATAACTATGATAAATGCCAAAAGAACTATCGCAATAGCAACAAAAGCGAATATTTTTTCGACGCCTTTCAAAAATAAACTACAGGTACCGAGCATAAATGATACCAACCAGTAAAAAACAGCTATTCGCCGCTTACCCCAACCAATATCCAGTAATTTATGATGAAAATGTCCCCAATCAGCGCGAAACGGGGACTTATGATTTTTCAACCGACGAATAATCGTATAAACAGCGTCGATCATCGGTACTGCCAGAATCAAAAGCGCCGTACCTAGTTTACCAAACGACAATATCGATAGTATTCCCAATAAGAATCCGGCCAAAGCTCCACCACTATACCCAGGCATAATCCGTTGAGGGTAAAAGTTAAAAGGCAAAAACCCTAGATAGGCACCAGATACAACAAAAGATAAAAGTAAAACTGCCTGAGCACTGATGTCGTGGGCGGTAAATCGTTGTGCTAACAGTCCCAAAAAGAAAGCCGTGATAGCGACAAATCCCGGCAGCTGTCCATCAACCCCTTTGCTCCAGTTCACCATGTTCATAATCCAAGAAAGCCACAGAGCAGCCAAAATGTTTGCGATGATCAACACTCCGTGATGGCCAAGAAAGTCGACTGTCAAAACCCACTGGTCTAGTCGAATTACGCCACCAAATGGGTTGGAAATAAACGGTATACCGAGTCCAAAGCCGATCACCAGGGCTGAGATAAACAGATTAGCCACAAATCTTAGATATGGTGATAAGTCATAGTAGTCATCAAGTAAACCTATAAGAACAAGTAAAAAACTGGAGATGAGAATACCCAGAAGAATTTTATTCATCGGCAAAAAAAGAAGAATACAGATGAGAAGGGTTAAAAATATCGGTACGCCTCCTGCTCGAGGAATAAGCCCCACATGAGTATGAGCTGGATGTAAACGTTTTTTTGAGTCGGTGATAAACTTCCACTTGGAGGCAAGATACATTGTAGGTATCGTAAGCAAAGCAGAAAGCGCGGTCGCAAAGATGAGTATCCAAATCGCCATACGTTAAGTAATAAAAAACAATGTTCTTACAAAAAAAATTGTCGTTACTACAATCAAAAACCAGTTGAGGATATGGAGAATGTGTCTAACAAGTTCATTTGGCAAAAAAACCCTGCTATAAAGATATAAATTAAAAAAAAATAGAAAATGAAGTATCAGTGGTAAGATAAAAATAAACCAAGTATCGACCAGTTGTCCTTCGCCCCATAGTCGGGAATACAAAAGTGGCAACTGAGGTGGGAGCTTGTTATAAGTCCATACAAAAGCCGCAGCCATGATAAGATCAGCGGCAACAAGAGATAGAATCATGAGACTATTATACCGTTTTAATAGACTTTTTTGATTGGATACTGGGAGCAGAGCTTAAGGACTTTTTTTCGGATCTCCTTGATAACCATCGAAGAATTAATGACTTCCTGACGGGTGACTCGTTTTTTTTCTTGTTCAAACGAAATCTTCATCTGATTTTTTCTGTTGCTGATATCATCGATGATTTCATTTATCCATCCGGCTATTAATTGCATCTGTTTTTCTTTCATGCCACGTGAAGTTAGTCCTGGAGTGCCTAAACGGATACCTGATGGATAAAATGGAGGATTTGGATCAAACGGTACCCCATTTCTATTTAAAACAATCCCTGCGGCTTCACACGCTTCGGCAGCCGTGTTGCCTAAAAGTTTCTTATTCTGTAAGTCAACGAGGATTAGGTGACAGTCGGTTCCGCCGGTTACCAGTTCAAGACCATTTTTTTTAAGTTCAGAGGCAAGCAACTTAGCATTCTTCATGATCTGGAAAGCATAGGTTTTGAATCTGGCAGTTGAAGCTTCCTTCAAGGCCACGCCGATACCGGCAATATTGTTAAAATGTGGACCACCTTGGATACCGGGAATAATCGCTTTGTCGATTTTTTTAGCCAGATCTGGATCTTTTTTCAGGCCGCGAGCTGTGGTCATGATCATTGCTCCCCGCGGACCGCGTAAAGTTTTGTGAGTTGTGGTAGTAATAATATGAGCATACTGAGCTGGAGAAGGGTAGACACCAGCAGTAATTAGGCCGGCTATATGAGAAATATCCGCCAAAAGATATGCGCCAACTGAGTTTGCAATCTCGGCGAACTTTTTCCATTCGAGTATCCGAGCGTAACCGGTGGTACTGGCAATAATAATTTTTGGTTTCTCTTTTTTGGCGAGCTTGGCAACTTTTTCGTAATTGATCAAGCCGTTTTTATCAACATCATATTGAACTGCGTGAAAGTATTTACTACTAGCGTTAAACTGAGCTCCATGGGTGAGATGACCACCACTTGCTAAAGATAAACCCATTAGCGTGTCGCCTGGATTAAGAACAGCAGTAAAGACAGCAAAATTCGCTGGCGAACCTGATAAAGGTTGTACGTTAACTGCCTCAACTTTAAATAGTTTTTTCGCGCGGTCAATCACTGTACTTTCAATTTGGTCAACTACCTCGTTTCCCTGATAGTATCTTTTTTGAGGATATCCTTCACCGTATTTATTCCCAAGCGAGGATCCCACAGCTTCATCAACTGCCGCGGAAGCGTAGTTTTCCGAGGGGATCATCATGAGCGTTTCCTGTTGGCGTTTCTCTTCTTTTTTTATGAAGGAGTACAGCTCGGGGTCAACTTTTTTCAGAAATTTCATGCCTACAAGATATCACGTAGTATTTTGAAAATCAACGGTAAAAAAATAAATTATAATCAAGACCTTATTAAATAACGATTAAGTTTAGCAAGCGCGATTTTTCTCATTGAAGTAGCATCTTTACCTTCCTCGTCCATTTCTCCTAATGTCTGGTTATATCCGTCTGGGATAAAAATCGGCTGCCAACCGAAATCTCCTCCTCGAGGTGCATCAGCGATCATACCTGGGATAGCTCCGTCAAAAACCATCACTTTTCTGCCATCATGTAATCCATACATTACCCTTGCAATCGCTGACCGGTCTTTATAACCGTTAAGTAATTCGCAAATACCATCATTGCCAAGTTCTTCGTAAAACCACTTTATAAGTGGACCTGGAAGTTTTCCCAATGCTGAAAATGTCAGCGATACATCTTCTATTAAAATAGGAGCTTGAATTTGCCTGTATGCTTCCTCGGCCTTATACGTCACTATTTCTTCAAGATTAAGCGACTGAATCTCGATCAAGTCTAATTTTTTGTGTACGATTGACGAATGTAAGTATTTTGAGGCCGATTCAACTTTACCAAGATTTCCTGTTATAAAGGTAATTGATTCCTTCATGACGAAATTATACCATCACATATATTCTATCTATTCAAATAATGTGACTACTTTAAATCCCAAAATGAGAACTTTTTCATCTGCAGATATTTTTCTCTTATAATATCGTTGAAATATATCTTTTTGCTCTGATTTGGATGAGTAAACTTCGTGACCGATAGTATCTATAGGTAAATCTCCAAACGTAGTTACAGATTTTTTGATAATTTCCACTTCAGCAAAATTTTTACTCGTTTGGCTATTTCTCACAAAAAGAGTATCCCCAACATTTAGGAAAGCGTATTTACTTCCTACCCTATAAGTAAATGTTTTCGATCCGTTTTTAATGAGTGGTACGAGATTCGGAGCAAAACCAATGGAAATATCTTGAAATTTCATACATTAGTAAAGAGTTTGGATTTCATACCCATACCCGTTAAAGACAAACGCGCGAGCCGGATAAGATGGCAAAGTATTGCGAATGCGGTTTTTGGGTATGAGCACTTTACCAACAAAGTCGGGTATTTCTTCGTAGTTTTTTGAATAAATATAGACGTTGTTTTCTCCTACATAATACTGCACGACAAAATAGTCAAGTTCTGAGGATACATAGATTACATCATGGGGACGGACTAACCCTTTCATTTCACGAAGTATTTGAGATACATGCGTTTTAGTTCGATACTTTATCTGAAGAGTATTGTAATGAAATGTAAGAGTAATGAGCAAAAAAACAATAAGTAATCCCCAAACTTTTTTTACAACCGTCAGTGAATATATGATAAGAAAAAGCAGTCCCGGAACACACAGGATAAGATATCTTGGAAGATATAAAGGTTTGATAAATGAAATTAAAAAAATCACAAGGACCGGAAGAAAAGTCCAGCTAATTAAAGCTGTATATAACTGTAGATTATGAGGATGATGTTTTTTGATTTTTTTATACCCCAATAATAACGTCACCATGATAAAAAAAGACATAAGTAAAAGAAACGTCGGATAGCCGAACTTATTTAGATCCGGAAAGTTAAAATTTTTCTCGTAGCCGGTAAAAAGGACGCTTGGTAGATAAAAGAGATCAACCAGCTTAACTTTTTCAATCCAAAATTGACTGGACGAAGTCACCCGCTGCATAATCACAAAAATAAGCCACGGCAGAAATGCTACAAGTGATCTCAATATCCAAGGCAGTTTTTCACGCGAGTGAGTGCCCTTGGTCAATTTTAGATATACAATCTGTGAAAAAACACCAAGCAGCATAAAGTAATGAGTATACAATCCTGCAATTGTTGCCAATACATAAAGTCGTTTTTTACCTGTGAAAAATGCGTAAAAAGACAGCAGTGCCAAAAAAGCAAACATACTGTATGCACGTGCTTCAAATGCATAGTAAAGAAGAATTGGGTTAATGAAAAAAAACAACATACCAAGAAAACTTTTTACATGGTCAAACTTAAATACATCAAGCAGAAAGTGAAAAGCGACAAAAAGGAGTCCAATAAAACAAAACAGCGATAACGAACGGAGTGCAATTTCAGATGACCCAAAAAACATGATCCAGACTTTAAGAATCATCGTAAAAAGTGGCGGCGAAAAATCTTTCACCGACAGAAAAATGATCTCAAGAAAGCTTTTTTTGGAAAGAAGATAGGAAAACGCTTCGTCTCTCCAGAGATCTTGCACAAAAAACACCAGCGCTGTGTGAGTAAAAAGGTACTGTATCATGATTTTAATTTTAGACTTTTTCCGTCACTTTGTAGGTGATCTTTTTTCCAAGAATAAGGCGAGTATGGGCATCAAGTGCTGGTAGAGAAGATAAAACAAAGGACACCAAAGGGAGAAGATACCATTGGATAAGAAGGAACGGCACATTGATAATTTTTGTTTTGATATCGAGTTTGTTACGAATCTGAAAATCAAGATAGACATAGAGAATAAGCATGATTGAAGCCAAGGTCAAAATAAGTCCTGATGCCTGCGGTAAGATGAAACCCAGAACAGTTCTTTTAAAAACCGGATTCACCAATGGCGGGATCGAGGCGCTGATTGTCAGGAGAAAAAATGACACCGGCCATAACAGATGGTTTTCAATAAGATACAGTAACTTTTTCAACTTGATTGATGTTTTGATGTGATCTGAGGAAAAAAACTTCTTCCAGTTATAACCAACATCAGTGACGCCCCAGGCCCAACGACGTTCCTGTTCATATCGATTCAGAAGCGTTTTCACAATGCTTCCCGAATAGACCGCATCTCCGTTAACAATGGTGTAGAGAGGAACGGTTCGAACTCTCTCTCCCAAAGCAAAAAAAGCTTGATAATAGATGTGCCAATCTTCAGGAATAATATCAACATGCCAGTACCCGACTTTTTGCAATAACCATAAACTGGTTGAATAGGTTGAAATCTGTATGAGTCGTTCCTTTTGCGAAAGAAAAGCGAGTCTGACAATCGAAGATAATGTTGCCTGTATTCGAACAAAGAAGGGGAGCTGCCAAAAATTATTGTATAAAAGCACCGGCGCCCAGTAAAAGTGATAGATCCGTTCGGGATCGTTCAAGTACTCCAATGTCAGATAGGAAAAAAAATTTTTGGCCAGGTGGCTGTCAGCGTCACAAATAGTGATTAAGACTTTATCTCTCAAGTATTTTCTTTCAACAACGTATTTGTCAACGAGTTTACATGCAAATGTCTGATTACTAGCTTTGCCGGCGACTTCTCCAGTTTCTAGTGTATGATACGAAACCAATATATCTTTAAAACGCTTGCGGTATTTTTTTATAAGTTTTGCTTCTTTGACACGTGCCTCTTGTTCTCGGTCTTCAAATGCAAGTACAAGGTGTAGATTTTTATAGGGAATATCATTTTCGACAAACGAGTCGATGGTTGATTCGAGTTTATAGATTGGCTCTTTATAGTTTGGCACAATGATAAAGTGCTGGATGTCGGCCGCGCCTGGCGCAGCCGTCAGTCGTTTGGCAAAGTTTATCTTCATGGCTATGAGAATCATTTTGTAGGATAAAACCGCGTAGTAAGTTGTAGTCAGTGATTTATAAAAAAAATAAAGATCAAACCCGATGATGAAGTAGGCAACTACTGCCGGATGAAACGGTGATAACCATACGGGGAGTAAAATAAGAATCCAAGTTAAGGTAGGTACGCCGATCTCGCCGATGCGATAAAACCAGGTAGACTGAAGAATTTTTTCCCACATACGTTTAAATTATAGCAACTTAGTGTCATCTTCGATACAGGAGACATTTTGCTAGGACCTAATTCTACTATACTATAGGATAAAAATCAAGATCCTCACTTAAGATTCACAGTAGAGTTTGTACTCACAGTTGAGACAAAGCGGACTGCCTGAGCATTTAAAGTCGGAAGACTCAATCTCCCGCTTGGTTTTTAAAACTTCATCAACTGCCGTTTCCAGTTCGTGTTGTGTACGAGTGGTGGTGACAGTGACACCTTTATCAAGTAGATATAAAGAAAGAGAAACAGAGTCGCGATTTTTTTTAAATATTTCGGATTCGACATTTTTTGCGGCCAGAGCATAGATAGACAACTGAAGATTTTTTTTCAGCTCGCGGTCAGTGGGGATTTTTTTTCCAAGATAATCTGTGGTTTTGTAGTCGATAATTTCAATACCATCATCTGTTTTGTCAATCCGGTCGATTCGGCCTCCAAGCTTAAATCCTGGAATGAGTGAAAAGATGAACGCTTGTTCAAGAGCAAGAGGCGGTTCATCAGGTTTATGGAGAGAACTTTTTAAATAGGCTTTCAAGTACTGTGCACCGCGTTTCTTCATGTTTTCTTCATGTTCGCGACTGGTGTAACCGGTTTTTATCCAGTTGGTTTGGTAGAGTTCCAAAAGAAAATCTTCTTCATGTTTGGGTACAATGCCTTTGATGAGCGCTTCGGTGAAACGTTTTAACGTTTCATGAAGAGTTGTCCCAAAACTTTGACTGGCAGTTGGAAGCGCGGGAATTTTATATATATACCGTAATTTGTAGTGCAGAGGACATATCCTGAAAGTATCAATCTGGGAAAATGATAAGTAGTTGATTTCAGTTTTTTTTGTTTCCGGCGACTTAGGCAGAGGAGGCGGTGGCGCAAAATCAAGAATACTCAGTTGGTCAGTGACCTCATTCGTTTGAACAATGGCTTCAGGTCCGATCATCTCAATAACAAACGGTGAAATCTTTTTTTCTCGTTTACCTTCGCCATAATAGTTGGCCGCAGTAAGAAACAACCGGTCTTTGGCGCGGGTGGCGGCAACGTAAAAAAGCCGGCGCTCTTCTTCAAGGTGATAATTGCCTTCAGGTAAAATTTCTTTGATAAGTTCGTCAGGAATCGGCAGTTGTTCGTGCCGCTCAGTTGTTGGGAAACGATTCGCCACGAGATTGACGACAAAAACAACCGGAAACTCAAGACCTTTTGATGAATGAACCGTTAGAATATTGACCGAATTTTCGTGGGTCCAGTCCATATCTCCGGCAATCGGCGACTCGCCCAGTTCAATTGAAAGATCAATCCAGTCAGTCACTGCAAAAACAGAAGAATCTTCGTGTGCCACTTCGTAACTTTTCAGCTTGTCGAAAAACTTCGCCAGGTTTTGAACACTTTTTTCGTACTCTGCGGCGGCCGGCTCGACGAATTTTTGCAACATGCCCATGTCTTCCAAAAAGAAGTATAAAATTTGTCCGGCACTTTCTTTGGGAAGAAGCTTAAGATGCCGGTGGATCATGGCGACAAAGCGCGCGATTTTTTCTCTGGTTTCTGGGGAAACAAAGATCTTATTTATCTGCTCAGCCGCTTCAAAAAGAGTCAAGTTAACTCGTTTCGCGTAAGCAACGATCGCCGCCACATCTCGACCATTGAGTCCGATCTGCTCCATAGTCAGAACTTTATAAAAGGAAGTTGAGTCATCGATATTTGTTAAAAACTTCAAGTATGCGATCAGCTCTTTAATTTCAGGTTGACGAAATAACTTGCCCGGACCCAGAAATTGATACGGAATACCCAGTCGGTAAAGCGCTCTGACAAACGGTTCACTATGATTGTTGGCTCGAAGAAGAATCGCAAAATCACTATATTTGTACTTATCTTTCTTGACAAGCTCGGCAATTTTTTTGGCGACGGCTTCGGCTTCATTTTCGATTCTTGTCACATATAAAAGTTCAGGGGGCGTGCCTTTCTGCCGGCGTGATGATCGCAGCCGTTTGTCGATTTTCTCCTGTACTTCCAGTCTGTCCGGGTTATTGTATTGAATCAAAGTATATGCAGCGTCAAGAATCGCCTGGGTTGAACGGTAGTTTTGGGTCAAGGTGACAATTTTAATAGTGGGATAATTTTTACGAAACTGGATGACGTTTGATATGGCTGCACCGCGCCACTTGTAAATACTTTGATCATCGTCTGCCACCACAGTGAGATAGCTTGTTTTACCCACAAGTAGCTTCACGAGCTCATTTTGAGAAATATTAGTGTCCTGAAATTCATCTACGAGAATATACTTAAACTGTTTTCGATATTGATCCAGTACATTTGGTCTTGCCCGAAACAACTTCAGAGTACTTGAAATCAAATTGGAAAAATCCAGCTTACTCTCTTGTACTTTCAGTTCTTCGTATTTTTTATACGCCTTGGCAAGCTCTTTCTCTTTTTGTTCCTCTTCTTTAGTCTCAAAAGTTTTACTCTCAGTCCATCGGATATATTCTTCCGGTGTAATATCCTCATCAGCCAGTCGGGAAAAATGGGCTACTAGTCCACTCGTAAACTTGGTCGGGTTTCCCAGAGGGCGAAAGTACTTCAGATCCAGTTTAAAGAGATTTTTTCTCATAAAACCGATTGCTTCAGACTCGGTCATGAGTCGGTATCCTGGATCAAGGCCAATATGGACACTCTCGTTTCGCAGAATCCGATCGCAAAACGAGTGAAACGTCATAATCCACATCTGGGTATATCCATACGGCATAGCCCGATCAATGCGCTCCTCCATCTCGTAGGCAGACTTTTCGGTGAACGTTAAGCCAAGAATTTGTTCGGGAAGAGCTAATTTCTGATGAATTAAGTGCTTGATTTTTTCGACAATGACCGTAGTTTTGCCCGTACCTGCACCAGCAATAATCAACAGAGGACCGGTGTTGTACTCAACTGCTTCTTTTTGTTCGGTATTTAAATGGGGCTTAGAACCGCTCATTTTAATGATTGTAGCACAATTACGCTCCCAATGGGTGTTGTACTATTGACTTGACAAATAAGACCTGTAGTACTATAGTTGAGCATTATATGGTATCTGTAATTGAGCGATTCACAAAAGAGCCCGAAAGAACAGTCGATTCCGACCAGGATTCACTTTTTGGAGCATACGAAACAATTGCAATCTCGTTTCCTAAAGCAGTTGAGGAAACCGCCAATAAAGTTTCTCCACTGTTATATAAACTCCTGTATATTGCGAGCATGGCCTCTGATATGGCTGCTGAAGAGAGACCTTTTGCCAATCCGGAGCAAGATGTTCCTTGGATGGAAGAGCTCGCTGAAAAACAGTATCAGCAATCCACTATTCCAGATATTCACCTGATGATGGCTGATGGAATTTGAATGAATCAGTGAGTTTTTTTCTGCAATCACTCTTGACTTTTTTTTCCTTGAACTATATCATAATAATACTGCTACGCATCTAATACGGTTGCATTTTTCATCTGATGCATTATAATGTAGGCAGGAATTATTATTTTTAATCATTATTTACATCTATGGCACAAGGAGCTTTTCAGAGAAATAAACCTCATTTAAACATTGGTACCATTGGTCATGTCGATCATGGTAAAACCACCTTAACTTCTGCGATTCATCATGTTTTGGCGAAAAAAGGCTTAGCGCAAGACATGAAGTATGAAGAGATTGATAAAGCTCCCGAGGAAAAAGCACGAGGCGTAACGATCAATATTCATCACTCAGAGTATGAGACCGAAAAGCGTCACTATGCCCACATCGATGCTCCAGGTCATGCGGACTACATCAAAAACATGATTACTGGTGCTGCCCAGATGGATGGTGCTATCTTGGTTGTTTCAGCTGCTGATGGCCCTATGCCACAGACTCGAGAACATATTCTTCTCGCTCGA
>CAZAEE010000008.1:0-46935 GCA_964484325.1 uncultured Gammaproteobacteria bacterium
CACAGACTCGAGAACATATTCTTCTCGCTCGACAAGTGAATGTACCAGCTATTGTTGTTTTCCTGAATAAAATTGACATGGTACAGGATAAAGAGATTATTGATCTTGTAGAAATGGAAGTTCGAGATCTTCTTAAAAAATACGGTTTTCCAGGCGACGAAGTGCCTGTTATCAAAGGATCAGCTCTGAAGGCTATCCAGGATGACCCAGAGTCAGTTAAAGCTATCGAAGACCTGATGAAAGCAGTTGATGATTATGTACCAGAGCCTGTTCGACCAATTGATAAACCATTTCTTATGCCTGTTGAAGACGTTTTTACCATTCAAGGCCGAGGCACAGTAGTGACCGGTCGTGTGGAGCGCGGCGTACTGAAGATTAACGAAGAAGTCGAGATCGTCGGTATTAAAGCGACCAAGAAAACAGTTGTCACAGGTATCGAGATGTTCCGCAAGACGCTTGACGAGGCTCGAGCAGGAGACAATACCGGTCTTCTTATCCGAGGTATCGAGAAAACTGATGTTGAACGAGGTCAAGTTATTGCCAAACCAGGCAGCGTTACTCCTCATACCGAATTTGAAGCTGAAATAATCGTTCTCACCAAAGAAGAGGGTGGAAGACACACACCATTTTTCAAAGGCTACCGACCACAGTTTTACATTCGTACAACTGATGTTACCGGAGAACTTATGCTTCCTGAAGGAGTCGAAATGGCTATGCCAGGCGACAACTTGAAGGTTTCCGTGAAGCTTATCTATCCAGTGGCACTTGAGGATGGACTAAAATTTGCTATCCGTGAGGGTGGACACACTGTTGGTGCCGGTGTTGTGACCAAGGTCACCAAATAAGTAGTTTTGCACTTTAAAAATGCCAAAAGGACGAATACGCATCCGTCTGAAGTCGTATGATCACAGACTTGTAGACGAGACATGCCAAAAAATTGTTGATACTGCCATAAAAACTGGTGCCTCTATTAAAGGCCCTATTCCTTTACCGACCAAAAAAGAAGTCTTTGTTGTCAATAAGTCCCCTTTTATCGAAAAAAATGCGCGCGATTTTTTTGGCTTAAAAACTCACAAACGCCTTTTGGACATCATGAACCCTACCAATCAAACAATTGATTCTCTCATGCATCTTGAGATCGCCGCCGGCGTCGAAGTCGAAGTCAAGATGTAATCGACACAAATGGGCTTATCTGAAAGAATAAGAAAAAGACATGGATACAGAAACTTCTAAAACTCCACCGATGTCAACTTCTCCACAACCTTCAGGCAATAAATCACATTTTTTAATGTACGCAGGTATTAGTATAGTTGTTTTTGCATGTCTTATAGGTGCCTTTTTCCTTGGGAAAAAAACCGGTACTCCTGCACAAGTTGTACCAACACCTTTATCCAGACAAATAATACCTACTAGTATTACTTCACCGATTATCTATGCGAGTCCTACCGTGTTCTCAGAGATTCCAAGATGGCAAGCTTATCCTAATGAGATTATCGGATACACAATCAATATACCTGCTGATTGGAGGATAAATTCTACGGAAGGAGTTTTTATAAGCGTCAAGGGAGAGGTAGGATTTTTTCCTCCAGGAGAGGAGGATTCTCAACCATATAAAACTGCCGTATACATAGTCTCGTTGAAGGATGGTGAAATGAATCGGTACAATCTTGATAGTGAGGCTGAATTTACAGAATGGTTAAATAGACCCGCATCTAATGATAGAAGTCAGAGACAATTTAAAGTCGGTCAGATTAAAGTTGATGGTATCGATGCTGTTCAATATGTTACTCAAGCCCTTTCTGGGGATCCGACCGAGGCTTATTACGGTCTCATCACCTGGTTTAGGAAAAATGGCTATAATTACTACATTGAGATGACGGGTGACAAAAACGTTATTCCCGAATCTCTTTACAACCAAATAGTATCTACGTTTAAGTTCACAAAATGAGCAATAAACTATCAAAAGAATTCACAACTATTACCCCCTTCTCCAAAACACTAGCTTTGATTCTCTTTATCCTATTTCCTATATGTGCTTTTTTTCTTGGACGATGGGAGGCATGGCAGACGTGGGTTGGATATAACGGTCCTTCACAGGTTATGCCAACTGCCATACCTATACAAACCAAGCCTCAACAGAATGTTGTTCCTGATCAGAACGTAACTCTTATTTTACAACAGATATACCAAGGAGATGTTTCGCCAATTGTTCCCTATAAAGGTCTAAAATTTAAGGAGATTAGTGTAAGTGACAGTGGAGTATTGCAAGGAGCTCTGGGTGAAGATGATTATCGAGATGGAGATAATGTCATTGACGGCTACACTTTCATAGCTACAGCCGGGGCAGACTATGAATTTCTAGCAGAGGAGACCAATGCCAGCCATCTCAGTTTCATTGAAACAGAGTTATATGGTTATGGACCGTCTGTAGTTCGTGGCGAGACTCGTATTGGGTGGGGAGTGCCGGCAACCAGCAGGTATTTTTATATTGTTAAAGGAAGCGACTTTTATGGAAATAATCCAGAAAATAAATTTGGCAGTTATACTTTGCATATTACCAGAAGAAAGTAACCACATATGACCATACCAAACGAAACCACTCGCCCAATTTTTCCAATAAAAATAGTGGCAATGCTGGTATTTATTTTATTGCCTTTTCTGGCTTTTTGGTTAGGATTTCACTATGAGCAGAATTTTCTTGAAAAACAGGTGCAGCGTGTTTGGCCTACTCCACCTATGCAAAATAACCGAATCGACATTGGAATGCCACCCCCATCAGATCAGCCAGTAAATCAGCCACCTAATATACCACCAACCTCATCTGTCTCAGTTCTCACCTATAATCTCCCTTCTGGTTGGCAATTAGTTCAAGATGACTCTATTACGTTTGAAGTAGGATACAATCCTGCCATCTGGAGAGTAAGTTCAACGAATAATTCAAGTATTACCATAGGTACAACAGGCACACATTATTCTGTAAGTTTACTTCCTTATAACGGAGGCTCAAGGCACCAATTTATATATGATACTATGCATATTACCAATCCGTCAGAAAACCGAACTTCTGGATATCATGAGGCTAACTACACGTATAACGGTTGGTCATGTTTGGTCTTATACAATTTTGCATTTTCGGCTAGTGGAACAACATGGGGAATGTGTGCTGTCGATAATACACATGCTTTTTTCTTTGATAGCATTCAAGATGAGCAAATTATCAGAACTGTAAAATTACTTAAAACACCCTAAATTTTAACTTCATGTTGACCTTCGTGCGTGTATAGTATATAATCACATCAATGACTTTTTTTCTTTCGGGAGGAATGAAAGCAGGCACATGAACTAGACTTCCAGATTGGCAATTTTAAAAAAATGAGCCCTGATCTGGGGCTTTTTTTGTGTATTACAGTAAGTTTGCGAAAGTAGCAGGCAAACTGATAAGTTAGGCTTGTTAACTCAAAACTATGGCAGGATTTACCCTCGGATCCAAGTCCGATACCACACAACTATTCGACGATCAAGGCAGACGCATTCCCGTCACCTTCGTGAAAACTACTCCCTGTTTTATTGTCGATATAACCTGGCCCGATACTCGTGGCTATATGTCAGTCAAGCTCGGATTCGGCCCAAGTAAAAATATTAAAAAAACACTTCAGGGTCAATACAAAAAGGCGGGGATCAAAACTCCGCTTCGTTTTTTAAAAGAAATCCGTTTGAAGAAAGCTGTAGAAAAAGTCGAAGAAAACGACAAAAAAGGCCTCAAAGTAGGCGAAACGAGCCTGTTTATTGGAGACGAAGTTAAACCAGCGGTTGTTTTTAAGAAGGGCGATATTGTCAATGTATCAGGCACGTCTAAAGGAAAAGGTTTCCAGGGCGTCGTCAAACGGCATCACTTTGCCGGAGGTCCGAAGACCCATGGTCAATCAGACCGTTGGAGAGCTCCAGGTTCAATCGGCCAAAGCACCACTCCCGGCCGAGTTTACCGAGGCAAACGGATGGCAGGACATATGGGGTCTGAGCGCGTGACTGTTCGAAACCTTCAAATAGTCGACGTCAATGATCAAGGAATATACGTTAAAGGAGTTGTTCCAGGTGCCAAAAACGGTCTTCTGGAAGTCAATAAAATTGATTAAATAAAGTAAACATATGGCAGAAGAGAAAAAAACCACCAAAACAGTCCGAAAAACTGTCAAAGCGACAGCAGTCAAAATAGAGGCTAAAGCTGCCAAAGCTAAGGTTAAGACAGAGGGTAAAGTACCGGTAAAAGCAACTGCCAAGCCCGCAAAAGCGTCCTATCTGGAGGTGCCTATGTATGATTTAACAGGTACCGAGCCAAAAACGGCTGCACTACCCAAGGAGATTTTTACCGTTGAAGCTAAGCCCCAACTGCTGGCTCAATATGTTCGTGTTTACTTGACCAACGCCAGACAGGGCAATGCCGCGACCAAAACCCGTGCAGAAGTCATTGGAACGACAGCTAAGCTCTATCGCCAAAAAGGGACCGGTCGAGCTCGCCACGGCAGCAAGAAAGCCGCTACCTTTGTCGGTGGAGGGGTAATTTTTGGTCCACAACCGCGTGATATTTCCCTTAAGATCAACAAAAAACAGAAACGAAAAGCCTTTTTAGGTGCTTTGACTCTCAAAGCACAAGATCATGCCGTTTCAGTGCTCAGCAACAGCTTTTTGTCAATTGAGCCAAAAACGCGAGTTATGGCCGGCTTTTTAAAAAAATCAGGCAATGATACGGGATCGGTCTTATTGGTCTATCCAAAAAATGACAAGAAATCATTATTACTTGCAACACGCAACATTCCCGGTATCGATACGACCGCAATTTCAGGTTTAAACACGTATCAGGTTTTAAAGTATAAAAAATTATTGTTTGTTGAAGAGGCCTTGACGCAGTTAAAAAGTTTAGTAGCTAAATCATGATAAGTCACGTAATCATCAAACCAGTTGTGACCGAAAAGGCCACACAAAAAACAGGCCAAAACGTCTACACCTTTCAAGTAGGTACTCGGGCAACCAAGTATGATATTAAAAGCGCGCTTGAGGAAATGTATAAAGTAAAAATTAGTAAGGTCCGCATCGTAAAAAAAGTCGGCAAAAGCCGCAGAAGCGGAAAACGCATGCAAACAAGACAGTTACCAGATCGCAAAATTGCTTATATCACAGTAAAGCAAGGTACAATTGACATTTTCCCGAAAGCATAAACTCATATGACACACCTATTTATTAAAAAATCCATGAAACCGGAAAAAAGTCTGACTTATATTCTGGGTAAGCATGCCGGCCGTGACTCTTCAGGAACTGTTTCAGTCCGTCATCGAGGAACACGTCACAAGCGTTATTACCGGATGATCGACTTCAGACGGGATAAACGTGACATGCCAGCGACTGTGTTGAGGATTGAACGAGACCCTAATCGAAATGCCCACATCGCGCTCGTTGAGTATAAAGATAAAGAAAGACGATACATTATTCATCCAAAAGATTTGCACAAAGGTGACGAGATCATTTCAGGTGAAAATGTTGACATCAAAATCGGAAACGCCCTGCCTTTGAAAAATATCCCCATAGGTATCGAAGTCCATAATGTCGAGTTGTATTCGGGTCAGGGAGGCAAAATTATTCGGGGAGCAGGTACGAGAGCGGTGGTTATTGCTCGCGACTCCGGCTATGTCCAGATCAAGATGCCGTCAGGCGAAGTGAGAAAAGTACCTGAGGTCTGTTATGCCACAATCGGCATGGTTGGAAACGTTGAACATAAAGATATCGTCATCGGTAAAGCTGGTCGTAAAATACTCATGGGTATTCGTCCGACAGTCCGCGGCGTCGCCCAAAATCCTCGCAGCCATCCTCACGGAGGTGGAGAAGGCCGCTCAGGAGAAGGTATGCATCCAAAAACCCCTTGGGGTAAATCAGCCAGAGGCACCCGCACAAGAAACAAGAAAAAATGGAGTAATAAATTAATCGTCAAACGACGCCCATAATCTATGGAATCACGTACCTATTTAAAAAACATTGCCATCACGCCAAAGAAGCTTCGTTTCCTTTTAAAGGAAATTAAGCGTCTGAAACCGGTCGATGCGCTTAGTAAACTGGCCTATATGCACGATCGACCAGCACGCGTATACTATAAAGCCTTGCACAGCGCAGTGACCAATGCCCGTCTATACCTGAAAACTTCAGATGATATGTTAGAATTTAAGCTTCTGACGATTGAGCAGGGAAATGCCTTGAAGCGCTACCATCCAGGTTCACGAGGTTCGATGAAACCGTACAAGCGTAGATTTAGTCATATCAAAATTATTCTCATTGCTAAAACACCGGTCGCGCCAAAGGTTCAAGTGAAGAAAGAAGTCGCTCAGCCAGCAAAGCCGGATATTAAAAAACAGATAGCTTCAGAAGAAGCCAAACCGGTAAAAAAAGTTACCAGAAAGAAAATCACTAAATAATATGGGACAAAAAGTACATCCAAAAGGTTTACGACTCGGCATCATCTATAACTGGAATTCCCGTTGGTATTTCACCAATAAGCGGATGTTTAAGGATGCTCTCTTATCAGATCTGAAAGTGCGTATGGCTATGATGAAAAAATTTGGTTTTGCCTCAGTGACTGAGATCGATATCGAGCGGGCTATCAAAAAGATTACCGTAATTATTCATTCAGTTAAGCCTGGTATGCTTATCGGTCGGGGTGGAAAAGGGCTTGAGGAAGTTAAGAACTTCCTCATGGAACAGTTGTCGCCAGGCAAGAAAGTGAAAGATATCAAAATTGATTTGAAGATCGAGCCGGTGAAGAAACCATACCAGAACGCCTACTATGTCTCCCAGACGATTGCTGAGAAACTGGTACGTAACTTTCCTCACCGAGCAGTTGTTCATAATGCAATGAATAGAGTGATGGAGTCAGGTGCCAAAGGTGTCAAGATCCAGCTTGGTGGTCGTATTGCCGGCGCCGAGATTTCCCGCCGGGAAAAGTACTTTCAGGGTACTATTCCTGCCTCAACCATTCGAGAAGATGTTGACTATGCCAAGTATCCGGCTTTGACTAAGTCAGGCTACATCGGAGTAAAAGTTTGGATTTGTAAATAAAACCATGTTATCACCAAAAAGACAAAAGTATCGTAAACAGTTCAGAGGTTCCTGGAGAAAAGTGGCCACTAAAGGTGATAAGCTCAACTTTGGTAACTTTGGCCTGAAGTCGATGCAGCCGGGATGGATCAAAGATCGCGAGATTGAATCAGCGCGTGTGGTGATGGCCCGGGCCACCCGCAAAAATGGTAAGTTCTGGATCCGTATTTTTCCTGATAAGCCGTTTACTAAAAAACCCCCAGAAGTGACGATGGGTGCTGGCAAAGGTGATGTTGCCCATTTTGTTGCCTCAGTTGTGCCGGGAAAAGTACTTTTTGAAATAGATGGATTACCAGAAAAAGAAGTGCGTCATATTTTACGAAATGTCGCGTCCAAGTTATCAGTTGCCACGAAAGTAGTTGTCAGATTTATATGAGAAAATCAATTACTGACTTAGTCAAAAAATCGGTCAATGACTTGGAAAAAGAGTTGAACACTGCCAAACAAGAAGTTAATAAACTAATCATTCAGCTGAAACTGAAACCTGAAAAAGATTCGAACATCGTTTTCAAAAAGAGACGACGAATTGCCCAGATTGCTACTATTTTACAAGAGAAAAAGTTATTTGAGGCCAGTCAACCTCAAAAAAAGGCCGGTAGCCAAAAAACACTATGAGAACTCTAGAAGCCACAGTTGTTTCCACCAAAATGCAAAAAACTATTATTGTACGAGTTGACCGCAAGTTTCGTCACCCTCGATATGGGAAAGTCTTAAAAAAACAGAAAAAGTATAAAGTGCACTGTGAAGAACAAGGTATTAAGCCAGGTGACTTGGTCGTGATTCAGGAAACAAAACCTATCTCAAAAGATAAGCATTTTATGTTTGTTCGTAAACTGAAAAGCGCCACCAATCAAGAATTAATCAAAAACCCAGTAGTCGAGGAGAAAAATGTCGTCAAAACGCAGACTGTTGAGATGAAAAAAGAAGTTAAAACCAAAGTGATGCGAAAACGAGTTGTGGTTGCTAAAAAGCAAGAGTAATTTTTATAAAAAACCTATGTTACAACTAAGATCAATGATTAATGTGGCAGACAATACCGGTGCCAAACAAGTTATGTTGATCGGCGTGCCCAAAAAAGGTAACCGACGCTTAGCATACTTGGGAGAGTTGTTTACTGGCGTCGTGAAAGAAGCCTTGCCGTTTGGCCAGGTAAAACGCGGTGAAATCGTTTACGCAGTTATCGTCCGAAGCAGAAAAGAAAGAAAACGAGTTGACGGCAGCTATATCCGTTTTGATGACAATGCCTGTGTCATTTTACAAGGAAAAGACATTAAAGATCCCAAAGGTACTCGAATTTTTGGACCAATAGCCAAAGAGATCAAAGATGCCGGATATAACAAAATTGCCAGTTTAGCCGAAGAAATTTATTAACAATATGAAACTGAAAAAAAATGACAAAGTTCGCGTAACTACCGGCAAAGATCACGGAAGAGAGAGTACGGTCGAGCGTGTCTATGAAAAAGCTGGTAAAGTGCTCGTGAAAGATGTCAATATATACAAAAAACACATTAGAAAAAGTGAACAAGTACCGCAAGGCGGCGTTGTCGATTTGCCACGGCCATTAAGTATTGAGAAAGTTGCTTTAATCTGTCCAAAGTGCGGCAAGATGACCCGAGTTGGGTTTCAGCTAGACAAAAATGGACGCAAATATCGTATTTGTCGCAAGTGTAAAAATAAAATATAAAATTATGAAATTCCAAGAGTACTACAATCAGGAGATCAAAAAGAAACTGATGGAAGATCTGAAGATCAAAAATCCGATGGCTGTTCCTAAAATACTCAAAGTTGTCGTAAACGTTGGTGCCGGTGAAGCTGTGACTAATAAAAATGTCATAGGTGCCATCCAGGAACAACTGACTATGATCGCCGGTCAAAAACCTATAGTCACCAAAGCTCGCAAGTCTATATCAGCTTTTAAAGTGCGCCAAGGTATGCCTATCGGAGTTAAGGTGACTCTTCGAGGTGACAAAATGTATGCGTTTGTTGAAAAATTAGTGAAAATTGTTATTCCCCGATTAAGAGATTTTCGCGGAATCTCAGATAAAAGTGTCGATGAACATGGTAACTTAAATCTGGGATTGGGCGAGCAGACTCTTTTTCCAGAGATAGAATTTGACAAAATTGATAAAATAAGGGGTCTGGAAGTGACAATTGTCACTAATGCGCTTGAAAAAGAGCGGGGCAAAAAGTTATTCGAAGTATTAGGAGTTCCTTTTAAAAAATAACGATATGGCAAAATTATCAGATGAAGTAAAGTTCAAAAGAAAACAGAAATATAAGGTTCGCATGGTTAACCGGTGTCCTTTATGTGGCCGGGCCCGAGGATATATAAGACGGTTTGGTTTGTGTCGTATCTGTTTTCGCGAAAAGGCATTACAGGGAGAGATACCCGGAGTTAGAAAAGTTTCTTGGTAAATATTATGACACGCTCACTGAAAAAAGGACCATATATTGATGAAAAGCTTATGGAAAAAGTCATGAAGCAGAAACAAGGGAGTGATCGGACACCGATTCGTACCTGGGCGCGTTCATCTCAAATTGCGCCTGAGTTTGTTGGTCACCGATTTGCAATCCACAACGGCCGTCGTTTCATCGAGGTGCTGGTGTCGGAGGGATTTATCGGGCATCGTCTGGGAGAATTTGCACCAACGCGGCTTTTCCGGGGTCACGGTAAAGTGACGAAGAAAGTTACAGAGAAAACCTAATATGTCAGATCCAATTATCGATTTAGTTACTCGAATAAAAAACGGCTATATGTCGGGGAGAGAATCTATTACATCTCCACATTCAAAGTATCGTGGAGAAGTCCTGAAGCAGTTAAAAAATCTTAAATATATCAGCGACTACCATATATCAGGTGACGTGATAAAGTCAGTTAAAGTAGAGCTGTTATACCATGATCTTGTACCAGCGGTTACTGGAGTGAAGTTTTTTTCCACCCCGGGAAGACGAGTGTACACCGCAAGCAAAGACTTAAAGCCAGTTCTTGGAGGAATGGGGCACTCGATTCTCTCAACCTCTGTTGGTATTTTAACGAATATTGAAGCAAGAAAAAAACGCCTTGGAGGCGAGTTGTTATTTAGTATATGGTAATTTTAAAAAAATATGTCAAAAATTGGTGAAAAACAGATCGAGATCCCACAAGCTACCACAGTTGAGGTAGCTGATCAAACCGTGAAAGTCAAAGGTTCTCATGGCGAGATGATGATTACTATGCCTTTGGTAATACATGCAGTGAAAGATCAAAACAACTTACAGGTGAAGCGGACGAATGATTCGAAACACGCCCGTTCACTCCACGGTTTATATCGCAGTTTGATTGCCAATGCCATCACTGGTGTTGAAAAAGTCTGGGAGAAACGACTTGAAGTGGTGGGAACTGGGTACAATGTTAAGTTACAAGGTGAAGATTTGGTATTGAAAGTAGGTTACTCTCATCCGGTTACATTCAAAAAAATCGTTGGTGTCCAATTTAAAGTAGAGGGAACTAACAAGATTGTTGTCAGTGGTGTTGATAAGCAACAGGTTGGTGAAATTGCCTACCGCATTAAAGCCATCAAGAAACCGGATAGTTATAAAGGAAAAGGTGTTCGGTTTGAAGGTGAACGAATACGTATTAAACCAGGTAAAAAAGCTAAAGCAGCCTAATATCATATGAAAATAACTGTTAATCGTACATTACGAAGAAAACGTCGGGTTAGTTCCCGCATTTATGGGACGGCTGAGCGACCAAGAATTGCTGTTAATCGCTCAAACAGTTATATTTATGCGCAGGCCATCGATGACGCCAAGAAAATGACTATTGCAATGTACTCGAGTTTACATCTAAAAAAAGAGGCTGGTGAGAGTAAAATGACTAAAACTGAACAAGCGAAACAAGTTGGAATAAAGCTGGCCCAGTTATTGACGAAAAAGAATATTAAGGAAGTAGTGTTTGATAGAAGTCAGTACGCTTACAATGGTCGGGTGAAATTGCTGGCAGAAGGCCTTCGGGAAGGAAGTTTAAAGGTATAAATCTATGGAAGAACAAAAAAGAGAACCGCAAGAAAAATTAGAAGAAAAAGTTTTGTTAATCCGTCGTGTCTCAAAAAAGACTACAGGAGGTAACTATGTGACGTTTTCTGCCTTAGTTGTCGTTGGAGATCGTAAAGGTCATGTCGGCGTTGGTATTGGTCGGGGACTTGAAGTACCCCCAGCTATTCAAAAAGCGATGCGATATGCCCGAAAGCACATGATTTATGTACCTGTATATAAAGCCTCGTTACCTCATGCGATTCAGCTGAAATATAAATCGGCAAGAATTCTCCTGAAGCCAGCCCCAGAGGGAACCGGGCTAAAAGTAGGCAGTGTCGCCCGAATTATTCTTGACTTTGCTGGCATTTATAATGCATCTGGAAAAATTATTGGTTCACGAAACCAGATCAGCAATACGTATGCAGTTATTGAAGCGTTAAAACGACTTAAAAAAAGACACGAAGTGAAAGTAGAAGTAAAAGAAGAAGTAAAACAGGAGCCTATTATTGAAGAACAAGCACCAAAACCAGCTAAGAAAAAAACGAAAGTTGTTAAAAAAATTGCAGCTTAACTTATGTCAATTTCACTATCAACATTACCAAAAGTCGTCTCGAAACGAAAAAAAAGATTAGGACGAGGTCTCGGCAGTGGTCAAGGCGCCAAATCAGGTCGGGGTACTACGCGGCATCAGAAAGCCCGCGAATCAATCCCTCTTGCATTTGAAGGCGGTCAGAATCGTATGATCAAGCGTTTTCCTCTTCTTCGTGGAAAAGGCAAAAATAAATCGGTTCGTCCTCAGGCACTGGCACTTCAAATCGAGAAACTGACACTTTTTTCAGATGGTGACACGATCACCATGCAAGCTCTCGTTAAAAAAGGTATCATAAGAGAAGATATTAAAAAAGTGAAGGTCGTCGGAAGCGGTTCATTATCAAAAAAACTTACCGTACAATTACCGGTTTCTCAATCTGCCAAAAACGCCATTGAAAAGGCAGGCGGATCAGTTAACGTATGAAAGAGATTCAAGAAAAAATTCGCCTTCTCCTTCGGGACCCTGAATTAAAACGAAAACTACTGTTTACGTTGTTTATTTTTTTAGCCTTTCGAATATTTGCTTTTACTCCAGTTCCGGCAATAAACTTGATTAAACTGCGAGCGCTTTTTGCCCAGAGTCAGTTTTTATCTCTTCTTGATATATTTTCAGGTGGAACGCTTATTAACTTTTCTGTGATGGCTCTTGGCTTAAATCCGTACATCAATGCCTCGATCATCATGCAGCTTTTAACTGTGGTTTTTCCGAAGCTTGAACAGCTATCAAAAGAAGGAGAGTACGGTCGTTTCCAGATCAATCGATACACTCGTATGTTGACAGTCCCATTGACAATTGCTCAGTCGCTTGGTATTTACATTCTTTTAAAAAATCAGCATATTATCGGGTCATTATCTCCGCTTGAGTTTTTTTCATTTATTTTTACCTTAGTCTGTGGTACGTTTATTCTCGTCTGGTTTGGCGAACTCATCTCTGAGTTTGGTCTAGGAAATGGTATTTCGCTTCTTATATTTGCCGGTATTGTCGGGAGAATTCCTGTTGCTTTTAGCCAGACGTTGTCAACTGTAAACAGTCAGCTGGCAGTAAACATCATTATCTTTTTGGTAGTAGCACTATTTGTGATAGCCGGAGTGGTTTTTATCAATCAGGCCGTCCGAAAAATTCCTGTCTACTACGCCAAACGTATTAAAGGCAATCGTATGTATCAGGCAGCTTCTAACTATCTACCTTTAAAACTCAACCAAGCAGGCGTCATACCGATTATCTTTGCTGTTTCCTTCGTCTTGTTTCCTCAATTATTGGGTAATTTTTTGCGATACACAAAAAATCCTGTCGTGGGCGGTTTTGCAACTTTTTTGGCAACGGCGTTTAATCCAAACGGATTTTTTTATAACTTTTTTTACTTTGTTTTAGTAGTTGGTTTCACATTTTTTTACACAATTGTTGTTTTTAATCCTCAGAAAATTGCCGATGAGATTCAAAAACATGGCGGCTTTATTCCAGGTATCAGACCAGGAACTGCCACCAAACAATATCTTGAAAAAATTTTGTATAAAATTACCACAGTTGGTGCCATATTTCTGGGACTATTAGCGATCATGCCGGCAATTATTTCGCGAGCAACTGGCATCAGTAATTTAGTGATTGGCGGTACCGGAATCTTGATTGTAGTTTCAGTTATTCTTGAAACATTTAAGATGATTGATTCTCAACTGGTTATGCGGAGTTATGAACGATTTACCAAATAATAATATAAGTTAACAAAAGACTATGGCACAAAAAGGATCACGCATTTTAGTAGGATTAGTTTGTGAAGTGTGCGGCAAACAGAACTATGTCGTTGAAAAAAACAAAATCAATACTACTAATCCCATGAAGCTGAAAAAGTACTGTAATCAATGCAAAAAACATCAGCCTCATAAAGAGAAGAAAAAACTTGATTAATCAAAACGTATGAAACTAGTTCTTATTGGTATACCAGGTGCAGGTAAATCAACTCAAGGAAACCTTCTTTCCAAGCAGCTGAAGATACCGTATCTTTCAACTGGTCATATATTTCGTGAAATAGCTAAGGAAAAGACGCAGTTAGGTCGATATGTTAAAGAAGTCTTAAACTCAGGTCACCTTATGCCAGACGAAAAAACGCTGGAAATTGTTCATAACTATTTATCCCGGTCCGAGTATAAAAATGGCTATATACTTGATGGATTTCCTCGGACATTGCATCAAGCAAAAGAGTTTGAAAACAACGTTGACCACGTCATTTATCTTGAAATATCGGATAAAGAGTCGTTGTGGCGACTCGCTCATCGAAAAGATGAGAGCCGCGACGACGATACCATAACTGCTATTCGCAAACGCATAGATATTTTTCATACTCATACTCAACCGGTTATTGATCACTATCAAAAAGAAAAAAAATTAGTGATGATTGATGGAGTACAGTCGATAGAAGCGGTCAACGAGGAAATTTTGAAAAATCTCGGGAAACAGCTAATAAAAAATCAGGTTAAATCCTGGGAAAAAAAGAAAAAAACGATTATTGCTATCACCGGGCTGCATGGATCAGGTAAAGATGAAGCCGGCAAGTTTTTTGCCGAGAAAGACATTCCTGTTATTCATTTTGGCAATATCATCAATGAGTATGTAGATGAACACCACCTTGAGCATACAGAAGAAGTCCACAATAAACTACGTCAAAAGTTTCGTCAACAATATGGTCTTGAGGCTTTGGCACGGTTAAGTCTTGCAAAAATCAAACAGGCGCTGGAAAAAAGCATGATAGTGGTGATTGTCAGTCTTTACTCTTGGGAAGAGTATCAGCTTCTTCAAAAAGAGTTTCCTGAAGTTAATATATTTATCCTGGCAATATATGCCGATAAACATCTTCGCTATAAGCGAGCCAGTGAGCGTACATACCGGTCTGGACTTGTCGGTGAAAAACGTGATATTGACGAGCTACTTTACACAAATAAAGGTCCAACGATAGCATACTCTGATTTTTTAGTGAAAAATAACTTCTCATTAGAAGAGTTTCGAGATAAACTCGAAGAAGTTTATCGTACTGTTTACTTTTCATAATGTTATTCTCTGCTTTTTATGATTCATCTTAAAAATCCCCAAGAAATTGCCATTATGGCCGAAGGTGGAAAGATCCTGCGGGCTGTAGTTAACAAGCTAATGCCTCAGATTCAAGCGGGAATGAGTACAAACCAGGTCGATCAGTTGGCAGAATCACTTATACGTGACAAAGGCGCTGAACCTTCATTCACAAAAGTACCCGGATATCGTTGGACTACTTGTTTGCCGGTCAATGAACAGGTGGTCCATACACCGCCCTCAAAGCGAGTTTTAATAAATGGCGATGTGCTCACTGTAGATATCGGGGTATTTCATAAAGGATTTCATACAGACTACGCAACCACCATTGTTATAGGCCAACCAAAAGACGCCGAGGTGACTCATTTTCTTGAGTCTGGAAAAAGGGCGCTCAATGCCGCGATCAAGAAAGCAACGGTTGGCCGGCACTTAGGGGAGATTTCTCACGAGATTCAGACTAGTATCGAAGGCGAGGGGTATCGTATTTTACGAGAACTTACAGGGCATGGTATTGGTCACGAGCTGCATGAAGACCCCTTTGTTCTGGGTTACGAGGATCGTCCAGCCTCAAAAACTTACAAAATGCCGCCAGGTCTCGTCATCGCAATTGAAGTTATATACTCGGTATCAACACCTAATATCGCCTACGAGTCCGGTAACAAGTGGTCGATTACGTCAAGTGATCGCAGTCTGACGGCCTGTTTCGAAAAAACCGTCGCATTACAGGATAAAAATACCTTCATTTTAACCTGAATATATGGTAAAATAGAAAGGTTATGAAAAACGATATTGCAGTCGTTGATGGTGAAGTGCTTGAAAACTTGCCAAATACGCTGTTTCGCGTCAAGTTGACGCCAAGTGAAAAAGTAATCATCTGTTATTTGTCAGGTAAAATGAGGAAAAATTACATCAAGATTTTACCGGGTGACAGAGTACGGATCGAAATCACACCATATGACGTGAATCGCGGAAGAATTGTGTTTAGGAATTAATTTTTTAGTTTAAGGTCCTCGTTTTTGAAGAGGTTTTTTTAAGTATGCATATTCAATCATCGATCAAAAAAAAGTGTGCACAGTGTAAAATAGTTAAACGCCGAGGGATGTTATATATTACCTGTACTAATCCCAAGCATAAGCAGCGACAGGGATAACGATATGTATGGCTCGTTTATTAGGAATTAACTTACCAGACAATAAAAATATTGATTATGCCTTGACTCTTTTGTATGGCATTGGTTGGTCAGCTGCTGGGGACATTTTGAAAAAAGCGAGTGTTAACAGCCACACAAAGGTGAACAAGATTAGCGAAGACGAGTTTAAAAAAATTATTGCTGTTATTGAAAAAGACTATAAAATTGAAGGTGATCTTAGAGAAGAACTGAGCGAAAATATCAAAAGAATGAGAGAAATTGGGTTGTATCGTGGTCTGCGACATGCCCATGGTCTGCCGTCTCGTGGTCAACGAACTCGTTCAAATGCGCGTACCAAGCGAGGCAAAAGGAAGACAGTTGGTGCTCTTAAAAAAGAAGTGTGGGCTAAGATGGAGCAATCTTCTGCCAAAGCGCCTGCCGCCACCAAGTAAGTTTATAAATTGCATATGCAAAAGAAAAAAACTAACATTACTGTTGAAAAAGGCAAGATTTATATCACAGCCACTTTTAACAACACGCTCGTTACCATCACAGATGATGGCGGTCAGCCAGTAGTCGTTGGTTCAGCCGGTATGTATGGCTTCATCGGCACTCGTAAATCGACGCCCCATGCAGCTACTGTAACGACAGAATCTGTTATTAAAAAAGCAGTCATTAATCATGGACTGCAGCGAGTTGATGTTATGGTGAAGGGGATCGGTCCTGGACGTGAAGCAGCTTTGAGAGCTATTCGTGCCTCAGAGATTGATGTCGAGCGAATTATTGATTTGACACCCGTTCCCCACAATGGTGTTCGACCACCCAAAGTACGTCGTGTGTAATTTTTAGAAAATTTATTATATGAGATACAAAGGTCCACGAAACAGAATTGCCCGCAGAGAAGGTATTGATTTGGGACTGAAAACAACTGGTTCGAAGTCTCAGGCATCGCTTTTGAAAAAACTGACCGTTTTCCCGGGGCAGCATGGTACCAGAACACGTCGGAAAGTCTCTGAACACGCCCGCCAACTGCGCGAAAAACAGAAACTGCGCTATGCTTTCGGAGTTTCGGAGAGTCAGATGAAAAATTACTTCAAAAACTCGATCCGTAAGACTGGAAACACCGCCCTTTTTCTGTCACAGTATCTTGAAAAACGGCTCGATAATGTGTTGTACCGGATGGGTTTCACGCCGACTCGAGCAGCTGCCCGCCAATTGATCAGCCATAAGCACGTTAAAGTGAACGACTCGATTATGGCCGTGGCTTCCTATCAAGTGAAGATAGGGGACATCATCACGTTTACCAGGGAGAAGTCAGGTAAGATTCCTGCAGTTGCCACCTCTTTAGAGCGAAAAGACAGTATAATACCACCATGGGTAGAACGACAAGGTATTGTCGGTAAAGTGATCGCTGAGCCAACTGCCGAGACTATTGATAAACAAGTAAATTTACGATTAGTAGTTGAGTTCTATTCAAGATAAGTAAAATCTAAATTATTATTTTTAAAAAATCATAAACCTATGTTAGACCCTATGTTTTACACAAAGACTGAAGATCAGACGAAAGACTTTGGTCGATTTATATTTGAACCATTAGCCGACAGTTTCGGAGAAAGTATCGGTAATGCTCTTCGTCGCACGCTTTTGTCTTCACTTCCCGGAGCGGCCGTCAGCTACGTTAAAATAGACGGAGCCTCTCATTTGTTCAGTACGCTCAAAGGTGTGAAAGAGTCAGTTCTTGATATTGTACTTAATCTTAAACAACTGAAGTTTGAAGTCTCAGGCGAAGGGCCATTTAAAATGTATTTATCGGCAAAAGGTACAGGCAAAGTGTATGCCAAAAACATCGAGGGTGAAGCCAAGGTCGTCAATGGCGATGTGTACCTGGCTGAAATTACTGATCCCAAAGGTAAAATCGAGATTGAGATGATTGTCGAGCGAGGGTATGGATTCGTTGCCTCTGAAGAAAAGGAGACTAAAGAGATTGGTTTCATCACGGTTGACTCGTCATTTTCACCGGTAAGAAAAGTAAACTTCAAGGTTGAAGATACTCGCGTCGGTCGTAAAAGTAACTATGACCGTTTGATTTTGGAGGTCTGGACAGATGGTAGTATCAGTCCCCAGGAAGCAATAGCCGAGTCCTGTAAGATTCTTGAGCATCATTTCAGTCACGTTTTCTCGGGCAAAGATACCCCAGAGGACAAAAAAACTGAGGTCTCAACCGACGAACAACGTTCCGAAGAAAACGCCTCTCAGTTTAACGACATCATCATTGATGAGTTGAACTTACCATCACGCGTTATCAATGCCCTGCTCCGTGAAAACATCGAGACAGTGGCCGATCTTATCAAAAGAGGTCGTGAAAACCTAGTTGGGCTCAAAGGTGTTGGTAGAAAGTCACTCGACCTGATTGATGAAGAGTTAAAAAAGATGGGCATCGAGCTCAAATAAGCTTTTTAAATTATTTGAACAATATTTATGAGACATGGTTTCAGGAAAGTAAAATTCGGATTAGGAATTGATGCCAACAGGATGCTACTTCGTAAAATGGCATTTAACTTCCTGAAAAACGGTAAAATGGTTACCACCGAAAAGAAAGCCAAGGCGCTCCAATCCTATGTGGAGACCTTAGTGCAAAAATCAAAAGTGGAAACAGAGGCGAGCCGGAATTTTTTACTGAAAAAGCTTGGTTCAGTCGAGGTGATTAAAACACTGTACGGTCAGATCGGGCCGGCTTTGAAAGATAAACCAAGCGGTTTTATCACACTTCGCAGGCTTCATGCAAGAGTCTCAGATGGCGCGACAATGGCAGAAGTACGCTGGAGCGTGCCGGTCATGGTTGAAGAAGAGAAAGAACCCGAAAAAAGTTTGACCCATGAAAAGCAATCAGCTCAACCAGTTGAAACTAAAAAATAATTTATGGTACATTTAACTCATTCCACCAAAACAATCTCAGAAAAAAATATCACTCGTATCTGGCATGAAGTTGATGTGTCTGGTAAACGACTCGGTCGTATCGCCAATACCATAAGTTCATATTTACAGGGAAAGCACAAACCAAGTTACGTGCCAAATATTGATATTGGTGATTATGTTGTTGTAACAAACGCCAAAAAAATTGTGTTAACAGGCAAAAAAGCCGATGTTAAAACATACAGTATGTATTCAGGTTATCCTGGCGGAATGAGAAAAGTCGCTTTTAAAACCATGCTTGATAAACAGCCACAGGAAGTTGTTAGGCGAGCAGTGTCGGGTATGTTGCCAAAAAATAATCTTAGAGATAAGCGCTTAGCACGACTGTTTGTCTATCCTGACGTAGAGCATCCACACAAGGAAAAAGTTAAGAACATTAAATAATTTATGCCTGCCAAAAAAAATAAAAACGTGAAGTACTATGAAGCTGTCGGTAGACGGAAAGAAGCAGTCGCTAGAGTACGTCTTTATATACCAGGAAAGGAAAAGAGCATTGTCCTGAATGGTAATAAAATCAGCCAAGGCGATATTTTCGTCAACAATAAACCGTTAAACTTATTTTTTGCTAGCTCAACTCACCAGAAAAAATCTGTTGTGCCGCTTGCGCTAACTAGTAATGAAGGACGTTTTGCAGTCTCAATTTTAGTAGCTGGTGGAGGACGAGTTGGTCAGGTCGAGGCGATTTCTCACGGTTTAGCCAGAGCACTCGTTGAAATAGATACAGAATCTCATAAAAAACTTCTTAAAACGCATGGTCTCCTGACCCGTGATCCACGCACCCGTGAACGCCGCAAGGTTGGTATGGGTGGAAAGGCTCGTCGAGCTAAACAATCTCCAAAGCGATAAGCACGTTTGACGGCGCTTTACTTTGCTTTCAGCCTTTGCTATACATATAACTATGCATAATGAAGCCGATCAGTCTATGGATCATGTGTTAAAACAACTCGCGCCTTATACTGAATCAGCCCATTTCTCTCATGAAGTAACTCAAAATGAGAGCGGGACAAATATTCATGTTTTTTACAAAGATCTTATGAGAAGCGAGGAGGGAGTGCCTGAAGGAGAAACATCGATTGAAGTTGAGTATGATAAAGAAGGTAACTTGAAATCATGTACATTTATGGGAGCTGGAGATACAATACCAATAGTTTATGAAGTAACTGAAGAGATGAGATCACAGGTCATCGATAAGATATATGGACCATATGCTTCTCAAATTGAAGACCCAGAGGGAATTTATCCGCAAGGGTTACTGCGATTGAACGATGAGGCTTTTGTTGAGCTACGATTTGAAAACACGTTTCGTCGAGAAGATGTAGATAAATATTCTTTAGTAGGATTTTATAGCCCAGTGGCAAACCTTGTAGAAACTGAGGAGCGAATGAATACTGAAGATAACAATAAACCGTTTAGAATACCAATTACAGTCGATAAAGCGACCTTATCTCAGATGGCTGAGCCTGGTTTCAAAATGGCTGAATTTTTGACTCCACGGCCACGAGTCTCACTATCCTGATTCATCCCCAGTTGATATAATTGATCCTATGGTAAAACTCTCGGTGATCATCTTGTCGTACAACACAAAGGAATTGACGAAACGCTGTCTGGAAACATTATTTGACAGTTTGGAAAAAAGCACAGTTGATTCGGAGATAATCGTAATTGATAATGCTTCCGAAGATGGATCTTCTCAGATGCTTGACACGTTTCGCAAGAATAAACCAGTCAATGTTCAATTCCAGATCATCAAAAACAAAACAAATATCGGATTCACCGGTGGCAACAATCAAGGAATAGCCAGCGCAAAAAGTGAGTATATTCTTCTTCTTAATTCAGATGTCACAGTCGATGATGTTGACTTTAAAGAATTACTTGCCTATATGAGCGAAAATCAACAAATTGGGGTTTTAACTGTGAAAGTTCTTTTACCATCAGGCGGGATCGATCCAGCGTCTCATCGAGGATTTCCTACCCCGTGGAGTGCCTTCTGTTATTTTTTTAAGTTAGAGAAGTTTTTAGGTAAAGGCCTTTTAGGCAGATTTTTTGGTGGGTATCATTTAACTAATCTTGATCTTAATACTATTCACGAGATTGACTCGCCGGCCGGTGCTTTTTATCTTACAAAAAAAGATATCCTAGAGAAAGTTGAAGGGTTTGATGAACATTTTTTCATGTACGGGGAAGATCTTGATCTATCGTATCGGATAAAAAAAATGGGCTATAAAATAATCTATTATCCTAAATTTACTGTGACTCACTACAAACACAAAAGTGGTCTAAAAAGTCAGAATAACACTATCAAACATCGCGTACACACGAATTTTTATGACTCGATGAAAATTTTCTATCAGAAACATTATGAAAGAAAATACCCGTCCTGGGTCACGAAGCTGATTTATGTTGTTATTGATTTCAAAAAGAATACATGAAACGAATCGGTGTTGATGCCCGACTATACTTTCAAACTGGAGTGGGAGTTTATTTACGTAACTTTCTTCACTATTTACAATTCCTAGATACAAAAACTGTTGAGTTTTATATTTACGTATTACAAGAGGATTCTGAAAATATTCACTTTGAAAGGTCAAACTTCGTCAAACGAGCTGTTACCTTCCGATGGCATACTTTTGGTGAACAATCGGGTTTTCTCAGTACGCTGTATCAGGATAATCTTGATTTGATGCACTTTACTTACTTTAGTTACCCGATTTTTTACACGAGAAAGTTTATGGCTACGATTCATGATACGATACTACTTCACCACAAGTCAGGCAAAGCGTCAACAAAAAATCCTCTTCTTTATGAACTTAAATACCAAGTAGCTAAGTTGGCCTTTTCGACCCAGCTTCGTAATGCCCGGGCAATTATTACGCCTTCAAAAACAGTCAAAAATGAGTTGGCTGAGAAATTTGGCAGTCAGTATATATCAAAAATCTATCCGATATATGAAGGAGTCAACTACGAACTTATTGAGACAAAAGAAAAACCATTTCTTTCAGACAAGCTCAAAAAACAGGAGTACTTCATATATGTTGGCAACTTTTACCCACATAAAAATGTTGAACGATTAATACGAGCATTTGCCCAAATAAAAACTGATAAAAAACTAGTTCTGGCAGGATCGGCCGATTTTTTCATGAAGCGGTTAGAGCATCTTGTGACTGCGCTACATCTGGATGAGCGCGTGTTTTTTACCCATCAATTAACCATACATGAATTGAAGTATCTATATAAAAATGCTCTGGCAGTCATACACCCTTCCTTATCAGAAGGTTTTTGTCTCCCTCTTGTTGAAGCTGCTTACTGTAAAGTACCGATTATTGCCTCAGATATACCCATTTTTCGGGAAATTATTGGGACCAAGTACACCGCTTTTGACCCTCTTTCTGAATTTAGTATAAGCGCGGCAATTGAGTCATTTTTAACTGAAAAAAAACATGTGATCCCAGAAATAATTCCGGATTTTTCGTTTAAGGTGATGGCCTCTAACATTTTACAACTTTATGAAACCGTATGAAAGAACATGTGGCAATCGTCTATGATTGGATTGATAGTTGGGGAGGAGTAGAGCGAGTTTTACTGGTACTTCATAAGATGTTTCCGGAAGCGACTTTTTTTACATCGTATTACAACGAAAAAAAAGCGTCATGGGCTAAAGATATGCCGATCAAGGAGTCGTTTCTAAAGAATTTACCAGAGTTTGTAAAAAAAAACCGCGTTTTGTCTCTGCCGATTTATCCTTACGCGTTTGAGTCATTTGATTTTTCAGACTTTAATCTGGTAATTTCTGTTTCATCCTCGTTTGCCAAAGGAGTCATCACTAAACCTGGAACGACTCATGTAGCATATATGTTAACTCCACCACGCTACCTGTGGGGTCAGACACATCATTATGTCAATCAGCCGGTAAAAGTTTTGACTGCACCGTATATAAACAACCTTAAAAAATGGGATCAGATTGCTGCAATGCGGCCGGACCATCTCATTTCAATTTCCCAGACAGTTGCAGATCGTTGCAGGAAATATTATGGTCGATCCTCTCAAGTGATCTATCCACCATTTGATACAGAGTATTGGGGAAGGTATAAAAAGCAAATAACTATGCAAAAAGATACATATTATTTGATTGTCAGCCGCCTTGAACCTTATAAGAAAGTCAATGTTGCCGTAGATGCCTTTTCGAACATGCCAGAGAAAAACTTAGTGATCATAGGTGCAGGCAGTCAAGCAAAGTCTCTTAAGAAAAAAGCCGCAAAGAATATCCAGTTTATATCAAGCGTAAACGATAAAACCTTGGCTTCGTACTACCAAAACGCTGAGGCTCTTATTATGCCCCAAGAGGAAGATTTTGGCTATGTTAGTCTGGAAGCCCAGTTTTTCGGCTGTCCTGTAATAGCATATGATCAAGGAGGCGCTACAGAAACGGTAGCCGATAATGAATCTGGTATTTTTTTCTCGGAACAAACTCCTAAATCACTTATCGAAGCTGTGAGGAAATTTGATATAATAACTGAACAATTAAAAAAAAGTCTTGTTACACTGAGCCAGTCGCAAGAAGAGCGGTACGGTAAGAAACGATTTGAAGAGGAGTTTCTGCGGTTCTTGCAGTTGAAGTCTCAGTCTAAATTTACTCAATAAACGTATGAAGGCAGTCATTTTTGCAGGCGGAGTTGGTACGCGTTTATGGCCGGTATCCCGGAAGAAATCTCCAAAGCAGTTTGAAAAAATTATCGGCGAAAAATCTACACTGCAGACATATCTTGATTTACTTATTCCTGAGTTTTCCAAGGACGATATTTATATTGCCACTGGTAAGGAATATGTTGACCTGGTGCGACAGCAGATTGACTTTGTACCGTCTCGGAACGTTATTGGTGAACCGATGCGTAAAGATGTCGGGCCGGCGGTCGCCTTTTGGGCAGGTTATCTGGCAAAAACATATCCAAACGAACCAATGATAGTCCTCTGGAGCGATCACTTGATCCGTAATCGGGTGAAGTTTAAACAGATGTTGCTGGCCGCAAACAAAGTGCTCACAAAAGACCCAAAAAAGATTATTTACTTTGGGCATAAACCTCGCTTTGCTTCAGTTAACTTAGGGTGGATTGAAACGGGTAAAGTACTACAATCGGAAGATGGGATTGACTTTCGAGAGTTTGAGAGTTTCAAGTACAAACCAGACCAAAAAGTGGCAGATATGTATTTTAATGACGCAAAGTACTGTTGGAACTTGGGTAGTTTCGCCAGCACACCTCAATATCTGCTTGAGTTATTTAAAAAATTCGCGCCTGATATTTATGAACTAACAATGAACATTGTTTCACATATTGGCCAACCTGATTTTGAAGACGTATTTGCAAAAAACTATCGTCAAATGCCTCAGATACATCTTGATCACGCAATTGCAGAGAAGATTGATAAAAAGTCAGCTTACGTTGTAATTGAGGACATTGGTTGGAGTGACGTGGGAGCTTGGGAGGCCTTGAAAGAAGCGCTTGAAACAAAAAAAGCAGACAACATCACCAAAGGTGAAGTAATGATGAAGGACTCGGCCGATAATCTGATTTACAATTATGAAGATAAGAAATTGATTGTGAGTATTGATCTTGAGGATATGCTTGTTGTCAACACAGCCGATGTACTACTTGTTACAAGAAAAACCTCAGTACCTAAAATCAAGAAGCTGATCGAGAGTTTTGAAGGTACAGAACATGAACACCTTACCTAATTTGAAAAACCGCATGACAAAAAACTCTGGTATTTTGTATGGTAAAACGTACGAACAGCACTTGAAGCGCTGGCTTGACGTAGCTATCGCTTTAGTACTTATTGTCTTGTTTTCGCCAATTTGTTTAGTCGTCGCGATCGCCATTAAACTGAGCTCGAATGGTCCCGTACTGGCCGATGTACCTGAAAGAGTTGGTCAAAAAGAGAGAAAGTTTAAAATGTATAAATTTCGCTCGATGATATCAAACGCTCATTATCTTCTAAGAACTGATCCTAAGTTTCAGAAACTTTTTGAACAGTATAAGAAAGATAGTTACAAACTAAAAAAAGATCCGCGCATTACCTCAATCGGCAAGTTTATCCGAAAACACTCGATTGATGAGTTGCCACAGCTTTTAAATGTTGTTAAAGGTGATATGAGTTTGGTTGGCCCACGTGCTTATTATCCGGATGAACTAGAAAATCAGCAACAGAAATTTCCCCACACCCGAGCTCTTGTTGATAAAGTATTGTCTGTTAAACCGGGTATCACCGGACTCTGGCAAGTATCAGGTCGGTCAGAGATAAACTTTGATAAGCGTATTGCGATTGACGCCCATTATGTTGATACGATATCATTAAGAGAAGATCTGAAAATCATCTTCAAAACCCCTCTTATCATGATTAATGGAAAAGGGGCTATTTAGAAGGCAAAATTGGCTATTTTAGCTACAATATTGTATAATCTATGCTTAAACCATTTATGCTCAGACGAATACGGCAAAAACGCTTTAGACGAGGTGGTCTGATTGCTTTACTTGCGCTCATAATTTTCAGCATCATCTTCATCGTTTTGCCCATAATCCAGATCAAAAAAAAGGCCAAAGTCGTGGTGGCTTCGATAAAAGAGATGAAGTCTGTCGTTGCCCAAAACGATATTGATCTACTGGATAAAAAACTGAAACAGACAGCAACAGAGTATGAGGACTTCCGTAAGTCTGCTCATAAAATTTACTGGTTATCCTTTATCCCCTATGTTTCCGACTTTAAGCAAGGGGTTGAGGGGGGACACTTCATGATGTTGGCCGGTCAGGATGTAGTTGAAGCTATTAAACCTTATGCAGATCTCATTGGTTTTAAAAAAGGCACCTCTTCGTTTGTTGAGCGCTCATCTGAGGATAGACTCCAGACTGCTGTACTGACCCTTGATAAAGTGCTTGGGAAAATAGACGGTATCTCAGCCAACATAGAAGAAGCAGATAAACGGATTGCGACAATTGATCCAAATCGTTATCCTAAGAAACTAGGTAAAACATATGTTCGGGATCAAATTACCCAGGCAAAAGAGCAGTTTCAAGGTCTGGCTTCTTTATTCGTTGACGCGAAACCGCTTCTTAAAAATCTTCCCGACATTCTCGGCAAAGACAAAGATAAAACATATCTTGTACTGTTTCAAAATAAGTATGAGCAGCGGGCTACCGGTGGATTTTTAACATTTTACGCAGTTTTTGATATTAAAGAGGGCAAGATTAAAGTGCAAAAATCGGATGATATTTACTCACTTGATGACAGTATCCCGGTTCATCCGCCGGCACCAGAGAAAATTTTACTCTATCATAAGGATGTATCTCGGTTTTATATACGAGACAGCAATCTTTCACCAGATTTTCCGGCTTCAGTTGAGCTCTTTAACTCGCTGTATGAAAAAAGTTCACAGCGGGTGAAGTACGACGGTATTATTACCATTGATGCGAAGGTGCTAGTAGACATGCTTAAGATTTTTGGTGATACAGAAGTGCAGGGAATTCGTTTTTCGGCCGATACGACCAAGGAATGCGACTGTGCCCAAGTGATTTACAAACTCTTTGACATCGTCGACCGCCCGGTGAACTATGTGAAAATAGACAGGAAGCGAATTCTTGGCGACCTGATGTACACGCTTCTTTACAAAGCCATCGGTTTTTCTCCTTCCAAATACTGGGGCACTTTAGTTCAGGTTATGTTTAAAGATCTTGATGAAAAACACATTCTCTTGTACTTCACTGATCCAGAAATACAAACGGCTGTCGTGAAGTTGAACTATGGCGGAGCCATCAAACCGTTTGACGGTGATTACCTGCATGTCAACAACGTTAACTTTGCCGGTGCCAAGTCCAATCTGTATGTCTCAAAAACTATCGATTCCGAAACGACCATTGCTTCAGGCAAAATCCAAAGAAAAGTGACTGTCGAGTTCAGAAATCCTTATCCGGCATCGGACTGTAATCTTGAGCGGGGAGGGCTCTGTCTTAACGCTATTTTGAGAAACTGGATCCGCTTCTACGTACCAAAAGGCGCTCAGCTTGGTGACTTTAAAGGCTCCATTAAGCCGGTGAAGACCTATGATGAGCTGGGTAAGACCGTTTTTGAGGGCTTCTTGACCGTGCCACCCCTTGGTAAGGCTGAGGTTGTGGTCACCTATACCTTGCCTTCAGATGTTGACAGCCGAAACTATAAGCTCATGGTCCAAAAGCAACCCGGTGAGGAGAACTTGAAGCTTAATGTGAAAGTAGGGAATAATAAACTATATGATGGAATCCTTGACAAGGATAAAATATTGAAAAACTGATGTATCATGCCCAATCTCCTTAAAACCGAGGCAATTGTTCTTCGAAGACGGAGTTTGCTCAATAAAGATAGTCTGGTTACTTTTTTTACGAAAGAAAGCGGTAAGGTGACCGTGGTTGCTAAAGGGGTAAAAAAAACAACCAGCCGGCGGGCACCTCATCTTCAAACAGGTAATCTACTTGAAATTGTTTGTAATGTTCGAAATGAGAGGAAGTATTTAGGACAGACAAGTCTGATCTCGGCGTTTTCTGAAATAAAAAAAGACAAACGAAAAATGAACTACTTGTATCTTCTTTTGTTTATTCTCGATCGACTTCTTCCTGAAGAACAAGAAGAGGCGGCAGTCTATTTAAGTACCAAGAAGTACTTTATTGAATTATCGAAAAGCACGTCTTTTATGGACGCGACCTGTGCTCATCTTCTTTTCCCGATCCTGTCTCAACTTGGATACGTGAAAGAAGAGATATCATTACCTGACATTATTTCTCAAGTTGAAGAGGTTATAAACGAAAAAGTGCCTACATCTGTACTTTAATATGTTGGAACTTTAGCAAATAGAGACAACCTAGAGAAAAATAAGTTCAAGAAAAACTCTGTACTAGAATGATTCGGTGTTATATAATCTCCTTATGGATGAAATTGTTGCTCTTGCGAAACGACGGGGATTCGCGTATCCGTCCTCAGCAATTTATGGAGGCATGGCCAATTCTTGGGACTTAGGTCATTATGGTACGCTTCTTCACAACAATATCCGCGATTTTTGGTGGAAGCGTTTTGTTCTGTCAAGAGATGACATGGTCGGAATAGATGCAAGTATATTGCTCAGTCCGAAAGCTTGGGAAGCGTCTGGTCATGTAGCTAACTTCACCGATGCTTTAATTGACTGTAAAAAGTGTCATTACCGTACACGTGCTGATCACCTGATAGAAGACAGAATCAAGAATCTGAAAGTTGAAGGACTGCCAGTTGACGAGCTGAGTCGGATTATTCAAGAACATAAACTGACCTGTCCGCGCTGTGGATCATTTGACTGGACACCCGTACGGCACTTTAATCTTCTTTTTGAGACACATATTGGTATTATTGAGGAATCACGCTCAAAAGCCTACTTACGAGGTGAGATTGCTCAGGGAATTTTTCTTAATTTTAAAAATATTCTTGATACGATGCGAGTTCGTATCCCGTTTGGCATTGCGCAGCAGGGGAAAGCCTTTCGAAACGAAATCACTATGGGGCAGTTCCTTCATCGTACTCTTGAGTTTGATCTGATGGAGTTTGAGTATTTTATTGAAGAAAAAAAGTGGCAGGAATCTTTTACGTATTGGCAAGATCAGATGTGGCAGTGGGCGTTTGATGCGGGTTTGAATCCGGAACATCTGAGATGGCGTGAACATGAAGAGCATGAGCGGTCTCATTACTCCAAAAAAACCATGGATATCGAGTATAAGTATCCATTTGGCTTTAAAGAGATGTTTGGATTGTCCTATAGAACTGACTATGACTTAAAAAACCACAGCAAACATTCTGGTTTTGATCTTTCTTATAAAGACCCGCGCACCAATGAATCATACATACCCCACGTAATTGAGCCGACTTTTGGTCTTTCGAGATTCGTGGGTATCGTCCTTTTTGACGCGTATCGACAGGACCAAGTGGCCGGAAATCAAAGGATATATCTAAAACTTAAGCCAGCCTTAGCGCCGGTGAAAGCTGCCGTATTTCCTCTTCAGAAAGACGAAAAACTTTACGCGGTAGCGAGGTCATTATATGAGAAAATAAAAAAAGATATGGTATGTGAGTTTGACGATGCTGGGAACATCGGGAAAATGTATCGCCGGCAAGATGAGATAGGTACACCTTATTGTATAACTGTTGACTATCAAACAATTGAAGATAAATCTGTTACTATTAGAGATAGAGATACAACAAAGCAGGAGCGTATACCAGAAAGTGCTGTTTATGAGTATCTTAAACACCATATCGGTGATTACTAATTAGTCTTAATACTATGATGAAAAATAAACTTATTATTGTGGCAGTCGTCCTTATTCTTTTAATTGCAGGCGGAGTCTTTTTTTTAAGTAGTAAGCGATCAAAAACTCAATCAACTCCAACTCAAACTGACACAAGCATCATACCCACTGTTGATTCATCAGTGAAAGTTGATGTTGAGAATAAATCTAGCACGCACGAACTTACTTTAAGTGTCACCGGTATACCAAAAGGTACAGACACAATTGACTATGAGTTGTCATACGAAACTGAAGAGCAGGGTCTTCAAGGGTTAATCGGTACTTTAGATACCGCTGGAAAAAGTGATGCTTCCAAAACTATTACACTCGGCACCTGTTCATCAGGAACCTGTGTCTATCATAAGGTCAAAGGTTCTATTAAAGCAACACTCAAGTTCAATGGCAGTTACGGTGAACAAGTTTTTGAAAGGGAGTTCGCACTATAAAAGACTGGAGGTGTATGATATGCCCAATATAAAATCAGCTAAAAAGAAACTACGAAAGGATGTTAAACGTACAAAGCGAAATGATGCTTACAAAAAAACTGTACGCAAAGCTATGAAAGATATCGTGAAATCAGGAAGCAAAGCCGGTAAAGGCACGTTGGAAAAGGCATATTCCATTATCGATAAAGCAGCCAAAAAGAAGGTTATTCATAAGAATACAGCCGCCCGTCTGAAGTCGCGGGTCAATAAATTGCTGTCTAAAAAATGAAATATCGGATCAATCTGTTACCGGAACGAAAACAAACGGTCTTAGACCGCATCATTTTTTTTTCGTTTAACTACCTACGCTATATACTGGTTGTGACTCAGCTTGTCGTTATCTGTGTTTTCATGTACAGATTTAATATTGATCAAGAAATCGTTGATGCTAAGGATACACTTCATCAGAAACAAGAGATTGTCAGAGTTTCTCAGCCGTTGCTCAAGGAAGGCGACACCATGTACAAACGGGTACAAAATATTTCAACACTTGTGAAAAGTCAAGACACCACTTCTCAAATGCTCTCCTATATTCTAGGAAGATTTCCTGAACAGTTTTTTTTGACTGATCTTGAAGTAAAAGGTGATTCCCTGAAACTTGAAGGCAGCACCGGTGATGCTAATGTAATAAAAATCTATTTCAGTAGATTAAAAAAAGAGAATCGATTCAAAGAGATTAATCTTACCAATATTTCCAAAACGACCGATGGCTATTTTTTTACATTTCTTTTGAATAAATTTTTTTAAATCCAAATGAATAATCCCTTAGTAAACAAAATGACTGCGAAGCGAATAAAAGATTATAGTTATGTAGTAATATTTTTTTTGATTTTTTCCTTTTTTATATTTTTTGCTATCCGGCCAAATATTGAAACAGCTTTTACGCTAAAAAAACAGCTGACTGAATTGGAACGACTCGATAAAAACTATGAGATGGCAATTCTCCATATTATAGATATCCAAAACATTCTTGAAAAAAATCGATCTCAATATGGATTACTGGCAGAAGCACTGCCTGCTGCTCCCCAGGTAAATAAAGTTGTTGATGATCTGCATACTGCTGCGTCCCAATCGGGCTTGGTGATGGAGCGAGTGGCAATTGATCAGGTTAATCTGAAAGCAGTTGAACAAAAGGATCTTCGCCATTACTTGATCAATCTGGAAACTTCGTCAGATTTTTTAACAGTTAAGAAATTTTTTGATAATATATCGGTTCAGAGAAGAATAAAAACGATAGATAGTCTTATTATTAAAAAAGTTGAACAGTCGACTGAAAGTGCTGCATTAACAATTCAATTTCAGATAAACGGATACTATCTATGAACAAAAAAGAAATGTTATTTTTGGCAGTGGGAATTTTTCTGACTATGATGGCTTGGCTACTTATAGACTTATATCATATTAAGCAGCGAAAGTATATTGATCGCGACATTCCAGAAGTACAAATACCTACTTACCATATTGACACCCATATTTTTCCGACGCTGGCCCAAAAGACGCCCTAATGATTTATGTTATACAGTGATCTATATCTTAAGTCTCAAAACAGACCGCCTGCAATTTTATTTTTCGTAGCTTTATTGGCAGTGGCGGGTTTTTTAGTATCTTTCACGAGGTTACCGACTCAGACGACGCAAGCAACCAAACAAACAGTAAATAACCATACATTAGTAAACGTCTCACCACGCGAAGTCGGTATATTTTGGGAGACAAATACGAAAACAATCGGTTGGGTCATCTGGGGTACATCTCCGGGCAGTCTTAAGTCACTCGCTTTAGACGAGCGGGATTTTGAAGACAATAAAACGCCTTCTCTGTACCACTTTGTTAAACTAAAAAATTTATCTGAAAACTCATCCTACTTTTATAAATTAGTCAGCAATAATGAGGTAATTACTGGACCGGATAACCAGCCGTTTCATTTTATTACCCCTGGCAGTACAACGCCGCTTGAGTCCATTGATCCAGATTATGGAAAAGTAGTCACTCCTTCAGGCGAAGCCGCCGCCGATGCACTTGTACGTCTGAACTATCCTGGCGCTTATCCTCTGATGACCGTTGCCAAGCTAGATGGCGCCTGGTTAATCCCGTTTCCCTATATTATGACTCCTCAAGATATGAAAAATATTTCGCCCGATAAAAATACTCCGGTCATTCTTGAGATTTACCTTGATGATGTAAAAAAAACCACGATTAAAACAACCATTGCCCAAGCAGCACCTGTGCCAAAGACTCTTACACTCGGTACGGATCTTGATCTGACAAGTTCAGACAACGTTCTATCAGTTGCCTCATCAGAGGCTCTAGTTCATACTGCCAATACAGTTTCTAAACCCGAAGTCCTTTTTCCTAAAGATAAATCAATTATCCCTGGTAAAAATCCGTTGATTAAAGGTACAGCTTCACCAAACACGAGTGTATCTGGACGCATTAACACAAATCCACTCATCTCATTCAAAGTGAATACTGATCCCAAAGGGAACTGGACTGTTACAGAACCAATGACCATCTCAGCCGGCGAGTACCAGCTCACCGTGACTGCTGTTGATAATAAAAATAATCCAGTGACGATACGAAGAGTATTTACTATCGCCAAAAGCGGAGAGCAGGTTCTGGCTGCAGCAACGGCGCCGGCTACCTTGACTCCCACTCAGTTACCGACTTTAACGCCATTACCATTACCAACAAATACTCCTTTCCCAACAGAAGTCATTACCACTGCAACACCCACTCCACCAGTGACTGGTGTTGATCCAATCTACTATCTGGGAGCGAGCGCTTTCTTTATATTCCTGGGGGCGGGTATGCTGTTTTTGATGTAAGAAAAACTACTGTACTTTTGAACAGTCGTCTGAAGATGTTAAAAGACACGTCATAAAGTCAGGCAGTAACGTTACACTGTTATTATTAGGTATTAAGGTATACTTACCGTCGTAATCTGATGCATCAGGCACTTCAAAAAGTGTTTGGGGAAGAGCTGAACTTTTTTGGATAAAATGTCTTTTCAGAAGAATATTTTTTCCAATAACTGCCAGCTGCTGATTACTGATGTCACGAACCAAACTCTGATCAACTTTTTCATATAAATGAGTAATATCAGTCAGATTGCCTGAGCGAAATACGGTCATCATCTTTTCTTTAAGAGCGTTTAAAACAAGTTGTTGGCGTCGGCTGCGTGCAAAATCGCTCCCTTCCTCATTAGTAGCGTGGCGTGAGCGGACAAACTTTAGAGCGATTTCGCCATTCATATGCTGAGCACCTCTTTCAAACTTGACTGTTTCGTATCGACACTTGAAGTCTGGGTCGCCATTACAGGTATCGTTCTCTCGGCCTGCAATAGGGAACTGGTTATCAATAAATGATTTTTGAACAGTGATATCGACACCGCCAACGTAGTCAATAAGTTCCTTAAACTGTTCAAAGTCAATGACAACTGCGTAATGAATCGGTATGTTGATCAGGTTTTCGACAGCTGCTTTGGCGAGCTTGAGGCCATCTTGTTGGCCTCCTTTGGCCACGCCATAAGCATAGGCCGAGTTAATTTTATCATGGAGGGTTGCGCTCCAAACATCGCGTGGTATACCGATGGTTGTTAAGGAGTTTGTTTGAAAGTTGTAATTTGCCAAAGTGATCGAGTCGGAAAGGTTAGGCCCATCATGATTGCCACCGGCTATACCCAATATGAGAATATTTACTTGATTGTTTGTTTTCTTCAAAAGCCGGCCAGGAAAAAGTGTTTTAAAAATGGAAATTTGAAGCGTCTTTGTCAGGAATAAATAATATGGCTTAAGAAAAAATATAAGAGCGATAAGTAAAACTATAAGAAGTATTTTTTTCATGAGGCATTAAACAACTTGGGACAGTATTTGAAAGAATTGAATTGGGTCAAGTGAAGCATTGCCGACAAGCAGTCCCTGGATCTCGGGATTTTCAAAGTAAACCCGACACATATGTTGATTAACACTACCACCATAAATAAAGTTCATATGCGGTGAAAGTCTTAGTAGTTTTTTTGCTTCAAGCACCTCGTTGAGTGTTTTGAAATGTCCTGTTCCAACTGCCTCATGCGGTTCGTATGCGATAATTGATGCTTTATTATGAATGAGATCTTTTTCATCCCGGATACATAAAACCGGTTCAATTTCATACTGTTTGGCAAGATTGACTTTTTTTTCAATTGTTGTCTCACTTTCATGAAACAGGATCCGTCGTTCGCTGTGGCCGACAATGGTAAATCTCACGAGTCCTGAGAGCATCTTTGCGGTTGTTTCACCTGTATTGCTTCCTTCATCAAACATCGAAACATCTTGAGAACCGACAAAAATAGACGTACCTTGAGGAATAACATTTTTGACAATTGGTATGAAAGGAAACGGCGGACAGATCACAACTCGAGCTTTTTCTTCAATAATAGACTGAACATGAGAATCTGTGCGAATTTTTTCCATGAAAACTACCAGCCACTGGTTTACTTCGTGAAGTGTTTTGTGAGCTTTCCAGTTAGCAATGAGGTATTTCATAACGGTGATTGTTTGACTATAATTATAGTCTATGTCAAACAACTTCGTTTCACAACTGAATCCGCAGCAGAAAGAAGCGGTTGAGTATACAGAAGGACCGGCGATCATTTTGGCCGGCGCTGGATCAGGTAAAACCCGTGTGTTAATACATAAAGTTTTGTATCTGATAAAAGAACAAAACGTTTCACCGTTATCTATTGTGATGATTACATTTACAAATAAAGCCGCTGGAGAAATGAAGGAGCGAATTCATAGAGCGTCGTCTGTAGTCGAGGGAGGCAAGTTAGGGTACGTGGGTACGTTTCATTCGTTTTGTTGCCAGATTCTGAGACGAGAGGGCATGCATCTTGGAATTGATTCGCGATTTACTATATACGACGACGACGATCAAACGGCACTTTTAAAGTCTATTCTAAAAAAGTACGATAAAAGGAAGTTGACACCATCGTATGTCGCCTTTCGTATATCTCAAGCAAAAAATCAACTGCTACCACCTGAAAGATACCTGCAGTTTTTTTCAGATTACAATGCCTCTGCGATTGCGGAGGTCTACAGTATGTATCAAAATGAACTTGAAAAAAGTCAAGCGGTTGACTTTGATGACTTGCTGATGAAGATTACCATTTTGTTCAATAAATTTCCTGAACTTCTTGAAAAGTATCAAGAAAAATATCAATATTTTCTTGTTGATGAGTTTCAAGACACCAACTATGCACAATATATTTTAACAAAACAGCTGGCGGCAAAGTATAAGCATATTACTGTGGTGGGTGATTTTGCACAAAGTATTTATTCATGGCGAGGAGCTGATATCCGCAATCTCCAAAAATTTAAAGACGACTTTCCTGATACAAAGATTTTTAATCTGGAACAAAACTATCGCTCGACTCAAAATATCTTAAACTTTGCCTTTGAGGTAATCTCCAAAAATCAGACGCATCCAGTGCTTGAGCTTTTTACCTCAAACTTACCGGGTGAAGAAGTGACAACTTTTGAGACTGTGAATGAACAAGACGAAGCGGTCTATATTGCATCAGAAATTCAGAGATTGAGACAGGGAAGAGAGTACTCTGACTTTGCAGTGCTCTATCGGACCAATGCTCAGTCACGTGTCATCGAGGAAGCTTTTTTACATTTTGGTATCCTCTATACTCTCGTCGGTGGCACAAGATTTTATGAAAGAAAAGAAATAAAAGATGTTCTTTCATATCTTCGCTACTTAATAAATCCTAAAGATTCAATGGCCAGAGAAAGAATCGAGCGTATTGGAAAAAAAAGATTCGATAAATTTATGGCGTTTTATGAAAAAAATAAAGAAGCATTCGATCAGTTGTCTACGATAGAATTAATGGAGGCAGTTTTCAAAGAAACAGGTTATTTAGAGTTGTATGATCGTGATGATCCAGAAGATTACAGTAGATTGGAAAACATCAAAGAGTTGAAATCCGTAGCGGTCAGTTTTCCTCGTTTGGTGAACTTTCTTGAGCAAGTAGCACTAGTTGAGTCTGAGTATTTTGAAGGTGAGCGGAAACGAAGAGGTCAGGAAGGCGTACGACTAATGACCCTCCATCAGGCGAAAGGGCTCGAGTTTCCCTATGTTTTTATTGCCGGAGTTGAAGAGGGGATACTTCCTCATGTTCGCTCAATGGATGATGTGATGCAACTTGAGGAGGAGCGTCGTCTTTTCTATGTTGGTATTACCAGAGCGCAAAAAAAACTCTACATCACTTTTACCAGACGACGTTTCATCTTCGGCCGCCGTAACGACACGACCAAATCTCGTTTCATCAGCTCCCAGATAGAATCAACTCCTTGGTGATCCTATAATAAATTGTTATTGAAAAAACCGCTTGATAGGTTTATACATATCCTAACGTGGTTGAACTTCTAAATAGTAGTGACCATTCTCTGAATCATTTTGTTCGAGTTCCTGGTGCTCCAATTTCTGCCAAAGAGTTTCAGGACTTTTGGCCTGAAAGATCGCTAATCATGTCCAAGATTAATAAACCGCAAACCACAGTCGGTTCAGAACTCATGCTTGAACAAGTAGTGAACCCAGTTTTTTTGAAACTCCCTCAATTTCTTGATGTATATGGGATGCATATTGCTACCTTCGAACTAGTTCGTGAAATCATAAATCGTGAGCAGAACGAACACAGACAGAGCTGGTTTCAATTACGACTTATGAAAGCTAGTTTCGACACCATAACTGAGCACATTATTGATAAAGACTCAGATCCGAGTCGGCCGATCATTCATAAAAACTACCGCGATTTTTACAAGGACATATACAGAAGTTATCTTATATTAGAAGATAGAATGATAGAGACTAATGCTACTTTTTCAGATTTGCCGACAACACTTGTTAATCTAACAAACGCTGCAGCATTGCGTTTTCCTGAGGTAAAGTATCTTCAGCAAATAAATATGTATAGATTCTCTATTGATCCAAGCTATATAAATAATCATGTAAAAAATTATTATGAAGGATTGAAAGCTTAGGTTTTTTGAGATAGTCTGCTGCCGAAAATCACATAGATAGGTAGATATTTTCTTACCTGCCTTATATAATGACGATAGAGTATGAAAGATAAAACAGGCAAAGAGTTGTCCGGAGAGGAAGTAGTGAATAAGGGATTTAATCGGATTTTTAATATCATGATCGAGTTTGAAGTTTTTTTACTTCATGTCATCGGTCACATACCCTCCCACACTATTCGCTATCTCTACTACCGGATGGCTGGTATAAAAATGGGGCGAGGGTCTGTTATTCATACAGGAGCCAGATTTTATGAACCCTCGCGGATTGAGATTGGGGAAGATTCCATCATTGGAGAAAAAGTAGTTCTTGACGGTCGAGCTCCTCTAAAAATCGGTAATCATGTTGATATTGCTTCAGAAGTCATGATTTATAACTCACAACATGATGTTGAGAGCGAACATTTTAGTCCTGTCACCGCCCCCGTTGTGATTGAAGACTACGTGTTTATCGGACCGCGTGCCATCATTCTTCCTGGAGTGACTGTGGGAAAAGGTGCAGTCGTGGCAGCTGGTGCTATTGTGACGAAAAATGTCATGCCCTTTGAAATTGTTGCTGGTGTACCGGCAAAATCCATTGGGGAGCGAAAACAGAAAGAGCTAAACTATAAACTTGGAAGAGCACGCTTATTTAGGTGAATTTTACAATTAATCTTTCGTACCGTTTAGATATACTGCTTGCCAGGGTCGATAGACAGAGAGAAACTGTTTATTGATCGCCAACTGATCACCTTTATAGACTTTGTAGGTATAAATGGATTTAGCTCCCCAGGCTGAAAAATCGACTTGTTTAGTGACACCTCGGGGAAGCGTTGGGTCATCTTCGTATTTAGCAGGAGCGGGCGGCACTTCATCATAGACAGTGATAGGTGAGAGTTCGGCTCGTCGATTATCTTTTTTCCCGTAGAACTTCATGGAGAGTAAGTTATTATCTTCATTAATCTCAGTTTGAATAAGAATTGATGCCGGTGTATCATTTTTAAACCGTAAGTCAACATAGGGTGCAAATACTGTTGCATCCAGTCCTGGTTTATTGTCATTTTCATAGTAGTGCACTCGATAAGCGTGAGCTGTTCTTTGAGTTATCGGTAAACCACTATTGAGGGCCGCCCGAAATAAGGTGGTAGATACTTGACAAACTCCTCCACCATCGCCAAGAACAGTGCGTCCATTCTGGATAATATAGGCCGGCTCATAGCCAGTCTGAGCTGAAATATCGCCGATAATCTCATTGAAGGAAAACTCTTTATCTTTTGGTATTAAGACTCCGTGAAACTTCGAAGCCGCAAGCTGGACATTATGAACTCTTCCCGGTATTGATCCGCTGTAATCTGATTTACCTTCACCAATAAGTTCTTCGATGCCAAATTTATTTGCTTCAGAAAGTGAAATTTCCGGTTGTATGACTATATCTTTAAGTACAAGCTCGACTGTCTTTGACGCTCCGCCTAAATGAGCTACGGTGTGATCTAGATCACCAATTAATCTGGCGTCATCAATTTTATTTCCTTTTTCATCAGGTCGGAACGTCACGACTCGACCATCTTGAAAGGTGAAAAGTGCATTTTTGGCTGGTTTATTGTATTGGTCTGCGAAATCTGACAAAAGATCCTTAATAACACCTTTATCATAGACGGTGTGTGTTGTAAACGTATATTTTTTCAGTGAATAAATGGTGCTTAATTTCTCAAGTATCCGTGTAGTGGTGTGAGGAGTTCGACCTACGAGATAGGCAGTTTCGGCAACATCAGCGCCATTTGAGTGGAGATTGATTTGTTGAGCAGAAAGTGTCGCGATTATCGAGTCATTGTAGTGAACATTTATTTTTAAATTACTATAGACATTATTTTTTTTATCATATTCAGTTATGATGGCGTCTTTTGTTTTTCCTCCAACAGCCAAATTGTCAATGAAAATATTCGGGTAAAATTTATTTTCTAACGATTTCTCGCGCGAAAGATATAAATTTGTCAAAATGACCGTCAGAATAAGTATTCCTATAAGACTACCTATGATATAGTGAAGAATAAGAGCTTTTTTACGAACCATACGAATAGTATTCGAGACTACTAATATTTGGTATCATGATTGAATATGGATGATAATAATAAATCTGGACCTCAAAATCAACCTCTACCGATTAATCCAGATCCACCCGTTTATGAAACGATACAGATTGGTAATGAACCCATGCAGCCTGAAGAGATTCCTTCAACCATAGCCACGCCAGAACAAGCTCAAGATACGACACCCCAAATGCCAACGGAAATTCCCAGTTCAGATATGCCGCCACCAGTATACCAGGAAAATAAAGGTAAATTTCTCCTCATAGCCGGCAGTGTATTGTTTTTTATCATTATTTTTTTTGTGGTTTTCAAGTTACTTGTAAGTCAAAGATCAACGAAAAAAGTTACTTTAACATATTGGGGTCTCTGGGAAGACAAAGAGGTGATGGATCCGCTAATTAAAGAATATCAAAGCAAAAATCCCAATGTCACTATCAGTTATCAAAAGATGAATCCCCAAGATGACTATAGAGAGAAACTACTTGCAAGAAGTAAAAATGGCCAGGGACCAGATCTCTTTCGATATCATAATACGTGGCTACCTGAGTTAACAGATCTGGTGGCACCACTACCTTCTCAAATAATGAGCTCAAGTGAATTTGAAAAAACATTTTATCCCGTTCAAGCGAAAGATCTGAAAATTGACAAAAACTATTACGGTATACCGCTTGAGATAGATGGTCTTGTACTTATTTATAATGATGAACTCTTGAAAAAAGGAGGTTATACCAAGCCTCCAAGCAACCTTGACGAACTGGCTGATCCAGAATTTTTGAGTAAATTTACCTTCAAAAATGATTCTGGTAAACTCCAATCATCTGCCATTGCACTGGGGACAACGGCCAATATTGAGCATTTCTCTGACATTTTTGGTCTCATGCTTCTTCAAAATGGCACTGATATTTCACATCTTGATAGTCCAGAAGCAGCCGGTGCTCTTGAAAGTTATCGTAAGTTTGCTGAATCGGGTATCTGGGATGAAACTATGGACAACTCGATGGCTGCTTTCACCAAAGGGAATGTAGCTATGATCATCGCGCCAAGTTGGGAAGTATTATCAATCTCCGCGTCAAATCCAGATCTCAAGATGAAAGTCGCGCCGGTACCCTTCAATCTTCCAGGGAATCAACCTCGTTCTCTCTCAGAATATTGGGTCGAAGGAGTCTCAAAATACAGCAAAAATCAAGTTGAGGCGTGGAAATTTTTAACGTTTCTATCTTCAAAGGACTCAGAAACGAAACTATTTGAACTTCAGAGCAAAACAAGACTTTTTGGAGAACCATACTCACGTGTTGATCTGGCAAGCAAACTTTCGACAAACCAATACTTAAGCGTAATTGCCCAGGAGGCTAACAACTTTGTCTCAGCTCCTGTTGTTTCGCGTACTTATGATAATGGTTTGAATGATGAGATCATAAAGTACCTGGAAAATGCTATCAATGCCACGGCCCAAGGTGTTTCCTATAAAGAAGCACTGGCAACAGCCAAGCAGGGAGTCGATCAGGTACTACAGAAGTTTAAATTAGAGTAGTTTTTTGTTACAATCTAGGGGTAATCGACTATGAAATTCTTAGACATTTTTAAAGGAAAAAAAACAGCAGAAAAACACTATATCGGGCTTTTTTTGAAACACGACGCTCTTGAAGCATTTTTATATCAAATATCCGGTACGATTCTCACAACGATCGCCCATCAAACACGCCCGTATTCAAACGGTTGGGACAACCTGACGGAAGATGCAGACGAGGTATTGTTTGGTATCGAGCAGGAGACGAAAAAATCGTTTGAAGATGCCATTCTCTTTCTTCACTCGAATCTTATTAATGCTGCATCCCGTGAAATAGATGACCCGTATAAACAACATATCAAAAAACTGCTTAAACAGTTAGAACTTAAGCCACTGGGATTTATCGAATGTTACGAAGCCGTGGTTACGTATCTTGAAAAACGTGACCACACGCTCCTTAATGCAGTGCTAGTCGAACTTTCGGGTGATCAAGTGGGTGTTTACGTTTATACAGGTGGCCGACAAGTATTTCGTAGCAACCGGCTGAAAACATCGAATCTCGTCGATCATCTATCTGATGAGTTTAGTAACTTGAAACAGGATATCATGTTGCCATCGCGGATTATTCTTTTTGGAGAACATGATTATAAAAGTGAGATTGATGATGTTAGTTCACATCATTTTCAAGGGAAACAATTTATTCATATGCCTCGGGTTGAGTATTTTTCAGATGAAGAACTACGTCGAGCTTTTGCAGAAACATTTAAAGATCAGATTGTTGAAGAACCTGATCTGAAAATTCCCGATAAGCCCGGCCAAAACTTTGAAGTTATGGAGTCATCAAGGACTGAATCGCCGCAGAAAGAAGTTATGGGTTTTGTGATTGGTGACGATATCGAAGATATGACTCATAATGAGGAAAAATCAACGACTCAAGAGGTGGCATTGCCAACTCAATCAGCCAAAAATGTATCGAAAAAAAACTCCCCAGCTGAAATTCTACAAATAATTAGAAAAAAGGGTTTAGCATCCTTGACGTTTATGAAGCATGTTTTTCCCTCGAAACAGAAAAAAATTCCTTACATTGTTGGAGCAGCTTTTCTTGTTATAGTTCTTGCTGCAGGTAGTATCGAGTACTTTTTTCATAAAGCCGAGATAGTTGTCTATTTCCCATCTCAGAACATTGAAAAAAATCTATCAGTGCCTGCTGTATTAGGAGAAAATGATATTGACCTGAAAGTGGGAACAGTTTCTGCACAAGTATCTAACAAAAAAGTAACCACAGGTAAGCATGAAGTAGGAGATAAAGCTAAAGGTGAAGTAAATATCTATAACTTCAGTGACGCAGACCATCTGTTTCCCAAAGGTACTACTTTGACAGCGGAGGGCAAGTCGTTTTTACTTGATAAAGATGTTAAAGTTGCTTCAGCTTCGATCGTTTTTATTTCTGGCCCGGTCCAGCAGCCAGGTAAAGCAGCCGGACAGATAATCGCCAAAGATATCGGTCCTGAATATAATCTTGATAAAGGAAAAAAATTCCAGATAGAAGATCAGTCACTGTCTAATTACTTTGCGATGAACGATGATGCTTTGAAAGGTGGGAGCAAAAAAGAGGTTAACACTGTTGCCAAATCAGATGAGGATCAGCTTCGCAAACTGGCACTAAATACTGGATCTCAACAGGCCAAAGATGACTTTATTAAGATGCACAACAACAAAGATGAGCAAGTTTTGGGAGCTTTGACCGAAGCGTTGCCGAAGAAACTTGATTTTACAAAAGATGTTGGTGACGAAGCAAACGAAGTCGCTTTAAAAGCGGATATTGGAGTAACGTACTACACGTACTCTGCCCAAAAAATGAAGGAGTTTGTCAAAAAAGCACTCGACTCAAATGTCCAAGACGGATTCGTTTTACCCAAAGAGAAAGTTTTATATACTGTCAAAGATGCTTCAAACAAAGCCGATACTGTTACTCTTGAGATTGAGGCAACCGGTAAAGCTATGCATAAATATTCCCAAGAAGAAATCCTGAAAAAAGTGGCTGGAAAAAACCAGAAAGACCTTGAATCAATCATCAAAAATGATCTAAAAGCAAGTGGATTTGAGATAAAAACCAATTCAGCGCCACTCTTTTTCCTAGCTGACCACCTGCCGCTTGCCAAAGGGAATATCTCAATTAAGGTGGACTCTCTTTGACAAGTGTATAATTATGACTCAGGAATTTAGTACATATGGCACTGTATGTTTATAAAAAAGAGCGGGTTACATCATCAAGGCGGTTTGCCCAGGTGGCTTCGTATGCCTCAATCACCGTCGGGTCACTTCTTTTGTTTTGGTCTTTTTATCCAATAGCTTCATTTTGGATTTATTCGCGGCTTTTTATTCAAAATGACGTTAAAAGTCCGGTGCCCTATTCGCCGATTGTTAGTTCACTTCAACAAGCAAGTAGCGTGTTAGGAAGTAGTGATGTCTATTCAAGTAATTTGCGAGACTTTGTCCACGCTGATTTGTGGTTTCCTGATAAACCCCAAACGACTGTGGCTCAGAATGTTGCTGTCAAAGACTATGAACTATCGATACCGAAGCTGAATATTTTAAACGCCAAAGTGACAGTCGGCGGTGATGATCTGTCAAGAAGCCTTGTCCATTACTTGCCCACGAGTCTTCCAGGCGAAAACGGGAACGTCGCTATTTTTGGCCACTCAACACTGCCGCAGCTGTATAACCCGAAAGATTATAAAACGATTTTTACTTATCTCCCGTCGCTTGAAAAAGGCGATACTATTAACATTGGTGTGTCCGGCCAAACGTACGTTTATGAAGTCAATGATATGTTTGTGGTTAATCCTGATCAGGTTTCGGTCCTAGAACAAAAGTATGATGATGCGTATTTAACCCTTATTACCTGTGTTCCGCCAGGTACTTTCTGGAAACGGTTGATCGTCCGGGCAAAGATTAAAGAGGTCACTTATTGATTGCAATGACCTATAATCTTTGTTAAAATAGAGACCCATGGCGGCCAGAAAAAAAACGAAACAGACAACCACTCAAAAACAGAAAGTTCTGAATGTCTTCTTTTACTTTCTATATCTTACCCTTTGGTTTTTTATCCATGTGGGTGAAGGTACTGAAGCGGTGATTTTATTCCCCTATAAGATAACAAAAAAGGTTATTTCTGAATTTCAGCTGATAATACCCCAAAAGAAGTCTAGTAAATATAAGAAACAAGTTATTCATATACGTCAGGCTAAGTTTAAGCGAGCTACTTTAAATTCAGCCACGAAGCTTCTAAAATTTTCAAAGAAAATCCTCAGGAGAACCTGGCGTATTAGCTCAAAAGTTGTCGTTGGTATTGTGCGAGGAGTACTCTCATTCATTTTTTTTATCCTCATACGATTGGCCCGACTAATTGGCAAAGTCTTAAAAACTGTTTTTAGCTTCATTTTCTCACTTCTGACAATCAGAATTCGTTTTTTTTTCTTGGGATTTCTTGTTTGTTTTGTGATAGTTGGCGGTATTCAGATCAAAGGATTTTTGAAGGAGTTGCCCTCCCCGACAGAGATCGGGAGTGTAAATTACCCGCTTTCAACGCATATTTATGATCGAAACGGTAGACTGCTCTATGAAATTTATCGTGACCAGAACAGAACTCCGATATCTATTACCAATCTGCCACAGTATGTCAGTCAAGCAACGATCGCTTTTGAAGATAAAGATTTTTACCGTCATAACGGCATCTCAATTTACTCAGGCATTTTACGTGCCGCAAAGGAAACGCTGCTAAATAAGACACTTGAGGGAGGGTCAACGATTACTCAGCAGCTAGTTAAGTCAGCCTTACTAACACCTGAGCGCTCACTTCAGCGAAAAATTAAGGAAATTGTATTAGCCCTTTGGACAGAGCGAATCTATAGCAAAAAACAGATTCTCCAAATGTATTTAAATCAGGTGCCGTACGGTGGTGAAGCGTATGGCATCGAGTCAGCTGCCCAAACGTACTTCGGTAAGTCGGCCAAAGACGTTACTCTATCAGAAGCGGCTTTACTTGCTGGGTTGCCTCAGTCGCCAAGCGTCTATTCACCGTTTGTCAATCCGCAACTGGCGCTTCAACGACGAAACGCAGTGCTGACGAAAATGGAGGAGCAACGGTATATTAGTTATGACCAACTGACTGCTGCTGAAAAAGAGAAGCTAACAATAAATCCGCCTCACACGTTGATAAAAGCACCTCACTTCGTTTTTCATGTTAAGTCTGATTTAGAGAACGAGTTTGGAGTCCGAGAAGTCGAGGAGGGCGGTTTTAAAGTAACTACCACTCTTGATCTGAATCTTCAGGAAGCAGCTGAAAAAATACTTAAAGAGGAGCTTGATAAGGTGAGAAATCTCCAAGTCTCAAACGGTGCCGTACTCATTACTCGACCAGCAACAGGTGAAATTTTAGCGATGGTTGGTTCATCAGATTACTTTACCGCTCCATCAGGTGCATTCAATGTGACGACAGCTTTGAGACAGCCGGGAAGTTCGATTAAACCTTTGATGTATTCATTGGCACTTGAGAAAAATTATACCGCCGCAACGATCATCGATGACTCGCCGACAACATTTAAGGTATCCAACACTGAAGTCTATAAACCAGTTAACTATGACGGTAAGTTTCATGGTAAGTTACCCCTTCGGTATGCTTTAGCTAACTCGTTAAACATCCCAGCAGTGAAAGTTCTCAGCTCGATCGGTGTCGATGAGTTTGTCAATCAGGCGCGAAAAATGGGCATTACGACTTGGGATGACTCTTCACGGTTTGGACTTTCCTTAACTCTTGGTGGAGGCGAAGTTAAGATGACTGATATGGCGACTGCGTTTGGAGTTTTTGCCAATGCCGGTAATAAAGTACCCGTGACCGATATTGTTAAATTAGAAAATGCCAAAAATGAAGACTCAAACGCGTTTCAACCAGAAAAGGCGAAGGTGCTTGATGAAGGAGTGGCCTATATTATGTCAGATATCCTATCTGACAATACCGCAAGACAGATGGAGTTTGGTGCAGGTTCACAACTCGAGATACCCGGTTACAAAGTGGCAGTTAAAACCGGAACGACAGACAGTAAAAAAGATAACTGGACAATTGGCTACACACCAAATTTTCTCGTTGCTGTTTGGGTCGGTAACAACGATGGTACACCAATGAATCCTGTATTAACTTCAGGAGTGACTGGAGCTGCTCCAATTTGGCACAGAGTCATGGAGTATATTTTAAAAAATTATAGCTCTGAGAACAGTGGTGCCTGGTTTTCGAGACCGGGAGATGTTGTTGAGCGATCTTGTTACGGTGGAAGGACCGAGTATTTTCTTGCCGGAACGGAAAATCAGAGTGGCTGCGGTTATGGTCGACCAACTACCCAACCGGTGCAAAACAAAAATGTATCTCCTCAACCGACTCAAAATCAGCCTCAACCGACGACGCCACCAGTCCAGGAAAATAGATATAACCGGGGACGCAATAGAAGATAACCTGAATTAACCAATTTTTGAGAAACCAGTAAATGGCCTAAGTACTTCTGGAACTTCGATCGAACCATCTTTTTTTTGATTGTTCTCCATAACGGCGATGAGAAGCCGGGGAGTAGCCACTGCGGTATTGTTTAACGAGTGACAAAACTCTGTTCTGCCATCTTTTGTCCGATACTTAATATTAAGTCTTCGTGTCTGAAAATCTCCCATGATTGAATTGGACATCGTCTCGCCATACTCAGCGCGTGATGGCATCCACGTCTCGATATCGTATTTTTTCATTTGAGGTTCACCCATGTCGCCAGTACACATAAGAAGTACTCTATAAGGCAACTTCAAATTTTTTAAAATTTCCTCAGCATTTTGTTGGAGCTCTTCATGAAGTTTTTTTGATGCTTCGATGTTGTTTTTGCCGATAATCACTTGCTCAATTTTCCAAAATTCATGAACTCGGTACAGTCCTTTCGTGTCTTTGCCGTAGGCACCCGCCTCTTTGCGGAAGCAGGGTGAAAAGGCGACATATTTTTTTGGTAACTCAACTTCTTTTAAAATTTCACCAGCATGATACGCTGTTACCGGTACTTCAGCTGTACCTGCTAAATAGGTATCATTATCGTTAAGTTGATATACTTCCTGTTCTCCCCAGGGAAACTGGGCTGTGCCAAAGAGAGCAAACTGTTTCACAATTGCCGGTGCAATAATCGGTACGTATCCTTTTTTAATCAGGTATTGCAAGACGTAAAAAAGTAGAGCTAACTGCAGTTGAACAGCTTCATTTTTTAAAAAATACCCTCGAAATCCTGAAACTTTTGCACCTCGTTCAAGATCAATAAGGTCATGCAATTTTCCCAGTTCTAGATGAGACTTTGGCTGAAAGTCAAACGTAGATACTTGGCCATGTTTTCGTACCTCAACATTTCCTGTGGCATCGTGACCAACTGGTACCTCCTCAAGAGGCACGTTGGGGACATATGTCAGCAGATTATTTAACTCCTTTTCAACAGTGTTGAGTGTTTCTTCAAGTTTTTTCAGTTGTTCTTTGAGCTGCTTGCCTTTTTCTTTTAATTCTTCATTAACTTTTTCT
>CAZAEE010000009.1:0-44974 GCA_964484325.1 uncultured Gammaproteobacteria bacterium
CTTCCTCTTTTTTAACTGCCACAGCTCCAGACGGTGGACTTCTTGTTGAAGGTAAGGTGGGTATTGGTACAACTAATCCTGGAACAAAACTTGAAGTAGTTGGAGGTGATATCTATGTCGCAACAAATCAAGGATTAGACACAAACGTTGCTTCAGGTACCTTAAATCTCGGTACAACGAATGCGACAACGGTTAATATCGGTACGTCAACATCTGCTCATACTATTCAAATAGGTCAAACAGGCAGCAACGCTGCAGATACGATAAACATAGGAAACGGTACAAACACAACTGGCACAACCATAAACATCGGAAATGGAATTTTGAATACAAAGATAGTACTAGGTAAAGATAGAACTGCAGTACCTGGAGGGGAGCTTTCACTCAATGGACAAGTCATATTGGGTATGACAAGCAACTCTGCTTCAAGTGCACGTATCTGGGCAAAATTGAACGGCATTAACTTCTCGTTTAAGTCGGCCAACAATTCACTGGCAGATTACTCTGAGTATTTACAGCAGGAAGATACCTCAGAGCCTGGAGACGTGATGGTCCTGTCTGATACACAGACCCAGACAGTCAAGCGATCCACTCATACGTATGATCAGAAAGTTCTTGGAGTCGTGTCTCAATACGGTACTTCAAATAACAATAACAACTGTGATTTCTCACAAGATCAAAACTGCGATCACGCAAGGGATCCTCACTATACAAACGTCGGTATGCTCGGACAAGTTTATACCAAAGTCTCAGTTGAAAATGGAAACATTCATCCAGGCGATCCTCTTACTTCATCATCTGCCCAGGGTATAGCTATGAAAGCGACAAAAACAGGAAGAATCATCGGTTATTCATTAGACACATTTGACGGTACTCAATCTGGTGAGGATCTATTCGGATTACCGCGTGCTCCTGTATGGGATGTTGTTGTTCATCCTCCGGGAGAGCCCGAACGTACCGTCCACGCTGGAAAAATTCTCATTCTCCTTCAGGCCTCTTGGTATGACCCGAGTGCACCGCCGCCGGATATATCCGAAACACAGCTTACGAATAATGGAACCGATTATGGACTACTTAATACGACAACAGGTCAGCCGATAACCAGTCAGATCGTCATGAAAGATGCGCTGTTTGCCAATACTACTACAGGACTACTGAATGCAGATAAAATTGACGTGAATACTATTTTTGCTCATGGTATAACTGTGCCCGGAAGCGATCAAACCGTGGCCTTCCACGTCGATGAGAGCGGTAATGCAGTATTTAAAGGAACTGTAACAGCAGATAGAATAGTCGCAAACCAGATAGATGGACTAGATGTTGTTACCGATCAAATTCAGGCTTTGGATACTCGAGTTGCTTCGGTTGAGGCAGAGCTCAGTCAGCTTACGGCATCTGGAGAAGGTCGTATGATAATGAACCCAGATGCCAGCCCATCGGCCATCCTTGATCAACTGGAAGTCGGAGGCATTGCCACTATCGGCGGCAATTTGCACGTACAAGGCTCGGGTCTGATTGAAGGAATCTTGAATGTTATTGATACAATCACCACAAAAAATATCATCGTTGGTCAATGGGCTAACTTCATAGGTTCAGTTGTATTCAAGGGGGATACAAAGTTTGAAGGAAGACCAGTATTTAATAGCGACACTGCCGGATTTGCCGTCATAAAGACAGGTGAGAGTACCGTTAATGTCGTTTTTGATCAGGAATATGAACAAACACCAATTATTACAGCTAACATTAGCGTGAATAATCAAGCAACAAAACGTGATCAGGAGGCTTCCGAAAGTGCTGTCTTAGCATCAGATGTACGATACATTATTACTCGTCGCAGTACAAAGGGTTTCACGATAAAGATAAGTGATGCTGCTGTAAATGATTTAACGTTTTCCTGGGTATCTATCGCTGTGAAAAACGCTAAAACTGCAGGCGTTATTCCGACAGTTACGCCAATATTATATACACCGACACCAACATTTAGTCTTACACCAACACCAACTTCAGGTCAAAGTCCTCCTTAATGATGCCAGTAGCTAAAAAGCATATATAATAAAATCGATGCGAAAATATGTTCTAGCTTTTTTGATAGCAAGTTTATTTTGTATTATTGGTATAGCTACTCTTCATGATTACGGCATAACATGGGATGCCCCGCTTCACATGATGCGCGGACAGAGTTTTGCCCACTTTTTTACTTCAGGAAAACCCACAGATCACAATGTCAAAAGACTTTCACCGATACTTATCAATCCGGGAGAGTATGCCAGTCGTTTTTTTTTCAACGCTATTGAGACTGATAAAGAAGGAGCACGACCGGTGAAGTTACCAGTTCGTCCAGCGCCCCAAAGAGATTTTCAGGAAAAAAAAGATTCGCCAACGATGTCATTTTACGATTATCCAACCTGGGGATGGGATTACGCGATAGATCATTATGGACATCCTCCATTTGTCAATATAGTTTCTGGACTCAGCAACATGTTTTTTTTCCAGAAACTACACATCATGAATGACATTGATAGTTATCAGCTTATCTATGTCGTTTTTTCGGCAATCGGTGTGGCTGTTGTGGTGTTGTTTACTTATGAAATAACTAATTCTTTTCTTGCAGCACTATTTGCCGGTATCGCGCTTGGATTTTTTCCGATATTTTTTGCCGAGTCACATTTCAACATGAAAGATCCGATACAAGCGTCATTTTTTGCTGGCGCTATCTGGTCTTTCTGGCATTTTGTTAAAGAAAATAAACTGAAATGGTTCTTTGTCTTTATTATTTTCACGTGTTTTGCTCTTGGGACAAAATGGAACATTGTTGTTTTTCCGGCGATCATTGGGTTGTGGTTTCTGACAATCCGTAAAAGCAGCGAGTTTAAAACCTGGGTTCGCTTTAAAAAAATTACACTTTACATATTTAGTGCAGTAATACTATGTGGGTTGTTTGTGATTAGTATTTGGCCCGGTCTCTGGACCCATCCTTGGGATATTGTCAAGATATTCTCTTTCTACTCCCAAACAGGCACTGGTATTGACAGATTACAACCAGCTGGTTTTGTTTTGCCTCTGGGATTTAATATTTATCCTCTTATTCTTTTGCTATTTGAAACTCCAACATTACTTCTGTTTTTTTGTCTGATAGGTATACTGGCGATTTTTATAAAAAAAGATACATTAAAGAGTGGTTTTTTAATACTTTTTTGGCTTCTTATACCAATCATTCGCGTTGTGATTCCAATGAGTTGGTTTTATAGCGGCATTCGATTTTTTATGGAGGTATTACCGCCGATGGTGATACTCTCAGCCTATGGTTTTTACTACTCACTGAGTTTTTTTCGAAAGTACTTTACTCCTGTAGCTTATAAGATTATACAAGTGGTATTCACGTTATTAATTGCCGGAGCACTTGTATGGCCACTTATCAAACTACATCCAAATGAAAACACTTATTTTAACTTGTTGTCAGGGGGACTTCAGGGTGCGTATAAAAAAAATATTCTTGATTGGACGTTAACAGGTGGGAACGTATATAAACAAACAGCTGATTGGCTCAATGCTCATGCAGAAAAAAATGCCAATATTGCCTTTCTTAACGGCACTATGGAAGGCCTTTCACCTCTTTGGTTACGATCCGACATCAGTATCTCTCCCTATCATTTCAGCGGTTTTGATGCAAAAGGAGAATATATCGTACTTCTGGACAATATGCTTGACCCGACAGTTTTTGCGCTGCGCTATCCGCAACGGTTCTTGAAGCCAGTTTATCAGGTGAAGGTCGATCGTGTCCCAATTGCAAGTATTTATAAAAATGACAAGCAGTTTTACATCACATCAACACCCTTGAACGAAACTCGGTCTTTTTTATTCAGTAAAAATATCGGGCACGGCGAAAAAGGGGACTACTGGATATTTAATTTGAACGAAGAAAGGCGTATCAGTCGGCTTGAGTTTAAAGATACGTCTACCTGTTTGCAGCACAAACCTTCTTTGATTAAGTTTGGCCAAGACGGTTCGCCGATTGATCCCTCAGAGCTCGGCCGCAAAGGCGGAAAAGTTTATCAACTGCATGAGATCAAACTCAACAAAAGAGATTTGTTTGAAGTACTATTACCCGGAGAAACAACCAGATATATCATAATTGAACCAAAAGACCAAGGCTCATGTTTTGCAACAGGCGAGCTCGTGTCATACACGTACATTTCGGAGTAAAATAATCTGACTATATGGAATATGAGTCAATTAAAAATATCTTGAAGCCATTCATCGGCTGCTCTGTTTTAATCTATAAGCTTATCCTATTTTTTCTTGATCTTGTAATTCTTCGTTCTTGGTATATCAGGAAAGAAATTTTTCTCTGGTCAAAAAAGATCTCTTATCAGGCAAAAATTCTTGATGCCGGCAGCGGTCTGGGTCAGTATATTAGCCTGTTAAGTAAAAAAGGTTCTAATTTGAATCTGGTTAGCCTCGAAGACGATGCCGATAAAATCAGATTACAAGAGTACTTATTTCACGATATAGATAAAAGAAACATAAAGTTTATATGTTCAAATCTTGTTGACTTTAAGCGAGCAAACAGTTTTGATCTGGTGTTGCTAGTTGATGTGCTAGAGCATATTAAAGCTGATCAAAAAGTTTTGCGAAATATGTTTTTTTCCTTAAAAAAAGGTGGTTTATTACTTATCTCAGTTCCTTCATTACATGATTTAGAGCCATATCATAGTCGCGACTCTATTCTCATTGCTGAACACGTCCGTAACGGGTATGATCCTGAAATATTGCATAAAATGCTTAATAAGGCTGGTTTTTCTCAAGTGAATTATTACTACACATATGGACTACCAGGCGTTATCAGTTGGCGTATAGGTATAAAGTATCCTGTGATGGTTTTATCATATGCGAAAGTTATCTTGATAATACTCCCTATTTATTATGTGTTGACGTTGCCGTTTATTGTTTTTCTTAACTTATGTGATATGCTGAGTAAACAGAAAATCGGCAGAGGACTTATTATTAGGGCTTGGAAGTAATCTATGTATGATTATTCTTGGAATAAACGAAGGAGCAAATGCTTCAGCAGCACTTCTTAAGAACGGAAAAATTATCGCCTGCGTTCAAGAAGAACGACTATCTAGAATAAAAAATCATGCAGGCGTACCTTGGAAGTCGATAAACTATTGTTTGGTTAAGGCTGATATATCAACATCTGATATTGATCTGGTAGTCTTTGGTGCGAAAAATCCCATTGCCGCAGTCTGGTTGAGAACAAATCAAAAGTCTTCCGCAGCCACTTTTTTTCGGAAGATAGAGCTGTTTATCTTCGAGTTTTTTTCAAGTTTAGCTATTTTTAGATCAGGTTTTTATTTTATTCTGCAATGGATCTATAACGTTTTTTATTTATGTTACAAAGTTATTTCTCCGATTATCAAATTGCGACATATACAAATGATTTCTCAGAAACTGAAAATTCCTCGGAACAGAATCACCAACATCGACCATCATCTTGCACATGCCTATGCAGCTTACTTTATTGCAGGGAGAAGAGAGGAGTCCACGCTTGTGATCACCAATGATGGTGCCGGTGATCAAACCTGTGGCAAAGTCTTTATTGTAAAAAACGATATCTGGAAAGAAATGAGCGCAACTCCTAATCAATCTTCTTTAGCGTATGTGTACTATTACACGACCGCACTATTGGGATTTACTCCAAATGAGCAAGAGTACAAAGTCATGGGTTTAGCTCCCTATGGATACAAAGCAGATATTGAGAAGATATACCCAATTTTTAAACGTTTGATTTGGTCTGAGGGACTGACATTCCGTTCTTCTATTGAACGCATAAGTTACTTCAGTTATTTGAAGCGAGAATTAACCGGAAAACGATTTGATACAGTTGCAGGAGCTGTGCAAAAGCTGGTTGAAGAACTCTTGGTGAAACAATTCAGATCTGCGATAAAAAAAACAGGTATTCGAAATGTTGTATATGGTGGAGGATTAGCGATGAATGTGAAGGCAAATATGAAAATTCTTCAGATACCTGAGCTGAAGAACCTGTTTGTCTGTCCCTCAGCCGGTGATGAATCGGCAGCTATTGGTGCCTGTTTTTGGGGATATCAGGCGTATTGTCAAAAAAATAAGCGAGATTTTTCTCCTGAAAAATTAGAATCTCTGGCTATGGGACCTGCATACAGCACGAAAGAAATTTTAGAAGTATTAAGAAAAAAAAGAATCATAAGAAACTATAGATATAATGTGAAAAAACTAGGTTCAAATAAGCCGGCTGTTATTGCGAAACTTCTCGCCGGTGGACACATTATTGGACGTTTCGTAGGGAGGATGGAGTTTGGGGCTCGAGCACTGGGAAATCGGTCTATTTTAGCTCATCCCGGTGATGCAAGGATTGTCCAAAAACTCAATAGTCAGATAAAGTATCGGGATTTTTGGATGCCCTTTGCACCGGTAATTCTCTCTAAGAGACAGTCAAAATATCTTGTAAATCCCAAAAATATTCAATCACCATATATGATGATTGCGTTTGAGGCAACTGAGAAAGCTAAACTAGATTTACCTGCTACTCTTCACCCTAAAGATTTAACGTGTCGACCCCAAATCATTAATCAGGAAATAAATCCTGATTACTATGCCATTATTACTCAGTTTGAAGGGATTACTGGCATTAGTGCACTTCTCAATACTTCCCTAAACATTCATGGAGAACCTATTGTGTGCAGTCCAGACGACGCAATCGATCTTTTTTTAAAAACGGATCTGCAATATCTTCTTGTTGAAGATTTTTTACTAAAAAAAACTCATGGCTAATAATTCATACTCACAGTTTCAACCAAAAATTCTAGAACATAAAGGTAGAGTCGAAAAAGCCAGACAGATTATTCATGTGCTAAAGGATTTTTATCATAAAAAAAGATTGGCTAAATTAACAGCGCTTGATATAGGCTGTTCGACAGGAATTATTACGAAATATGTAGGAAAAAATCTGAAACGGATTGTTGGAGTTGATGTTGATGAATCAGCACTAAAACTGACGAAACCTACTCGTAAAGTAAATTTCATAAAAATGAACGGCACTAATCTTACCTTTAAGGATAGTTCTTTTGATCTGGTGATATGTCATCAAGTGTATTACTACGTCGCAGATACTCAACGATTGTTTGATGAAATATATCGAGTACTCAAACCAGGTGGCTGTTGCTATTTTTCCGGGTTAAATCGCTTGATTATTTTAGATAGAGATCTTCGTTTACCTTTCAGCCCGCTTATGCCAAGACAGCTCAGCAGAATATATGCTCAATTGTTTGGAAAGAATCCTCGATATGTCAATTACTACTTAACTTACTGGCAGTTGAGAAGACGAATAAAAAAATTTCAAATTGTGAGATATGGTCCTAGAATGATTAAAAATTCTCGCTTATTCGCCTTTAAGCCAGTTGTACGATATCAAGCACTACTACAGTACGTTCCATTGAGTTTTTTTTATTTACTGGAGCCTTTTTTCACGAACTTCGTCTGGCTTCTCGTAAAACCCGGTACAAAAAAGACTTAGTTTTTTTCTTAACCAGCGTGACATCGTGTTTTACTTCAAATGCACGTTTAGCATTCTGTCCCAATCTTTTTGCTAACCGAGAATTTCCTAGTAAAGTTTCAATTGCATCAGCAAGAGCAGGGGCATTATAAGGATTAACAAGTAAGGCAGTTTTGCCATCCTGCAAGTCTTCCGTAATTCCATCAACATTGGTAGAAACTATTGGTAAACCGTACTTCATCGCTTCAAGAAGAGAAATTGCCGAACTACCTTCTTCAACTGAAGGAAAGACATAAACATCAGTTTGTTTTAGAAACTCTTTCGGATCCGAAACTCGCCCGATTAAATGAACATTTTTTAACTGAAGTTTTTGAGCGAGTTTTTTATTGACAGCATAAAACGTGCCTTCACCGATAACGATTGCCGAAAAAACAATCTTCTTTTGGTTGAGGAGGTTACAGGCGTGTAAAAAATAGTTTATTCCTTTTCGCGGGTCTTGACGACAGACAAGTAATAGGAGTGGATGAGTCAATTTGGGAATTTTTTTTATTTGTTGAAATCTCTTTTTAGAAATTACCTGATGATAGGGAAGAATGATCTGCTTATTATCTGGTAGATTAAATTGCTCAGTGAGTATTTTTGTTGCTGAAATGTAGTGGTTGACGATGAAGTCTGATTGGACTAAAAGAAATTTTTCAAGTAAGGAATAGAGAGGGATTAATGTATGAAGGAGAATAGTAGCTTTCAGCTTTGATCCTATTCCGTAATCTTGTAAAGTGATTGCTTTGGTAGCTCTACTAAACTCGTGTCTAAATGTCGTTGGATAATATGTTATCAAATATGGCTTATTCTTTTTTGGTGAGAATAACTTCAAAAGAGCTCCTGTCAAAGCCCACGGACCGATACCCCAGATGATACTTTGGTTCAATTTATTATTATTTTTCTTAATTAACCAAGCAAGTTGTGGTGCTAAGATCGCCAATCCCGCCAGTTCATTAGACTGAAAAATTGAAAGAGAATAGAGACTTGAATGATTGGAAAGTATTTCACCGGCAGAAGTAGTTATTGTCGAAGTTTTTGTACCAAAACAATACGTTTTAACCGCGAATTTCAACTCAGTTAAAAGTTTACCCAGATTGTAGGTGTATGTTTGGTAACCGCCTGTTTTTTCCAGCGGATGTTTACCATTGATAATGATAATCTGTGTGGCTGTCATGCAATTATGTGAAGATAGGGTATCGGAACGATAAAGGTACCACCCTGCGTATGATATTTTTTGACATTTTCCTTAATCTCCTCAAGAAAGTTCCAGGCCAAAATGAGCGCGTAGACTGGTTTTTTTTGGATAAGTGTTTTATCAGAGTAAATTGGGATTCCAGATGGAGTATAACGACCGATTTTTAACGTTGACTTTTCGGTAATAAAATCAATGGTTTCGTTTCCTATTCCACAATAATTCAATAAAGTAATACCCTTTGCAGAAGCCCCGACTCCTGCAATGGTGAGATTTTTTTCTTTTAACCGATGTACTGTCAATTTAAGTAAATCTCTTTGTTTGTAAACAGCTTTAGCGAAACTCTGAAGCAATTTTTTCTGATTACGAAAGTATGATTTTTCAGCTAATAGGAGTTTTTGTAACCTTATCGAAGGTAGTAATTCGGGTGAATTTTGGATAAACAGACGAATTGATCCACCATGAATTGGGATCAACTGAGCATCCTGAAGGCTCATATTAAACTTCTTAAGAAATAATATAAGCGGCTTGATCATAACGTAATCAATTTGCTGGTGGTAAATAATATGGTTAATATTTTTCAGCATGTTGAAAAAATAAGGTACTTCGATAACAAAGATTCCCTCTGGTTTCAGAAGAATTTTAACTGCATTCATAATAACTTGTAGATCATCGACATGATCAAATACATTGGTACAGGTGATAACTGTTGCTTGACCATAGCGGTCGACAATTTTTTTGGCGACACGGGGAGTGGCATAATCGGCAACAGTGAGAATACCGTTCTTCTTGGCAATCGTGGCCAGACGAGGGGCAGGGTCGACTCCCATTGCTCTAATTCCAAATTTTTTAAAGAATGAAAGTAACAAGCCGGTGTTACTTCCGATATCGACCACCAGATCACTTGAGCCTAGATATTTTTTTGATAATAATTTCGCCAAGGACTGCCAATGTTGTTTGCCTGATAATGTTACTGAATAATCGTAAAAATAATTTTTTTTATAAATTTGGTCTTTTTGTATCTTATGTGTAAGTTGAACATGACCACATGAATTACAATAAGCAAGTCCAAGCGGGTATGTTAGAATCGGTTTTAATCGTTCTTTTTTGGACCTGAACTCTTCAGGGAGAGCGACTCGACCAAGATCAAGAAACTGAATTGTATCTGAAGCACATAATCTACATTTTTTCATAAAATTTTTCGACCTCACGGCAAATATACTGAATTTCATGAGACTGAAGTGTCATTCCCGATGGGAGATATAAGCCACGTTCGGATATATCATATGCAACAGGATAGTTTCTCTGATCAATAACTCCCAGTTTCCTCAGAACAGGTTGTTTATGCATCGGTATAAAAAAATCACGGGTCTCAATACCTTTTTCTTCAAGTTTTTTTCTGAGAAGATGTTGTTGTGTTTTACTTTGAGTTAGAATACCGAACATCCAGTAAATATTCTTTGCCCAAGCCATTTCCACTGGTAACGTCAGCTGCGGAATGTGATTAAGGTACTTCAAGTACAGCTTGGCAATGGTTCTTTTTAGAGTAATATATTTTTTTATTTCTTCAAGTTGGGCTAATCCCAAAGCTGCTTGTAGATTACTGAATCTATAATTATAGCCAAGCTCAATATGAGAAAATCGTAAAATGGGGGAGTGGGCCATATCTTTCAAAAGTTGAATTTTTTTATAAACTTCCGGTCGGTTGGTTACAATCATACCACCCTCACCGGTGGTAATGATTTTATTCGCATAAAAACTGAAACAGGCGATATCACCAAATGTGCCAACAGGTTGATTGTGATATTGAGCACCCAATGCTTCAGCTGCGTCTTCTATAACAAGAAGATGATTCTTTTTGGCAATTTTGATAAGCCGATCCATATCGACTGGATGACCATAAATATGAACAGCAATGATTGCTTTGGTTTTCTTAGTTATTCTTGACTCTATTTGATCTATATTCATATTCCAAGTATCTTTCTTACAGTCGACAAAAACAGGTTTTGCGCCTACATAAAGAATTGCAAAAACAGGCGCAATCATCGTGAAAGTTGAAATAATAACTTCATCATCCTTTGTTATACCTAGACTAGCCAGTGCCAAATGAAGAGCGCTGGTGCCGCTTGTGGTTGATGCAGCAAACTTCATGTTTAGATAGTGAGCGAATTTTTTCTCAAAAGAGGTAATGAATGTTCCCTGAGATGATACCCAGCCGGTTTTCAGACAACTATTTATGTAGGTGAATGCTTTTTTAGGAATAATAGGTTCGCAAACGGGGATTCTGGCAGGTTTTCCATTCATAACGTTGCTATTAATTCTACCAGCTTTTTTTTCGCATCTTGATCAACCGTATTCTTTAATCCAGCCTCCCAAAGTTTCTTGACTTTTTGGGGGTCGTCATTTCTTTGTAGCATAAGTTGACCGAGACGTATGTAGATTAAACCTCGATCAGGTGCAAGTGAGTAGGCCTTCAGATAGAGATCAACTGCCTCGTTCAGTTGACCGTACTTAACTGCCAGTTCAGCCAGATTCATGTAGGGAGATTCGAACGTGGGATCAAGCGTTGTGGCTTTACCAAACTCTACTTGTGCATCATCAAAGTCACCCTTTTTCAGATCAAGGTAGCCAATAGCATTTCTACTCTTGGCAGAATCAACCACGTCAATCATACGTTGATATTCAGCTAATGCCTTTTCATCCATACCGGGTCTGACTGGGTTTCTTTCGTATGGAGTCACCGCTGCTGCAGCATATTTTTCGATAATGTCGCTATTTTTACCATCTCTTCTGACAAATATTTCCGAGTGGTCATCCCAGAAAACGAGACTCCAATCAGGATTGTTTGATAAGATGTTGCCAACTTTTCTCATGACGGTGTTTTTTTCTGTTCTCATGACAACAAATGAGATATTATATTTATTCCAGAGAGAATCGAGGTAAGTTTTATAGTCTTTATCCGGTAATCTTTTTAACGTTGTCATCTCCATTAGATCAGGAATCTCACAGCAAAGGTAAAGATCAGTCCGGCCATCGATAAAAACTTTCTGATCTGGATACAAGTTATACAGAAGGTAACCACCGTAACCGTATTCATTAAACATATTTCCTTTAAGATTCTCCTTGATAAACTCCGTTGCATGGACTGGATAATATAGTCTTTCACCATATGCAAACGATCGCTTCTCACTAATAAACCAGATATGAACTACTACAACTAACGCAATAACAATTATCATCAGTTTTCTGAAAGGAATCTGAGAAAAAATCCATCCGATGATAAGTACTGCAGAAATATAGGCTAAAAACACGTTTCTGTTTGCCAAGTAGGCTAGAATAAAAAAAGGTAAAAGCGGTAAGACCCAAAGAGTATGTTTCCAAACTTTTTTATTGATAACAACAATAAAAAAAACGACGATTATTATCAATATGCTTACTGAGTAAAACCAGAAGCCGAAGGGATCAGCTGAAAGAGGCACCCACTCTGAAATAAAGTGACTAATGAGATTTCTTTTAAGAAAAAAATCAACAAGAAGTCTATACTGCAAAATTCCAAGTGGTGGTAGAACTGTGAGAAAAGTAGTCGCCACTGTATATATTCCCAAAACTTTAGCCATATGAATCCATTTCTGTTCTTTGAGAATAAAATAATTTAAAAGACATACTACTGTATATCCTCCAAACAAAGCGACATCCAAAAAAATTGATCCATGCAGATTTGCCCAGGCAAGAGTTATGAGTAAAGTGATAAAAAGAAGGTTTTTTCGTTCGAAATAATATAAAAGAATAAAAAAAAGATTTGTTAATAAAAAAGTGTAAGCGAAAATATGAGGGCGGGCTGTAAAAAACTCAAAAACTGAGGCGGTAAAAATGAAACAGACAAGAAATGAATAGAGTATGTGAAGTTTGAAAAAGCGCCGCAACATAAGATAAATCACCACATTCATCAACGTCACGAAGAAAGCGATTAAAAACTTGATTGATTCAAAGCCAAACAAACTTTTCCAAAGATAGAGAGTCACCTGAAAAAGCCATTCATAGGGAAACCATTCTCGCCCCTGGGTAACGTAGGAAAAAACATCGTAATGGATAATGCCTTTTTGCAGGATAAGTTCGCCAGATTTTAAGTGAAACCAAATATCAAAATCTCGAAGAGGAATGATAACAACTGCAAAGATACCAATAAAAAATAGAATTTCAAATAGCAGGTGGTATTTTTTAATGAAATTCATAATGTTATTATACTAAGTATAGTTTTCTATTCTGTCGTGAAAAAACTCTATATTCAGACATCGAGCATCATGATTTTTTTGACGAGCGGGCTGATACTTTTTCTTGAATTAGCTCTGATTCGGTATCTTCCGGCTGAGATACTTTACTTTGGTTTTTTTACCAACTTTGTTCTTTTGGCTTGTTTTTTTGGTATAGGTGTCGGATTTATCCTGAGTCGAGTAAAACATGATTTCTTGAAATATTTTCCAGTTCTTCTTCTTATGACGCTCCTATTGACGAAGCTATTTCAATCAGGGCTTAATATTGTAAACAATGAAGTTATCTTCTTTAGAAGCGATAAAGATGTACAAGAGGTTATTTTACCTATTTATCTGGTTTTGCCCATTCTTTACATCACGGTCGCCGCCCTTTTTTCCAGTTTAGCCCATTATTTATCAAAGTTCTTTGCATCATCAGAAAAACCCCTTCAAGCATATATTTACGATATTTTAGGTTCTGTTTTCGGTATTTTGTTTTTTTATTTGATCTCGTTTTTAGGATTACCACCGATAGTATGGTTTGGAGCCTGCTCGGCGATTTTTTTACTTATTGCCAGAAAATCAAAAATCCTCCTTATTTTTTATGTGGTTATTTTATTAGTCACACTAATTTTTGGAATTAATCAAGAAAAAGGCCAGGTTTTTTGGTCACCCTATCAGAAAATAAGCTTGTTTTACAACGAAGATACTCAGTTTGGTAATATTATGACAAACAATATTCATCATCAGTATTTCTCTCATCTGAAAGATGCTCCAGAATATGCTCTTATTTATTCTTTGATACGGTCAATTACTCCTCTTAATCAGGTACTTATTATTGGCTCAGGATCGGGTCAAGATGTAAATGCTGCTTTAAAAACTGGAGCCCGATCGATAGACGCTGTTGAAATCGATCCTAAAATTTTAGAGATAGGCAGACAATATCATCCTGAAGCTCCTTATGACGACCCAAAGGTCCATGTAACTAATAATGACGGTAGAAACATTCTCCATACTACTGATAAAAAATACGACGTAATCGTTTTTGCTCTGACTGATTCACTCATACTTTTGAACTCTTATTCAAGCCAGATAAGACTGGAAAGTTATTTATTTACAACAGACGCCTTTCGAGAAGCCAAAAGTCATCTGAAACCGGGAGGAATTTTTGTGATGTATAACGACTATCGTACTGACTGGCTTATAAGTCGGTTAAGAACTATGCTCACAGTTACTTTTGGAACTGTTCCGAAAGAGTTTAGTTTTGGTTCTACAAGTAAAGTCTTCGTCGATTCTCCAGATTGGATAAATCGAAAAAAGACTCTCTCAGAAGCTAAAATTGCGCACCTGCCGTCAGATAATTGGCCATTTATTTATCTGAAAGAGCCGGGAATACCAGCAATTTACTTAAATGTATTTTTAATCATTTCAGTCCTTTCAGTTACTACAATTTCATTACTATTATTCTTAACTCGGAGTTTAAGACGTCTAAATTTATCACGTTCGACAACTTTTTTCTTTTTAGGGGCGGCTTTTTCCTTGATCGAGACAAAAAGTATTGTTCAGTTGAATCTGTTATTCGGTTCAAGCTGGTTGGTAAATGGCATTTCATTTACATCAATCTTACTGACTGTATTATTCGCATCACTTCTGACGGTCAGATATAAAAAAATCAATATTTACCCGGTGATGCTCTGTTTATTTTTAAGTTTGCTTGTACAAACAATAATACCGGTGAAGTTATTGTTGGTGCCTAATATTTATATAAAGTTATTGGTAGTTTGTTTATTTTTTTACTTACCAATTTTTTTCGCTAATTTATTATTTGCTAAACTATTTCAACATTCACGCACAGCAGAACTTGATTTTGGAAGCAATATTTTGGGTTTTTTGTTAGGCGGAATGACGGAGTATGTAGGATTAATTTTTGGGTATTCGGCACTCACTTTTGGAGCACTATTATTTTATTTAGTCGCTTCACTATTCACCTTTGCTCGTCGCAATCAGAAGGAATAAATTGGACTTGACTACTATCGTAAATCTTTTATCATTAATACTATGGATCAGCATTCATCTACACAAACTCAAATAGATGTGACGAAGGTATTTTTACTCCTTTTAGCTATTCTTCTAATTGGTGGATCAATGACAGTGGCTTTTTTTTACTATAATCAATACCAGAAAACACAAGCTCTTCTTAAAGATCCGACAAAGGCCAATCAAGAACAAAACAAAGATTTGATAGGGAGAGTCGGGAAGTTGATTGATTTGCCTGCTGAGACGCCCACTGTGGCTACCGTTATTGATAAAACAAAACTAGCATCACAACCTTTTTTCCAGAGAGCTCAGAATCAGGATAGAGTATTGATTTTCACTCAAGCGAAAAAAGCCATTTTATATCGACCATCAAGCAATAAAATTATTGAAGTAGCACCAATCACCATAGGCAATAATAATCAGGACAATTCAAATACTACCAAGCAAGAACAAGTAGCAGGTGCAAGTACAACAAATGTCACTCCAACTGGTACAGGTACGTTTAATCCCATTCCTACACCAACATTTAGACTTTTACCTACATCAACACCTAGACCTTCAGGTGGACCTTGAGAAAGTTACTTTTGAAGGCCAAACATAATTTCTTCATCAGCTCTCTTTTGGTCAAACAGTTCTTCTTTCGTAAACCAGACGTTTACTTCCTTTATCCCATCTTCTACAGTGTCTGATGCATGAATAATGTTACGAAGTGGTCGTGCATTTGAGTTAGCTAAGTCGATACTATCATGAGAAAAGTCACCTCTTATAGTACCTGGAGCAGCTGCCGCAGGAATCGTGTTTCCGCTTAACTTTCTGACGATTTCAATACATTCATATCCTTCAAGAACCATAATAAGAACTGGGGATTCTTGCAAAAAATCAACCAACCAGCTTTTGACCATATGGCCTATCTCAATAGCATTTTCCGTACCTAGAAGTTTTTTTGTATCTAGCCCCTTTTTCGCATAATTTGTCAATGTTCTTTCACCGACTTTGCGAAACCACTCATCAGAGTCTGGATAATGGGCGATAATTTTTTCTTTATCAGCCCAGATAAATTTAAGACCTATAATTGTTAAACCAACTTGTTCAAACTTTTTAATTATTTTACCCATCAGTCCTCGCTGAACACCGTCGGGTTTCACAATAATTAAGGCTTGTTGTTTTTTCATAAATTATTTCTCCAAATATAGCTCATCGGTTTCCCGCTTATACGTTTTAAAGTCAGTCGTGTTAAACCAGTACCTCATTTCGCGCTCAGATTCAGCAGGAGAACCTGAGGCATGAATAAAGGTCATCACTACTCGATCAAGATCAGCCGACCAAGGAGAGGAATCGAGTGAATACCTTGCGTGAATTGTTCCAGGTTCAGCCAGATAGGGGATTGTGTGACCTCTGAGCTTACGGGCGATATCCACAGCATGAGGTGCTTCCCAGACAGAGACGATAATTGGTCCTTTTTGCCAGTAATTGATCAATCGATTATAAACAAACTGTCCAAGTTTCAAAGAGTCATTTGTGCCCATTTTTTCTTTAACATCCAGACCACTTTGTTTAAAACTTGACAGTGTTTTTTCTCCCATTTCTTTGACCCACGCTTCAGTTCCAGGATAGTGCTTTTTGATAACTTCTTGAGATGGTTGGACCATTTTGGCAGCAAGGAGCTTAAGTCCAACCTGTTCAAACTGCTCGAAAATTTCACCAACTAAAGCACGCTTCAGTGCATCTGGCTTGAGAATAATAACAGTTTTTTCGATGTTAGGATTTTTTTTCATATTCTTTCACGATCGTAATTATATCTGCATGGACCAGTTCTATAGCTTGTTCACCATTTATTTTTTTCCACGGTACCCAAACAGATCGTTTCATCAGATCTTGATATTTGTCATACGTTTTTTTTATAAAGTCCGTATCCGTTTCTCGAAAATTGAGCTCTTTATTCTCGCCGTGCTTCCAACGCATGGCTGTATCTGGTGAAACATCGAGAAAAATAACAAGATCAGGTACAATTATCTCAAAGTCACGGGCAAAACGCAAAGCAACTTCTTCACTAATGCCTTCAAGAGTTTGATAACAGAGTGTGGTCGTAAAATATCTGTCTGCAACTAGAACACCATCGGTTGATTTTTTTTCAATTTCAGGGGAGTCGAAAATAAACTGCATACTATAAAGAAGAAATTGTTCGCGTGGATTCAATTTCTTATTTTTATATAAAAACTCTTGAATCATTTTACCCACAGGGGTATCGTAATGGGGAAATTTCATATAAGATGAGCCCGGGAGATTTTTGGCTAACAGTTCAGCTTGAGTCTGACAACCGCCACCATCAACACTTTCGATAACAACAAACATGAGAGTAAGTATAGCAGCTTTTTGTCCTGATATAATATATCTATCTGATTGTTCCCGTAGTTCAACGGATAGAACTGGCCCGTCCTAAGGGTCCGATAGAGGTCCGATTCCTCTCGGGAACGCTGCTAGCAAGTTATAGTATAAGAATCTTATGGTAAAAAAAAGTAATGATTATTACCGTGTGTTAATTCTTCGTACTATCGGAAATTTTTTGATTTTGATCGCTCTCTTTACTATTGGGAAAACGTTTTATCAGCCTGTTCGTGAGGAAGTGCGCTACTTTGTAGATTCCGTTATTCAGAAACATTATTTTGTTGCCGGTACTACTGATGCTAAAAACGTTACGAATAATCCGGATATTGTACCTAAAGGTGAACTGGCTAAGTTGTTAAACATAAAAAATGTTGAAATTATTACACCGAAAGACACGGAATTCAGCATAGTTATTCCAAAAATTGGCGCCAATGCTAACATCATTGCAAACGTTAATCCAGCCAATGAGTCTGAATATCTAGAAGCATTGAAGCGTGGAGTTGCACACGCCGCTGGTACCGCTTTTCCTGGCGAAGGCGGTCATATCTTTCTGTTTGCTCACTCGACTGATTACATCTGGAATGTCGGTACGTATAACGCTGTTTTCTATTTGTTATATAAACTGGAAAAAAATGACGAGATAAATCTGTTTTTTAAAGGACAGAGGTACGTCTATAAAGTTGTTGATAAAAGAATCGTCGATCCGTCCGAGGTCGAGTACATTACTCGAAAAACTAACAATGAGTTCTTGACACTGCAGACATGTTGGCCTCCGGGAACAACCTTGAAGAGACAGCTCGTATTCGCAACGAGAGTAGCAGAGTAATTATTTTGTACCCACTTCGTAAATATCGGGAAATTGATTGTACTGAGAGTTTAAGTTGGTTAAAACAAATAATCTATCATCAGTCGTGACCAGGAAAAAATCTTTTTGAAATGGTCCGGCATAGACAGTTCTCCGATTTGTACCGTCATAGTCTATTACGACGATTTCATGTTCTTGAAGAATGCCAAGATGTTTGGAATCAGAGTACCATAAAATTGGAGAAATTTCGCTTAAAGCGAGAGTTGATATTTCTTGAGTAGGGGATATGCCTATTGGTGGTGTCGGCGTCAATGTAAGGGTCGGAGCGGGCAAATTTTGGGCAGTTTCGAGTATCTTCTGCAGTTTTTGAAATTCAAATGGCAAATGGAAGTTTTTATCTTCTTTTTTATCATAAAGGTATAAGTTATTTGCCTGAAGATCGCGTTCTTCTTGAGTCTGATTTGATCCGATAAGAGGAGGAATAATGACACGCGGTAGAGTAGCGGGATATTTTGCTTCATAAAGCATCTTTGTTTTATCAGGTGAGATAGAGATAATGTGAAATGAGTCGCTGGCAATCGGACGGATTTCTCTGGGAAATGTTTCAAGTATTTTAACAAGTTCCAGGTTTTTCTGAGTATTCCAGGCGTCAAGAATGGCATTTTCAGAAGTTGTGACATCAAACGGCATCACATTTTCTGCATCTAATGAAAAAAGATAGGCGTAGTTATTTGTTGCAGTTGAAAATTCAACGATCGATTGTTTAAAGTCGGGATCAAAGTAAATGGTACTTTTTGAAAAATCGACATCAATCGGAAAGTTTTGCTTCAATGCAAGCAGTCGTAACGGTGGAAAAAATGAGAGAGGTTTTTTATTAGCATCAAAAATATAAATACCATCTTTCAGCGGGTCGTTGTTTTGGGTAAAAATCATCACATTGTCTGTCTGATCAACAGGAATAGCTTTGATGATACCGAGATTGGTTAATGGTGAAAGTGAAGGATTTTTTGGAAAAAGAGCGGCATCAAGTGTGAGAACGATTTCTCCTTTTAGAGTGACATCTTGTTTCCAGTCTGTATAGCCATCCTTTTTCACTTCAACTGTATATTGATCAGCAGGTAGGGTAAGGTTTAAATCAGTCACGCCCTTAAGTTCTCCATTGACATATACTTTGGCAGCTTTCGGACTTGACGAGACTGCTAAAATGCCTGATGGCACTACCAGTCTATCCTTCATACTAAATCGGTACCCACGCGCATAAGCAATAATGGCAATTAGGAGAACGATAAAAACACCTAACAAAACCAGTCTAAGAACAAACGGCATGTACCCTAATAAAGATACTTGCGGAGTCATTTTTTTTGTAGTTTTCTTTTTCATACAATCGAGAAGATATCAATCTCTATCAACCGACAGCCTCAGAAAGCATGTCATAATAATCACTTACTGTATCAATTTCTCTAACATTTTCCGAGTCTTCGTGGTCGTCACATAGTATACTATATTAATATGTTTTTTCGCAAGAAAGTGGGAATTGATTTAGGTACTGCTAATACGCTTGTCTATATTGCCAACCAGGGTATTGTTTTGAACGAACCGACTGTAGTAGCCTACTCCAAGGAAGATAGGCACATTTTAGCAGTGGGTGAAGAGGCGCGAGAGATGCTGGGTCGTACGCCAGGCTCGATTGTGGCAGCGCGACCCATGAAAGAAGGCGTTATTGCTGATTACACTACGACTTCAGCCATGATTACGTATTTTATTAAAAAAGCTCTCGGAGGCAAAGCCTTCTGGCCTGAAGTTATGATTTCAATACCTGGAGGAGCATCGCAGGTGGAGAAACGGGCCGTAGTGGCGGCGTGTAAACAGGCAGGAGCCTCAGACGTTTATCTTATTGAGGAGCCTTTGGCAGCGGCCATTGGTGCGCGTATCCCGATTTCACAGCCTTCTGGGCATATGATCGCCAATATTGGCGGCGGTACAGCTGAAATAGGCATCATTTCGCTTGGTCAGCTGGTTGTGTACAAGACTGTTCGTGTGGCTGGGACGAAGCTGGACGAAGCTATTATCCAACACCTTCGCAAGAAACATAATTTAATCGTTGGCGATCGCACGGCAGAGGATATTAAGATGAAGATAGGGAACGCTTTGATAGATGAGAAAAATCCTCAGTCTGAGCGTACGCTTGAGGTAAAAGGGAGAGATGCCCAGAGTGGATTACCTCAGATCATGGAAGTTGGCGAACGGACTATTAATGAAGGCATCCAGAAGACGCTAAAGCAGATTTTGGAGGGCATTAAAGAAGTCCTCGGCCAGGCTCCTCCCGAGCTCTCGGCGGACATTGTGGATAAAGGGATTGTACTCTCAGGAGGCACATCGCTCCTAACAAACTTAGATAGATATATAACATACTTTACCGGTGTGCCTTGTTTTGTCGTTGATGAGGCTCTCTTTTGTGTTATTAGGGGCGTAGGTATGGCAATTGAGAACCTTGATAGTTATAAACGGGCACTTCGATAACAAGATATCGTAAAAAGAGCCTTAAGAAAGGCCGCTAATTATATTAATATCCTATAATTGCTAAAAAATGCCAGGCTGGCTAAAAAACGGACAAAAGTTAAAAAATATTGTAAAATTTGATAAGACTCTAGAGTATTTTTTATATTCAATGTAATAAAATTGCCATTTATTGCCTAATATCTTGTCAATATAACAAAAATATAGTTCAAAAAAAGTATACAAAAAGATAATTATTATAGTTAATATATTTAAAAAATATTACTTATAGTAGTAAAAAATTTTATGAGACGCAAAAACATCCTAGGCATAGAGCCACGGACACAATCAAGAGAATTAGTCCTAGAGCAAATTGAAAAGTACATAGGTACTGATGCTAGAATGTTACACATTGTTTCCCTTAACCCGGAAATTTTCGTGCTTACGGGTGAGAACCCAGAGTTTAAAGAGGTTGTTTCAAAGGCCCAAATACACATTGTTGATGGTATAGGGACTGTCGCAGCAAGCCGATGGCTTGGAGTGCCTCTGGAAGGTCGCATAAGTGGGGTTGACCTCATGGGAGACATCATCAAATTGGCTGATAGTATGCGCTTGCGAGTAGGGCTAATTGGTGGTCAAGGAAATCTAGCAAACGATCTTGCCGATTGCTACGGTCGAAGCTACCAAAAAGCCAAATTTCTAGGTATTAATGGATATAACGACGTCTCACACCCAACAAGTCAGGAAGAGGAAAAGCTTGTTTCTATAGTGACCGACTATATGCCCCAAATTATCTTCGTTGCTTTTGGTTCACCTATGCAAGAGCTATGGATAGAACGCCACAGCAAGCTTTTAAAAAATTGTGTCTGTATGGGTGTTGGTGGGGGTTTTGACTTTTTAAGCGGTAAGGTTCCTCGTGCACCAAAAATAGTACGGACGCTCGGACTCGAGTGGCTGTTTCGTTTGTTTCTTCAACCTTGGAGATGGCGTCGTCAACTGCGTTTGTTCAAGTTTATTTTCCTCGTATTAAAGCAGAAATTTAGCCGAAATTAGATGACGTTTTTTCTTCCTTCATCTGGAGACGTGTTTGAAAGGTATTTTCAAGAAAGTTGGCAAATAAGTTTACTTGTTCATGGTACAGATTAATCTCTTCATTACTTCCTTGAAGTTTACCTGCGAATTTTGATATATGCTCAAAAGCGGCTTGAGTTTGGACATCGGCATATCCATGCCATAGATCATTTCTCAAGATTGGATCCTCAATTTTTTCACCTGTTGTGAGTAGTTGATGCAGGCCTTCATATGAAGGTGCCAAAGCGAATATAGCACCACTCCTTTCAATTATCATGCGTGTAACTGTATAATCTTCAGTATTTCTTAATGCTGCCTCAACAGAGTTAACGGCATAGTTGATAATATCTCCTGCCTCTAATCTTATCTTTAAGGTTAAGCTATTTAAGCGACCGATGTTGTTCTCTGTCATCTTTTAATTCATTATACCCACAAATTGTCTTGTCATCAAGATATAAACGTGAGAAAATGCACTCTACATGTATCGAGACATCAAAAAGACCCTCCAATACTTCGGCTTTTTTCATTATGCGCCCTTAAAAGACGAAATATACGCATTTTTAAAAAATAAAGTTGTGTACGAGGCGTTTAATCGGGATTTAGAACGATATTTAAGACAAAAGAAATTAAAATCCCTTCGCAACGATCCTCCTAGATATACTCTAGGGGAGTATAGTATAAAGTCTGCCCTAATAGCCCAAAGAAGCGAGATTGCAAGTGATAAGGTCAAAAAAGTAAAATTGTACGTATGGTTTTTATCACGTTTTCCTCAAATTCGACTCGTTGGTTTATCCGGATCAGTTGCCATGGGAAGTGCAAGTAAAAACGATGATATAGATGTTTTTATCATAACTGCAAAAAGAAGACTTTGGACTGCTAGGATAATTTCAATTGTCTTAGCGAAGATCTTTGGTATTCATCGAAGTTATCAAGCTCACCATGTTGGAGATAAAGTCTGTCTGAATCTTTTTTTTGATGAAGGGGATATATCTGTACCTAGGTATAAAAGGAGCGAGTACGTGGCACATGAGGTGTTACAAATGAAACCGCTCGTTTCTAAAGATTCTGTGTATATGAGTTACTTATATGCTAATAGGTGGGTATTTGATATATTTCCAAACGCTAAAAATGCCTTATACCTGAAAAAGCCGAATAGTCTGAAAAAAAGACTCAATTTTCTACTAGTAGGTGATTTGGTAGAGGTAATTTATTTGAAATTTCAGCTTTGGTTAATAAATAAACGAAGAACGACTGAGATTATTTCGAAGACGCAGTTGTGGTTTTTCCCTCATGATTTTGAAGACCGTTTACCGAAGCTTACCTGATATAATTAGGTCATATTAGCCGGAGTGGCGGAACTGGCAGACGCGCAGCGTTCAGAACGCTGTGTCCGCAAGGACGTGGGGGTTCAAATCCCTTCTCCGGCACTTCAACTCAACAAAATATATCACCATTTGTGGATCTCATTTAATTCTAGTTTCAAATGTAACTGTAAAATTTCCAAAGTCTACTAGTACCCTGGAACAAGGTTAATTGGAGTATAGGCAACACGGGAGGCACACAAAAAGATAATTCTAGATTCAAAATGTAGTAAAATAAGAAGAATTGGAGAGGTGGCTGAGTGGTCCATAGCGAGGGGTTGCTAACCCCTTGAGTTGCATAAACTCACGTGGGTTCGAATCCCACCCTCTCCGCCGATGGGTAGAAAAAACTTTAAAGGAGCAAGTTTTAACAATCCTTAATCATCGATGGGAGAAAAACTAGAACAAACAGAATATCCTTATCATCTCAAGGCAGTATATACGCCATTAAAAGAAGCGTTAGCTGATAACTCGAAACGGGTACGCATCGGACCGACTTACCAGTTTGTCGCTCAATTGCCTCCCTACGGTCCAGGAGGAATTTCATATATACCTCTTTTTGTTCTTCCCTATGTTCCGCCCAATCCGCAAGCCCATATAGCCAACAATTTTTTTGTATTTGCCTTGCAGGGGGGACAAATTGTAAGCCATCGTATCTCCGAACTAAGCCATAATCCATCATATGTAACGGTTGATGACAAGGGATTTTTTACTAATGATACAAACAAGTACGAGGGCCTCCTTTTAGAATTGGTACATTATCATATTTTGGATACATTATCAAAAATATATGGCAAACAGATTTATTACCGTTATGACGCAAAAAATTATCGTGCCTTTGCTGAAAATCTGGATTTTGAAGACGAGCAAAAAATATTTAACCCGTTTGATAGAAGGGCACTCCTTAAAGCACCGTATTCAGTCACGTTGGATGAAGCGGAAAGTGTATTGCTCTCAACTTATACATCTCAAGTTGATTCAAAAATAATCGTCCGCGCAAGAGAAAAAAGTACTGTTAAGAGAACGGATGTGAATGAATTACGGAAATTAAAAGTAGCATATCTGAAAAATGGCATCATGCCAGCTCTAAAAAAAACTGCCGGAATAAAAGATTAATTGGGTTTTTACAATTTGGCGAACTGTTTCACAGGAGTTTAAAAGCGGTTCGAACTGTGAATCATTCAGCCGTCGCGTAAATAAATCTTGACAATCCTCAAATAATCCACTAGTCTAAATTTATATGAAAAAAAGAGCTCGAGTTCGAAAGCATAAAGTCAAAGGCGATTCTATGCAATTAGCTACAATTATTGCCTACGGTTTTTTAATTGTGATATCATTTGTTTTTCTCATCTCCGTAGTCATCTTGTTAATCTACCATATTATGGGAATTCCTTATCTTTCTCTGTTTTAATGAGGTTAACTTCCGTCAATATGACAGAATATGTAGAATACTTTCATCATTTTGATCGTAGCGCATTAGTTGAAAGCCTTCGTTTTTTTCAATAAATTCGTCAACTTTCTCCTTTTTTCCAACGATCCATCTGATGCCAAGCTCTTTTATCTCAAGATATAAGGAGTGGTCAACGTGATCATAGTAAATTGTTTTTCTATCTGCGTAATAAATAGTTACCGGATAGGCTGCATCTAGACGTAAAATGATGTCATGGGGATTATTTGAAAGCGAGTTGATTATGCGAGCACTGGCCACTTCTGTGATGTTGACCTCCTGATTAATGATGGGTATGATATTGACGGTAAATGTTTTGTACGATGTGTAGAGTAAACTTATAAGGAGTACTCCAACAACTATTTTTTCAGATATGAATCGTGAGGCAATTTCTTGAGCTCGTTTTACACCGTACCCGATGGCTAATGCCCAGAAAGGTACAGAAGGGAGCAGATACCAGTTATTGGTCTTCTGAGTAAATGAAAGTTGTATCAGAAGTAAAAGAGAAAAAGCCAAAATTGCAAAATTTACCCGTTTGTAGATTTTTAATAATATAAAAAACACACCTACAATAAATACAAAAAAAAGTTTTCTTTGCAGGCTGTAATAAACGTAGCTGAGATAATCTAACTTAAAGTTTGAAAGAGAAAAAGCTGAAACTCCCTGGTCAGATTGAAAGAGATAATAATCAAGTACCTGCTTACCTGATTCGTGTGCACCAGCCACTAGCCATGATCCAGCAACAAGAATAAATAGACTCCCAAGCAAAACATAGCCGATAAGATTTTTAAAAAAATGCTTGATGTTGAATACAAGCTCATACAGTCCAAAAACAGCCAGGGGAAAGGCCACCAGTGAAGCTTTGACAAGGAAAATTAGCCCAAAAACTATACCAAGGAGTGCATAGCGATATTTGTACGTACTCACCATAAGAAGATAAACAAGAAATATTAGCAGTGTGACTAAGGCGTCAAGATTACCTGAGCGTGTTCTCCAGATGAATAAGTTGTTTAAAGCGAGAGCCGAATAAGTAAAAAGCGCCGGTGTGAGACCCCAGCGTCGGTAAGCATAGACTACAACAAGAAATATGAGTACAAAGCCGCTTATGGCAGATGGTAATCTAACAGAAAACTCGGTTACCCCCAAAAAAATAGCAAAAAATGAACTTAACCAGAAGTAAAGCGGTGGTTTATCAAGGAGGATATCGCCGTTCCAGTGAGGCATAATAAAGTCTTTTGTTCTCATCATTTGTTTAATGACTTCGGCATACCAAGCCTCATCCCAGTTTTCAAACAACGAATGGCCGAGCTTGAAAAAACAAATGTAAAAAGCGAAAAGAAAGAGTATCCCAAGAATCAGGTAATCGAATCGTTTTTTCGCAGATATTTTTTGCAGGTATCTGAGCAGTTTGTCCATGAGCATTATTATATAAAATTTTTACTTGCAACTCCTTCTGTACTTCTGTACTATCAATTATAAGAAGGAAGGCTCGATGGAGTCTTAAATTTCTATGACAGCAACAGTAGATCTTTCAGCCTATCGAACGTTATACCTGCAGACCGCGCGGGAGCAGCTTAGTATTATAAGAAAAGGTTTACTGATGGTCAGGTTAAATCCGAACGATGTTGAGTCTTTGAAAAATATCCATATCAGCGCACACAGTATTAAAGGTCAAAGTTTAGCAATGGGATATCAAAAAACTGCTCTGTGCTGCCGACTGATTGAGTATATTTTTCGAGATGCATTGGAGAAGAAACTGCAGTTTACCTCTGAGCTTGTCTCTGCAATCAAGGATACTTTGGATAAAGTTAGTGATTCATTAGCGGCGGTCGAAAAAACTGGCGTTGAGCTCGATTTGACATCCACTGAACAAAATCTTGAAAAATTAAGCGGTGTGAAGTTGCCTCCTGCAGTTTGAAAAAAACTATGAAAATTTTACTAGTTGATGATGATAAATTTTTTCACAACTTTTATGCTGTTAAGCTTAAAGAAGCAGGTTATCAAGTTGATGTTGCCTCAGATGGTGTGGAGGGATTGGCAAAACTTGCCTCATTTCAGCCGGACGTGATTCTTCTTGATATGATCATGCCCAAAAAAGACGGTTTTGAGTTTCTTCAAGATATGGCTAAAATTCCTGCCTATAAAGCTATTCCTGTAATTGTTTTTTCGACCCTCGGTGATCAGCCAGATATTGACAAAGCTAAGCAGTTAGGTGCAAAGGAGTTTGTCAATAAAAGTTTCCTTGATTTTGAAAACCTCAAGACAAAGCTCGCATCATTTACGCCAAAAGTATGATAATTACCGATCAAGAGTTGAAAACTCTTTTAATAAAAAATAACCTTCTGGACGAAAAAGGATTTGCCGATATTACCGAGTATGCCAAAAATACCGACATCACGATAAACGATGCTCTCGTTGAGAAAAATGTTGTCACAGATGAGAATCTCGGCATGCTTCTGGCAGATTACTTGAAGATTCCTTTTGTAACGCTCTCAAAAATGGTTATCCCGCCGGATGTTTTTGGACTCTTACCGGAGCGTTTAGCTCGTAAAGAAAAGGTCATTATTTTCGGGCGTGATCAAAATGGCATAAAAGTCGCCATGTCAGATCCGCGAAATGTCACAGTTCTTGAGATGATTACAAGAAAAACTGGTCAGCGAATTATTCCTCACCTGGCGACAGAGCGCGATATCGTCAATACCTATCATCTGTATCGAAAAAATTTGCAAGAAACATTTGACAATCTGTTTAAAAAATTTAATATTACAGACGAACAGCTGGCTACAGTCGATATACCTGTGGAAAAGATGGTTGATATGTTGATAAATCACGCCAATCAGGAAAAATCCTCAGATATTCATATTGAACCTGAAGAAAAAAATTCGTTGGTGCGTTTTAGGATTGATGGAGTATTACACGATATGCTTTTGCTTCCAAAACATTTTCATGACAGGATAGTTACACGAATAAAAGTTATGGCGAAACTCCGTACAGATGAACATTTAGCTGCCCAGGATGGCAAAATGCGAGTGCAGTTTGAAGAAGAAAATCTGGATATTCGTGTATCGATACTGCCGATTGTCGAGGGCGAAAAAATTGTTCTCAGGTTGTTATCAACCCACTCAAGGCAGTTTTCATTGCTTGATCTTGGTATGAGCCAAAACGATCTTACCAAAGTGACTCGGGCATTCAGTAAGTCTTACGGTATGATCCTTTCAACTGGTCCAACTGGTTCAGGTAAGTCAACCTCGATTTATTCGATATTAAAAATTTTAAACACGAGAGATAAAAACATTACAACGATTGAGGATCCAGTTGAGTATCGTATAAAAGGTGTTAACCAAATTCAAGTAAATGTTAAAACAAATCTCACGTTCGCCAATGGTTTGCGCTCTATTCTAAGACAAGATCCAAATATTATCTTTGTCGGAGAGATCCGTGATAATGAAACAGCAGGTATTGGGATAAACGCTGCACTTACCGGGCATTTAGTTCTTTCCACTCTGCACACAAACGATGCGTCTACGACGTTGCCTCGTCTAACAGATATGAAAGTTGAACCTTTTCTTGTGGCTTCAACAGTTAATTGTATTATTGCACAGAGACTTATCCGAAAGATCTGCGATATGTGTAAAACTTCAATAATTATTACCCAAAATGACTTAGCCAAAAATATTCCTCTTGACGTCATCAAAAAACACTTTTCAGATAAACAAGAAGTACGCGTCTATAAAGGAGCCGGATGCAAAGTGTGCCATGGAACTGGTTATTCGGGTCGAATTGGTGTATTTGAAGTTCTTGAAGTAAGTAACCCGGTAAAAAAACTGATTGTTCAAAAAGTTGAGTCTACCATCATTGCTCAACAAGCTATCAAAGAGGGGATGGTACCAATGCTTGAAGATGGCTTGGATAAAGTTGTTCGCGGGGTCACGACGATTGAAGAAGTTCTTCGAGTGACTAAATCTGAATCATGAAAAATCAAACTATTTCACTCAGCGGTAAAGAAAAGTACCTGTTAATAAGTAATATCGCCACGATGTTGGCTGCCGGAATTTCGATTCTGGAAACTGTTGATTCACTGCTTGAAGATTCAAAAGGCAGTCAGAAAAAGATCCTTACTGCTTTGAGAGCTGATCTTATTCAAGGTAAGCATGTGTATACTTCATTTTCCCAATTTCCCAAAATTTTTGACAAAGTCACTCTAAACATCATTAAGGCTTCAGAAGAAGCTGGCACGCTTGATGTGACGCTACGTGATCTGAAAGCAACCATAAAAAAAGATATGGAGTTTACCGACAGTATCCGGTCGGCATTAGTTTATCCATTGTTAATTATGACAGTTTTTGTCGGCGTGTTATTTATGATATTAGTTGTCGTCATCCCAAAAATCTCGACCGTTTTTTCGCGACTCAAAGTGACTCTTCCTTTGCCTACAAAAATACTGATATTTGTTTCGAATCTCATATTACACTCAACTATCCCCCTGGCGATTGGTGTGGCAGCGGTCATTGGTTCGATTATCTTTCTCTACAAAACGAAAAGAGATCTTTTCATGAGAGTGCTATTCTCCCTACCGCTTATAAAAAATCTCATTAAGCAGATCGATCTGACGAGATTTACCCGCAGCCTTTATCTGCTTCTGAACGCTGGGATTCCTATCACAAGCGCGCTTGAGTTGAGTCAGGATGTAGTTTTACGCAAAGATATTTTGCAAGTGCTTCAGAATGCTCGAAATATGGTTGCTTCAGGTAAACGGCTATCAGACGGACTTAAGTCCAAAAAGGGTTTGATACCCAACATTATGACGAAAATGGTTGAAGCCGGGGAGCGCACAGGGACGCTTGATAAGTCAATGGAGGAAGTGTCTGAGTATTTAGATTATGAAGTTTCTAACACCTTAAAGTCATTAACAGCTCTCTTGGAGCCGATTATGTTGATTTTCGTTGGTATTCTCGTTGGCGGTATGATGCTTTCTATAATTGCACCCATTTACGGATTGATCGGTCAGGTCGGGGCTAACAGATAAAAAAAATGCATAAACATTTTAAAAATAATAAAGGCTTTAGTGTTATTGAAGTATTGCTAGTTTTGGCAATTGTTTCTGTATTGATCGGATATTCAATGATTAATGGTATTAGTGCTCAACGAAGAAATACATTTTCCGGTACTATCGACACGTTAATTTCAGATATGAAACAGCAACAGTTAAAAGCCATGGTTGGGGATAGTGAAGGCAGATCAACCGCAGATAGTTATGGCATTTATTTTAATCAAAACCAGAGCACCTATGTGCTTTTTCATGGAACAACCTATATACCGAATCCTTCAGATAATTCGAACTTCATCGTTAATCTTGATGAAAATGTTCAGATAGTGGCAGTTCCAGCAGCTTCAAGTTTGATTTTTTCTCAGGCAAGTGGGGAGGTGTCGGGATTCGTTCAAGGTTCAAATACTATAACATTGCGCGATACGACAAACGGGCAACAAAATACAGTGACATTTAATAAATATGGAGTGATTACTCAAATTAACTAAAAAATCTGTGAAAAACAAAAAATTCAAAGAAGGTCAATCGCTTCTTGAAATCCTGATTATTCTTGGAATGCTGTCGATCATCCTACCTGCGCTTCTGACTGGGTTGGTGGCTTCACGGTCGGGAAAGGCTCAACAACAACAGCGTGTTGATGGAGTTGCTTTGCTTCAACAGGCTCAGACAGCCGTTCGCAGTATTCGAGAACGAGGGTGGAGTTTTATTTCAATAGACGGTACCTATTTTCCCCAGATAGATGATGTTAACCATATTTGGACACTGATTTCCTGTGGGGGTGCATGTCCAACGGTCAATGGATTAACAACTTCAGTTGTTATTAGCACGGTTTATAGAGATAGTACTGGTGCTATAGTGTCATCAGGTGGTACGGCTGATCCTTCAACCAAAAAAATCACAATTACTGTTTCATGGACTTTACCTTATACATCAAATATTGCTTCCGATCTTTATATAACTCGACATAATAATATAAGCTATACAGAAACTACTCAGACAGACTTTAATGCTCCATTAGCTAGTAAAACCAGTGTCGGTGTACAAGCGAGCGCGCCGCTGCCAACACCTACACCTGACGATGGTGAGATCATTTTGTCTCAGACCGGCGGGTTTGGAGATTGGTGTAATCCAGTATTGACATTTTCTGCAGTAGATCTGCCAAAAAACGGTGTAGCTAACGCTGTTTCAGCCATTGTGGGTCAAGCCGCAGCTGGAACTGGTGACAATGCTTCAGGTGTATCTTACGCAAATGTGTCAATCACCGACCCAGCTTATCCAACGCCACCGACAGGATCTATTCCTGCAACATTTGATCACTATAAAACAAACGGAGTCTTCACAGAGCAAAATTATGCCTACTTAGCAACAGACACGAATAATCAGCAAGGGGTAATTATTGACTTAACCTCAATTGTCAATGGCAAATATGATAATAATGTTCCTTACGGTACTCTCGCATTAGGCTCGGCTGCTATTAAAGGTCAAAGCATTTTTATTGCTAATAATATCGCCTATGTTACTGCAACAGACAATAAGCTATATACATTTGATCTGACCACCCGCAGTGGTAGTCATAGTCCGATCGGCAGTGTCAATTTAGCAAATGTGGGCAATAAGGTCATTGTTGTGGGAACGAATGCCTACATTGCTGTGAACTCGACTACAAATCAGATTCAAGTGGTTGATGTGACCAATCCGCGCTCCATGCCTGCTCCCACTAGTATTTCAGTCAACGGTCAGGGTGCGACCGATATTTATGTTAATGTTCCTCAAAACCGTGCCTATCTAGTGACGGCCCAGTCAAACTCTCAGCCAGAGTTTTTTTTAATAAATTTAGCGACCAATTCAGTTGTAGGCAGTTATGATACCAGTGCTCACGGGAATATGAACCCGAAGGGTGTTGTCGCAGTCAGTGGGGCAAAGGTCATCATCGTCGGTACCGGTGGTCAAGAATATCAAGTTTTGAGAGTTGATGGTAACTATGAAACAGCCCCGCTTTACTGTGGCGGTCTTGATATCGATACTGGTATAAATGGCATCTCCACTATTTTTAGTCCTGCAACAACAAGAGCCTTTTCGTATATCATAACGGGTGATGCATCTTCCGAGTTTAAGATAATTGAAGGCGGACCAGGAAACTCAGGCAGCGGTGATTACGTACCAACAGGAACTTTTGTTTCTCAGCCAGCACCGTTTGGTCCGACAGCTAATGATACAACATTTAACAGTTTCACAGCCAATATTTACCAGCCAACAGTTAATGTTGGTTCAGGGTTTTACGGTGTGCAGATACAGTTTGCAGTTGCTGATCCGGTTGCCGGAAGCTGTACAAACGCCTCTTATACGTTTGTCGGTACTGACTCAACTGGTACCGGTACAACTCATTACTATACGTCCGCAATAACTGGTTCATCAAGTATATCAGGCATTATCCCACTGAATACCTTTTCTTCGTATCACAATCCAAGCAAGTGTTTTAAATATAAAGCGATTCTTAATACTAATGATTCGACCTTGACACCGGTTTTTAGAGATATAACAGTTAACTATTCACCATAATGAAACACGGCTTTACACTAGTTGAGTTACTTATAACGTTAGCTTTGCTTTCAGTATTGATTGTGGTGATGGCTCAGATATTTGTTTCAATCCTTGATGCTCGTACTGAAAATGAGGCAACGGCCAGTGTCGAGCAAGATGGAAGTTATATCCTGGCTCGGCTGAAGTACGATGTTGATCGATCAAATGGTATAAGCTTACCAGCAAATGCCGGCGCACAGGGAAGTACTCTGCGAGTGTCCATAGGAGGAGTCAACTATACATATGTTTTGAACAGTACAAATCTAGAATTGACGACTTCATCAGGCACAGACCGTATAAATAGTCTCAATACAACTGTTTCCAATCTGGTGTTTAAACGGGTCGGTGCCGGCGATGAGAAGGATACTATTCAAGTCAGTTTTACACTAACTAGTCAAATCGTTAAAAAAGGTGGACCCGAGTCAAAAAGTTTTCAAACAACATTATCATCACGTCAGTAAATTTTATATGAAAAAAATACACACTCAAACGGGACAAACTTTAACTGCGCTACTTATTTTTATGGCAATTTTAGTGACAATTACTGCCGGATCCGTCGTGGTGATAATTTCAAATGTCCAAGGTGCTCAAAAACTTCAGGACGGTTCAATCGCGTTGCAGGTAGCAGAAAGCGCGGCTGAAAATGCACTTTTGAGGCTTATTCGAAATCCAAACTATACCGGTGAGACAATGTCGATTGGTCAGGGAACTGCTACAATAATAGCTACAGGAACAACTGCAAAAACGATCAACATTATCGGTCAATATGGTAATTTCTCAAGAAAAATTCGTATTACAGCAGGCTACAACAATGGCATATTAGTTGTTACTCCACCTTGGCAGGAGGTTTATCCATGACACAAAACGTTAAATCAAAAGGCGTATTATATCTTGAAAAAAATCGACTGCAAATCTATGTGGAAGGTAAACCGAATGTGCTTGTTTTTGATCTTTCGCCAACGGTATCGCATGATATCGAGATTTTCAATAGAGGGGAGCTTGAAAAAGGTTTATTGGCAGTAGCAAAAAACAATACTCTTCCTGCAACTGAATATACTCTTATCTTGGCCCAAAATATTCTTTTTGAGAAAGATATTTCACCACCTTCAGCTGAGGAAATTCAGAAGTTTTTGGACGCAGTACCATTTGAGTATATAAGCTCGAGGCAGTTTCCTAATGAAAATGGAGTGCGGGTAGTTGCAGCAAACCGGGATTTCTATAGTGTTTTTAACGAATTTTTCGAACAATATGGTTCATCAATTTTAACCATCGTACCATACTTTGCTGTTAATCCACAGATGAACGGTCTTGATGAACAGTCAATTGCCACGGTATTCAGCCAATCCCGTCAATTGATGAATTTTTCTTTAACAGATACTAACGATAAGGAGGAACTGATTATACGTACTCTTACGAAAGATCAAAAGAAAAGTGAAGAAACGCAAAAAAATAATCGAAATCTCTTCGCACTTTTGAGTGTCTTTGTTCTTTTGATTGGGGTACTTGGATTTATGCTCTTGAAGCCAGCGGCAAAACCGGCTAAACCTGTTATTCAAGCGGCTCCCGCTCCGATAGAACCTACAGTTGTTGAACCAACAGCTAGCTCTTCTTTGCCAATTACCATACCGCCAAGCCCATCAGTATCGTCTCAGTCAGCTACCATAGATAAAGGACAGGTCAAAATCCAGATAATTCATGATCCATCAACAACAACTAAAGCAGATGCACTCAAATCAAAGTTAAATCAGGCTGGGTATAAAGAAGTTCAACTTCAAGATGGAGGATCGATCAATTTGTCAAAACCTTTGGTAATTTTCGATACTAAACTGTCAATAGATCTAAAAAATGATTTACTGTTGAATATAAAAAGTATGTTTCCTGATATAACAACCCAAGAAAGTCAGAACGCTCAGGTAGCGGCTGTTATCACCATCGGAAAATAAACTTTTTTGGCAGAAATACCTATTGACAACGTATGGCATTTTATATACGCTGAAATTAATCATTATAATTTCCACTCGGACAAAGGCAAACTATGACACTCAAGCATAAAAAAGGTTTCACGCTTATCGAGCTTTTGGTCGTGATAGGTATCTTGGCCATTCTTTTGGCGATTACGCTTATCGCTATCAATCCTGCTCGACAGTTTGCACAGTCAAATAACACCAAACGAAGCAGTGATGTTAATGCGCTTCTAAACGCCATCAATCAGCGAATGGCTGACAATAAAGGTGCTTTGCCTGTTGGAATCGACACAACGGTGAGAACAATCACCAACGATTCCTCAATCACCAATCGAGTAGATTTGTGTTCGCTTCTGGTTCCGACCTATATCGCAGCCTTGCCAGTCGATCCATTGACAAACAATGGAACACCTGTGACGGATTGTACATCAACGTACAACTCCAATTACACAGTGGTCTCTGCCGGTGCAGGAAACAGAATCACTGTCTCAGCGCCTGCTGCAGAATTGAACGCGACGATTCAGGTTACTCGATAAACTTGCAGCTTACCTCAAAAAAACCCGCCGTGAGGCGGGTTTTTCTATTATAATAGCCGTAATTTTATGAAGCATCCTCGAATTACGATCATCGTTTTAAACTATAATGGTATTCGTGATACTCGGGAGTGTATCAAAAGTCTTTTAAAAACTTCTTATAAAAACAGACAGATCGTCGTTGTAGATAACGGCTCAGTGATAAATGAGGCTCGAGTTTTAAAAAAAGAGTTTAAAAATCGATCTCTCACGTTTGTTCGTTTTAATACCAATCATGGTTTCTCTGGCGGAAACAATATCATTATGAAAAAAGTACGAACTCCTTATATCGCGTTGGTAAATAACGACGTTGTAGTGGAATCAGGTTGGTTAACACCGATTATTAAGTTATTAGAAAATGACGCTAGAATCGCTGTGGTACAACCAAAGATTTTGTGGGCATACAATAGACACTACTTTGATTATGCCGGTGCTGCAGGCGGTTTTATTGACTTTTTGGGGTATCCATTCACACGAGGTAGAATTTTTACGACGCTTGAACCCGACAGGGGACAGTACGATAAACGTACTGAAATTTTTTGGGCTAGTGGGGCAACAATGGTTATGCGAAAAAAGGTTTTGGAGGAAGGAGGCTATTTTGATGAGGCATTTTTTAACTATATGGAGGAGATTGATCTCTGCTATCGAATTTTAAGAACAGGATACAACATCGTTTATGAACCAGTCTCGGTAGTTTTTCATAAAGTAGCTTCTACTGCAGGGAATAACAGTTTTCGGAAACGATATTTGGAACATAGAAATAATCTGTTATTGGTCCTTAAGAACTTTCCTATGGTTCAATTAGTCTATATACTACCAATGCGTTTTTTTATGGAATTATTAAGCATAATCTATTACATCTGTATTGGTCGAGCTGATTTTGCTTTAGCCGCGACCAAAAGTTTTGGTTCATTTCTGATTTTGTCGCCTGGATATCTTTATCGCAGACTGAAAGGTCGCAGGTTAAATTTTACTCTTGTAGACCGTCTTATCTACCCACGCAGCATTGTTTTTGACTACTTCATATTGAAGAAAAAGACGTTCGAAAAGATTATGAATTTGGATCAGTCGAAAATCTAAATCTTCTTAAATACTTTGATTTGGCGAGCAATTTTTCTTTATAGTAAAAAAGTACTTTATCATTTATAGGAAATTTTCTGAGAAATAAAGTTAACCGACTTATTGTTCCATTAGTAGTGTATATTTTTTTGTATTCCGGGTACTTTTTCAAAAGCTGCGATTGATAATAAAAAAGAGACTTATCAGAAAGCGCCTGATGAGAGGTATTATGCTGTACACCGATGGGTAAAACTGTAACTTTTAAACCTTTTTTTTTAGCCCAAAGACAATAGTCTGCACAATAGCAGTGCCAACCATCAAATGTTTTTTGATCGAACTGATGTTTATTAAATACTGCTCGTGGGATTATAAATCCAAGCTCATCAATTGTTAAAACTTCTTTGGACGAAGAAAGTTTTCTGCCCCATGGTTTGGTAAAGTGAAGAACATATCCGGTACGACGATTCTGCCTATCTTTACCTGCAAATCCAGCGACACCTAATTTTGTTATCTTGTTAAGCTCTTTTTCAATGAGTATTAAATCATTCTGTTGAATAAAGGAAAAATCCTGATGCGCAAAAAAAATATACTTACTTCTGGGATTGGTTTGCTTAAAAGCATAATTAAGGCTTGAAGAAGCAGAGTGAAACTTTTCATGAGTATTATTAATAAGTACTAAATCATAAGGTTTACTCTGTTTTTTTAAGGTTGGAAGAAGATTTTTACGAAGTACGTCCTTATTGTTAAAAGTACAAATTATTGAGATCATATTATCTTTTTAATAATAAATATCTCAATTTGTAAATAATACTTCGAAATCTGACTGGATAAAGAGCACGTAGTTTCCATATAATTTGGGCAATTAAAAAGTGAGGATAATTATGTTTAAAAATTTTAATAAGTTCCAGTATTTTCTCATTTTGGATTCTATAATTTTTTTGACTAATTCCTTGAGGATTAATTCTGTAATGAATCAGAAATTTTGGAATATTGTGAAATTTACTTAAAGTACCTAATTTCAACCAAAGTGCGTAGTCTTCAGCCGGTAAATAAGAGATATTGTATCCTCCTGCTTTTAAAAATATTTTCTTTCGCATCATTATAGAACTGTGAACAAATGATGCTTCCTTCAATATCCTATTCCTAATAGTTGAATCATTTATTGAATATTTTGCTTTATAGATTTCCTTATTATGTTGATTACAAATAATGGCCCAAGTTCCAACCAATCCATAATCTAAATTTTTTTCAAGGAAATTTACTTGATTTCTTAATTTATTCTTTCCACTCCAGTAGTCATCACTATCAAGTCTTGCTATAAACTGGCCACGAGATAAGGAAACTCCACGGTTTAAATTTGGGATATAACCTTTTCTTTTCGTATTTTTTATATAGATTATTCGTTGATCTTTTTTTATATAGTTATTAAGAATTTGATTTGTTGAATCCGTTGATGCGTCATTGATAATTATTAGTTCCCATTTCGAAAATGTTTGGTGTAAAATGCTTTTGATAGCTTGTTCAAGATAATCTCCATCGTTATATGTGGACATTACAATTGAAACGATAGGTTTAGTTGTTTTTAAATTTGCCATTCATTAATGATTAAACTCATTAAATCAACATTTTATCACGAGCGTGAAACAAAAAAACGTCTAATTGAATTTATAAAAAGTGCTCAATATCTGAGTTTTGGACAAGAGTGTGAACTATTTGAGAAAAATTTTGCAAAATTTCAAAATAAACGGCATTGTATTTTCTTGAATAGTGGGAGCTCTGCCAATTTAGCTATCGTTCAGGCAATGCTTAATCTTAACAAGATAAAGCAAGGTGACTTAGTAGCTTTTTCAGCTTTAACTTGGTCGACAAATGTGATGCCAATAATTCAACTAGGATTGCATGCAGTACCTGTAGATGTGGAGCTAGATACACTTAATGTTTCCAGTTCAAAGTTATTATCGATATTAACTAAATATCCGATAAAAATGGTATTTTTGACAAATTTATTAGGGTTGTGTCACGATATAGATAAAATACAACAGATTTGTGAAGATAGAAAGATTATTTTATTAGAGGATAACTGTGAGGCGTTAGGGTCAGTCTATAAAAAGAAAAAATTAGGTAATTACAGTCTCGCAAGTACATTTTCATTTTATGTTGGTCATCATTTGTCTACCATTGAAGGGGGAGCAATTTGTACCGATAGCGAACAATTAGCTACAATGTTACGAATAGTGCGTGCTCATGGTTGGGATAGAAATCTTGGGCTTAAAAGTCAGCTCAAGATTAGGAATAAATTCAAAGTAAATTCTACTTTTTACTCTCGTTATACATTTTATGAGCTCGGCTATAACCTTCGTTCAAGCGAAATAAATGGGTATTTAGGTAATATTCAGCTTTCCTTTATAGATGAAATAATAAAAAAAAGGAATAAGAATTTTTTATATCTTGCAAGCGAAATTTATAAAAAGAATAAAAAGTACTATCAGCTTGTTTATAACCATATGGATCTGTTCTCGAACTTTGCAATTCCACTCATCTGTAGATCGGTAAGAATTAGAGATGAACTTGTAAAAAAATGTGCTAATCGCATCGAAATTCGTCCTATCGTTGGTGGCGACATTACTAAACAACCTTTCTTCAGAAAACAAATGCCAATATTCTCTAATATTTTGGGAAGCTCTAACGCTAAGTTAATACATGAACAAGGTCTTTACTTTGGAAATAATCCTGAATTAACCCAAAAAGAAATGGATACTATTATTAAAATATTTACTCTTTGATCAATTATTCAAACTCACCGACAATATTTTTTATTACTTTTTCCCAAGTATATATCTTCACTATTTTGTTTCTTCCTCTTTTACCCATCAAACTAGCTTTTGATGGATGAGTAATTAAATACTCCAATTTTTCTGCTACCTGATCGATATTCTTTGGATTAACTAAAAAACCAGAAATGCCATTTTCAACATCCTCGGTCGTGATATTTGCACGAATAGCTGGTGTTCCACATGCTAAAGCTTCTTTTACAGGCAGATTACTTGATGTAGTGCCCATAGTTTCGTCATACGAGGAAGATAAATAGCACCTTGATGCAGAGTAATAATATGGCAATTCATCATAGGATATAAAGCCAGAGAAAAGTACGTTATTACTTAAATGCAGTTTTTCGACAAGTTGTTCATATTTTTTCTTAAACGGGGCATCAGGCCAGGTAGAAGTAATGATAAGTAATATTTGAGGATATCTGTCTATAAGTTTGGCTATCGTATAAAGTGCTAACTCCGTTTTTTTTAAAGGTAAATAATCAGTTGAATGAGTGATAATGACTTTGTTTTTAAATTTTTTAGATACATAATTTAGTTTAATAGGACGAAAATGCTTTGTATCGACTCCCATGAGAGTTACTTTAGGGGTTTTTCTGTATATATTTGCAATGACTTTTTTTGTAACTTCGTTAAGCGTGAATATTTGCTTAGCTTTTCTTGTAGCCCAAGTATCTAAGGATTTATAAACTATGGCTAAAAGTGAGTTGGTAACTCTTTTTATAAAGTGAAATTGTTGTATGAATTGTTTATTTTGAACGAAAGCTGGCTCGTAACAATAATAGTAGTAAGGTTTTTTGGAAAATTTGGAATATAGCGCACAGATCAAATTAGAAGGAAAAACTATAGCTACTATATAGTCAGCTCCTTTGAGATAAGGTCGAGCTCTGAAATATTCTATACATATCATAAAAGGTAGCAGAATCCAATAGAGACTGCTGTGTGAGGTAATAAATGAGTTTATCTCTATCGATATATTCAAATCAGTGAAGTTTTTGATGACTGCAGTTGAGCCACCTGCAACAATTAATGTAATTTCATAGTCTGAGCGTAATCTTTTTAAAACCTCATAGAGAAATTTTGTACCACCATTCATAAAAAGTAAGTGAGGATAATACCAGCATATTTTCTTTTTCATATACTTTTAAGATCATTTATAAGTTCCTTTCTAAACGTTTTTTTGTAATAAATTTCGACAGTTCTCATCTCTTTGACCTGCCCGCACCACTTATATCCTGTATAAAGTTGTAGATAATACTTGCGAATAAGGGGGTAAAGAGCGATGCCATTTTTCATGTTTTCAATACCTTCAGAACATTTTTTATACGCTTGAATCTGGCTAATGCCAAGGCTTACCCAAGCGCCTGAGTTAGTCGAGTCCACGACCGTGGCTTTTTTGTAGTAAGAGATAGCCTCATTAATGTCTTTGTATTGAAGAATAAGAAAATTGCCAGTGTTCAGCAATCCATTTGAATATAATGTTGGAATTTCCTGGGCAATAAGATTTTCTTCATTGGGTTTGAGCGTGTCAAGCGTTGGTGGCTGAATAGACTTCCAAAACGATCTGGATTCAGCTAGGTACGTACTTTTATCGGGAAGATCTTTCTTATAAATGAGTTCATAGACCAATCCTTTTGGTATCAATAGCGAGTCTTTCGGAACATATTGGATCTGGTAACTAGCATAGACCGGTCTTCTTTTTCGAATTTCTTCAAGAGTTAGGCTTGGTAGCTGTTGCATAGGTGCGTTGGGATTCTTACGGTAGTAGGTGTTAATTTCCTGGTCAAAATACGTATTGCCACCAGGACCTGGCGGGTGTATTAAGTCAACATCAGCCCGTTGTTTTAAAACATAGTGATAATACCAAACGTTGAATGTTGTTGTGTCACCGTATAAGTGAAGGACAGCATGAGGGGTTAACGGCTTAAGAATATCTGCCGCGAGAGTGTCACCGATATGCGTAGTTGATAAGTCAGTCTTCGGAAAGTTATAAACAAAAGATAATACAGGTACGATAATAAAGTATCCAATCAGTACGGTCGCGAATATTTTATTGACAAAAAATTTCTCAAGAAATTCTTTCATAAACAGGAAACCAAACGGGACAAAAAACATAAGAATTACGCTTGACATGACGTAGAATCTCTCAACAACACCCCACTCAGCGCTACTTGTCGCCAACGCATTTATGTAAAGAACCAATAGGGGGCCAGAAATTATATAACTTATGGTGAGCGCTCCTAGAATTCGTCTATTTTTTATTCCCAGGTAAATCGCACCCATTACGATAATGAACATTACTTGATAGGAAAATGTAGAAATAATTGTTTTAAAGTAATTGTTTAGTAGGATTGATCCCGTTTGCCCAATAGAAGAGGTATTTGAGATATAGCTGTAGTCTTTACGGAAAATGAGATGAAATAGATTGACCAGGGTATGAGGATTGTCCCAGTTGACAACAGGATGAGTTGATGCTGCGATTAAAGGATATATATAAGGTAAAAAACCGGCCAGCCCTGCAATAAGTATATAAAGAATATTTGTTTTTTTGCTTAAGATGAGATTTAAATGCTTCGTGACTAGAATAAGTACTGCCGGAAATAAAAAAATGATTGTTTGATGATGAGTTAAGGCGAGACCACAGAAAAAAAACGTCAAAAAAAGATATTTCATTTTTTTATCAAAGTAAAACATCAATGACAAATAAAGGATCACGATCGTGAAAAAATTATTCAGTCCAAATACTTCGGGAACTTCTCCATGAAACCAGAATAAATAGGAAAACGCTAGTATGGAGCATGAGAGAAGACCGATGAACAGATTTTTGGTAATTTTAAAGGAAATTTTATAGAAAAAAATCAATCCAATAAAAGATGAAATGGCCGATACTAACGCAACTTTAGCAACCGGTGGCCAGGAGAGCGGCAGGTGAGAGGCGATAAATCCTAAAAAAGTAAACAGAGGATAGCCCGGCGGGTGAGGTACGCCAAAAACATACGCTGCAGTCACCAGATCGCCAATGTCGCCGCTATATATATCATGAGTAATGTTGTGAAGATATATGAGTCCAACAAATGTAAAAAAGATAGTAACAATCAGATTTTTTCTGTATAATGCATCCATACAATTGAACAATTATATATGAAAATTCTTTTAGTAGAAGACGATGCTATGCTCCACGAGCTATACAATGATATGTTGACTGGTGCCGGTTATGAAGTGACCGCAGTTTCTGATGGAGCCGAAGCATTTGCCAAAATGAAAGAAGGTGGGTGGGATCTTGTTCTGCTTGACCAGATGATTCCATCAATGACAGGTATGGAAGTGATGATGAAGTTGAAAAACGAGCCGCCGAAACTGTCGAATAAAAAAGTAGTTTTCATGACGAACGTAGATAATTCAAAGGAACTAGAAAATATGGCTGCCGTAAGTAATGGTTATCTGCAAAAAGGTAACTTAACTCCAGAACAATTTCTTGAGAAGGTTAAACAGTTAGTGAGCTGAAGTGGGTATCCGATTCTTAGTAGTTGGTGTGATTGTACTATTAGGCACAGGTGTCGGGGTGATGCCGGCAATGACATTTTGAATCCAGATTTGTAAATCGCTCCACTGATCGATTCCTTTAGTTGGAATGAGAATAAATTGACCTTCATCTGAGTAAGAAGATTGTAACTGTGTCAGATCGGGTACTGCGCTGGCGATGGAGTACGCTTCGCTTTTTTTTGCAGCTTGAGTAAACTTTTTTATAAGACTTAAGTCAAGATCAGTTTTGATATCGTTTTTAACCTCATCCATAAGTGGTAATAGTTTCGGCACAAAGGTAATGGTGAAAACTTTATCTTTCACGGCTTCAATGACTTTTTGCTGTCGGACAGCTCGGCCAAAGTCGTCCCCATCTTGAGCGCTATGACGGGAACGGGCATACTTTAAAGCTCGCTGTCCATCCATGTGCTGTGGTCCTTTATCAAAATGAAGGTGCTCATATCGGCAAGGAAACGCGTCTTCAGGAGAGTTGGTGATATCATCGTAAAATTTTTGCAAATCAGGATGATCTTTAAGCAGTTGATCTCTCTGATTTTGCTGATCTGGAGTTAATGTCGGTTGATTCTGAGTGATTAAAAAAGGCTCAACTTGCTTGAACTCATCATCTCGTCCACACAGATCAGTTTCTTTACCTTCAACTGGATATTCGTAATCGTCAAAGGTTTTTTCAACGTTAATGTCAAGACCGCCTAAGAGATCAATTGCTTTCACGAAACCGGCAAAGTCAATCGCCGCATAATAGTCAATAGATATGCCAGTTATATTCGTTACCGATGACTTGATGAGTTCAGCGGCGGCCTGGTCATTTTTACCTGCTATTTTTACGTCTGGATAATTATCTGGAAAAAGCCCAAGTTCATAAATACTGTTAATTTTTGCGTGAAAGGTTGCACCTGAATTAGTCGGCAGTTGTATCCAAAGATCTCGAGGAAGAGAGATAAGTACGACCTTCTTCTTGACCGTGTCAACGTGGGCGATCATCATTGTATCAGTTAAATAGGTACCTTCATGCGTGCCGCCACCATATCCCAAAAAGAGAAGATTGTAAACTTTTTTCTCAGCCGGTTTTTGAAGAATAGCGGGTAAGATATTTTGTTTAGTATTAATTTGATTGTAAAAAGCTTGGACTTTAAAAAGAAAGAGCATGACTGCCAAAAATACTATCCCTAGGCTGATGCCGAGTGCCTTTTTCATAGGATGATTTAGTATATGGAAATGATTTTTAAAATAGCAACTGGATACTTATATATAAAACTATAATCGGAATATCTCTTAAACACTCTAGTCATGACGAAGATTTTGCAATATTTTTTCAACCTCACGATCGTTTATTCGATGGTGAGGGCCGCGGTGTGAAAGCAAAGCGCCTGAAAAAGTTTTGGGTATATGCATAAGTTCGTGAATGAGTGTTTTTAACTGATCTCGTGGATGAAGTTTATCATACTTTTTCGAATTGACCTCAATGATATAGTGGGGGTGGATACCGGCAACTTCTTTAAATAACCGCGACATACCCCAAATTCGTGCAATTGCCCGTGTTTTTGCGTCAAAACTACGTATACAGTGGACGTATTCAGCCTTGATGTGGGTAAAGTTGAGTTTTTCAACAAGGACATCTACCTGCCTTTTAACTTCGGGTGCCAGTGCATAACGCATCTTACAATTTTACCACATTTCAAGGCCAGTCGTTGATATTATAAGTCAAATTTTGTATAATTTTTGTAAAATTATGGCAGAACGATTCATTGATCGTCGATCTTTTGTGGGAGCCGTTACTCTTGGGGTGGCTGCTTATTTAACTGAGGGTAGTCCTATACGAGCATTTGCAGCTCAACATGAAGGTTCTCCTTTACACGAGATTGATCCTCATGTGCTCCGATACGGATTTGTACAGGAAAGAGTCCCGAAATATACCGAACGTAACACTTTTAAATCCACAGGAGGTTATTATCAAAAAAATACTTTAGTCCGATACATCAATGTCAGCAGTGACTGGGTAGAGGCGATACCTGATCGATTATTGAATAGGAATGGTCAGTTAGGCACACCTCAGCATAGCGGTATTTATGTTCCCAAATCTTACTTGAAAGATATTACTTATAGTGAGGTTGCAGCACTACCTTTTCAATCAGGGGAGAAGAGATGGATAGAGATAAGCATCAATAAGCAAGAGTTATGGGCTTACTCAAAAACAGGGGATACTGTGAGTGAAAGATGGAATACTTCAGTGACTACTGGTTTACACGGTCACGATACTGACATAGGTAACTTTCACACCTTTCGCGCACGCTGGGCCAGACGAATGACCGGCCCAGGATATGATTTGCCCGGAGTACCGTTGGTGAAATATTTTACTGAAAGTGGTGAAGCGTTACATGGGGCCTATTGGCGAAGTCAATTTGGGATTCGGGGCTCGCATGGATGTGTTAATCTTGATATACTTTCAGCCAAGATGATTTGGCGATTTGCCGGTCCTCATATTCCTGATTTTTCACTTGACGAAGTTCGTTCGACCCCTGATAATTCAGGCACTCCTGTATATATCCGGTACGACAAGCCCAACATAGTCCCAAGGTGAAACTTCGGCCCTCTGCATGGTAAAATATAGTACTTTGCTCCTGTAGTTTAACGGATAGAATGGAGGTTTGCGGAACCTCTGATGGCAGTTCAATTCTGCCCGGGAGCACACGAGGGGCATAGTTCAACGGCAGAATAGAGGTCTCCAAAACCTTTGATGGGGGTTCGATTCCCTCTGCCCCTGCCA
>CAZAEE010000010.1:0-34001 GCA_964484325.1 uncultured Gammaproteobacteria bacterium
ATCCAGGTACGACTCGAACTGGTATTTATTGGTGTACTGATACAGTCATTGACGCTTTTAATCTGGCAGGTTTTGGCGGACTAGGACAAGAACATGAAGGTGTTGTTAATATGCAGTTGTCATGGTCTAGAATACCTGGTTTCAGATATGTACCATACTTAAATACTGATCATCGGACTGCGATTTCTGCTATTCAGGCCGGTTGTGCTATCTTTTGGGAATCTCGTCCTGGCGTACATACAGGCTACGAACATACAGCGATTCTAAAAACTGTGCGTATTGACAATAACTTTAATGGTTATTTAGAAACGTACGAATCAAATGCCCCTTATAAAAGCGATCGGTATCCAATATACAATGGCACAGTTCAAAATAATCCATTTACATTAGTTGGTTTCGGATGTGTTAATTAATCTATGAAAAATAAATATTTTCTCATCGGGTTACTAGTAATTATATTTATCGTCATCTATGGCATTTATCTTATTTTTTCTAGCCGCGAGGAAACTTCAGTTAATCCAAAAAATGTACCGACACCAGCATCATTTAATGAAAAAAACAACGTACCATCTCAATCGTTTGAGAAACAGATGCAGTATCAATCCCAATCTGATCATAACTTTGGTCAATGGCAAACGGACACATACACGACCTATCCTTGGTACAATAAATTACCTCTTCAATCAGATAGATATTTTGTATATTTTGATCTTGAGAAAAAAAAATTTATCGGCTCAATCTATGCTGAATCAAGTGAACGCGATACAATAATTAACCAGGTGTTAACTACTCTTAAAAGTTACGGCATAAACACTGACAACTATCAATTCGAGTGGCATTAACTAACTTGTACTCATTTGACTTTGAAGTTTTGATTCGGTTACAATCAATGTACGTATGTATTTGCCGCCTCTTATTTTCATAAAATCTGCTCTCCAAAATATTAAAAAAATTGTCATCGTTTGCGCTGTTTTATACATTGTTATAAGTCTTTTTTTCTATTTCTGGTCAAAAAGCGACACGAAACTGCCGGATGATCCGAACAATCAACTCAGAGCTCAACTGTATCAAACTATTAATGATAAAAATCTTAAAAAAACTGATGACGGCCGAACTTATGTAGCTCTCTATCAGATTTTCACGTGTACGATGGTTGGTGAAGGATGTACTGCTAATCCTCAGGACTCAGCAAAATATGTCAACCAGAGTATTATGGGGAGACTAAACAGCTTCCTAGTATTTCCTTATGCTCATCCTCCGGCATCTGGCGTCATCTCAACGTACGCGACGCTTCAAAAAGCCGGGTTTATCCCTCATTCATATGCTGCCGAGGGTATAGGGCTGGCAGCATTAACTCCTTTTAAACCTATCTGGCTGATTTTTAGAAACCTCATATTGTTGATGATGGTCATTATTATCGTAATTATCGGTTTCATGATTATGTTTCGGGCAAAGATCAATCCGCAGACGGTTATTTCAATTGAAAATGCCTTACCAAAAATAGCAATTGCGCTTCTCCTTATCACATTTTCCTATGCGATAGCCGGTTTTCTCATCGATATTATGTATGTGGTCATGGGTTTAATTGCCGGTCTTTTCAATAATCAACCTCTAGGGTATGACGCGAATCGAGTTTTGTCTCAGGCTTATTATGATACTGACGCGGGGCTTATTGGAGCTATTTTTAGCGATAATCACATTACAACTCTTGCTTCTTCATTTTATGACTTAATACCTGGTACTTTAGCATTTATTTTAAATAATATAACAACAACTTTTTTCCTTCGTTTTGCTCTTCTTCTTGTCGGTTCAAAAATTCCTCTATTTAAAAGTGTTGACGGTCAACCACTTCAGGGAGGAATTGTTGCTGCAGTCAAAAATGTGCTTTTGAAATTGAAAGTTTTTCAAAATATACTGACACCGACTGCAAGCACAGGCACACAAGTAATTGCACTGATTGCCGGATTACTCCTTTTTGCAGTTACTCAGGTAATTTTGTTTTCAATCGCCAAAACGCTTGTTATTCTTATCATGTCCTTTATCCTTCTTTTAAGTCTTGCTTTCATTTACTTCAGACTTTTTTTCATGTTTATATCGGTTTACGTCCAAATATTACTTTTGATCATGTTTTCTCCGATTATTCTTGCTCTTGAGGCAATACCAGGCCGAAATACCTTTGCTGACTGGATAAAAAGTTTACTAGTTCATCTTTCGACATTCCCATTATTTCTTTTACTGGTGCTGATTTCAAAAGCCATTATTCAGATGAGAAGCCCTGAAGCTCTTTGGCGACCGCCCTACACGTATGGATTTCCGGGAGACGCCTTTCAGGTTATTATCGCTATGGCCCTTATTTATATGGCACCAGAATTCATTAAAATGTTTAAAGAAATGACCGGCGTGAAACCAATGGCGGCCAGTCTGAATCTGGGATCATTTGTTAGTGGTGCCACTGTTGCCGTTGGGGGTGCACTGGGCCTTGCAACTCAATTCCATTCGATAAAGTCAACGCTTGTTGGAGTGGAGTATGGAAAAGGATTGTTTGGATCTAATGGAACATTTAGAAATCCATTTACTCGACCACACGGAAGAGCAGTTACTCCAGATAAAGAACTTACTCAAGCAGAAGAACTAGAAAGATCACAAGGTCGTTGAGAAAGTCTTATCCAAGACCTGGTATATGTAGAATAGTCACTCCGATTAACCTTAGTATAAATACTGAGAAAATGATAAGTATCAGTCCCATAATGCAGGAAGTTAACATCTGCTGAGCATTCTTAATTTTTTCCGGATTACCAGCTGATGTTTGGAGAATAAACGCTGCGTAGATCATGCATAAAAATGCCGCAAGAGAGCCGAAACTGACTCCAAGACCAAGTAAATTTTGTTCAATAAATGACTTCCAGCTGTCTGAATGAATACATAAAAAAGCTGACCAATGACCATGGCCAACGATACACTGCTTACAACTCATATATTCTCTTGAACGTAACGCATCAGCTTCACTTACGCCTCTTGCCTCTTGAGAAGTGGCAATATATTTACATAAACCACCCGATAGCACTTCAGGAGTTTCTGTGGTTTTACATAAACACTGGCCACTTTCATAATTAGGTTGTAAATGCACTAAGACTCCTTGATCTGTATACTGATCATTTCTACAACTACCTAGTTTATTCAAATCTCCAGTCTGAATGATCGAACCAATACCATTGCCTACCGTTCTAATTAAACCCTCAAGACAGATTTTTGGAATAAGAGGCAGCTCAACACATAACACATCATTGTTAACATTTTTACAGTTTGGATAATCCGGATCGTCTCTTGTACAACTGAAGTTTGTGTCAGCTTGTCCAAGACAACATTGAGAAGGAGGATCGCTATATTTTCCACAATTTTGATCATTTGGTACCGGACTAACAGTATTTCCTTGAACCACGATCGAAGGCGTTGGAGAAGGATGCAGCCCGTCATACAAACTTCGTAAATTAGAAACATCTAAATCTCGAATTCGACAGTGAAACTGGGAGGTAGCAAAATCTCGCAGTTGGCTCAAAAAATCATCGACAGTTATACTTGGATTAGTTGAGTTAATGACCGTTCCTTGTGCATATACGGTACTAAATTGCACTTGATTACACTCTGGATCTGAGGGTTGTTGCGCAAGTGATGGATGAGCAAAAAAAAATGAAGTAAAGATAAAGATGGCTAGGAAAGTGCCGAAAAACCTTAGCATATTACTATTAGACAGTATTGAAGGAAAAAAAACAAGAAGAGTTAATGCTTTTTTTGACCGCCGGTATCGATTTCTTCACTGAACGCTGTTTTAATATATTCAAAAAGAAGAAATAAAAGTAAATAGCTGGCGACATTTGGCGCAAACTCAGTCATCCAGAAACGCGAGTTTTCACCTGCGATCTCTTTCAAAAACATGTCGACCGACCACATCCCTTTGGCATTTAACATACCTTCCTTTTTCAACCAACGAGCATACTCACGCAGTTGATCAGTGGTAAATTCCGGCGCTCTCATACCATACAAAATTTTGGATATCGACGTTTTAAACCCTAACTCAAGCGGACCTGCAAGCGGACCAATCGGAAACGGCATACGTTTGGCCCAGTGTTGTTGAAAAAAGTGTCCAACAACCGTCGCAACGTAATACTGTATTTGACGCATTTCTTGTTGTCCTACATAAGGCTCAATCTCTTTTATCGTATTATGAACCTTCAAAATATCTTCAAGTACATCAAACATCGGTGCACCTTCTTTCACGGCTCCTCGTTTCAATCTACTGTACAACTTCATAATCTCATTCTGGGCCTTACTTAACGAATCAAATGCCCCATAGGTTCTTGAAAACTGATCCTCTCCTGATTCATCAATATATCTCATGAGTAAATCGTGATTAAGATCTCCATTTGGCACCACTTTAATATTATTTCTATCCCACCAGGTGAAAGCTAACCTTTGGAAAAAAAGATCATTGTAACCTAAGTCTTTGTTCCCATCGCCGAAGTAATTGTGAAGATTAATATGATCGTCAAACTTTTTAAATAAACCAGTTTGCTCATGAAATAATAACTCACGGATGAAAGCGGCATCAGGATCATTGGGATTGCGTGGATCTCCGATATCTTCCCTCGTAATTCTGGCTCTCCCAGGTACTGGATTTTTTGGATCAGTTCCTGTTGTATCCCTCGCTGCTTTCTCATGAGCTGCAGAAAGATATTTGAAAAGTAGATCTCTTGCATATTTTTTACGGGCTGTATAATCCTCGGGACTTCCTGTATAACCGCTAAACTGATGATCATATAACTTGGAATAAAAATCCATGATGCCCCGGAGCATCTTTCGATTTTCTTCAGTGCCTGTCTCAGTATAAAACCGCTCACCTAAATAATTATTAAACTGTCCCCATTTATCTTTATCTGATGTTGTTAATCCATTTTTTGCATCATCCCATGGGTTATTGGGAAATTTTTCACCGCTATTTTGATCACGTATATCAAAATAAAACTGTCCTGCTGTCATTTTTCCTACTTTTCCCACCTGCAAAGCCGGCATCAATTGATTTAAGTTATTTAAAAATGCCAAAGGATCTTTATGAAGTAGATCGTAAAATGAACGGCCCCGGATGCCATGAAGACGTTTTTCAAGAAATTCGTTGTAGCTGAGTTTTTTGCCAGTAGGATATGGTTTGTCATTCATACGAACTCCATCAATAACTTCATTTGCACGTTGATCCGCACCCCATTCTGAAAATTGTTCACTTCTGCTTTGATCTGATGCTCTTAACTTATTAATATATTTCTCTCGTTCCTCCTGAGAATTCCCTATGAGCTTGAGATAAAGATCGATTTGATGAAGTGTTTCTTCTCTCGCGCGATTTTCAGCAAAACTTGTAAAACCAAGCACCACTCCGGCCTTTTCTTGAAAAAAATCATAAATGTGGTCCCAATTTTCTCCCCACTTCTCTTTATGAGGATTAAATTCTTCATAGACCTGTTTAACTCCTTTTATTCTCCAACCTCCCTGACTTAACCAATCACCCATACTGACTTTTTGAATCAATTTATACCAAGTAGTGTCATGATCGAACATATACTGAGTAAGTTTATTAATCATCTTGTTAAACCCTTCCGGATCATCAACGTTGAGATCTTCAAGATGTTTTTCAAAATCATTTCCTGCATCAATAACTGCCTGAGGAATCCAACGGTTTTGAAAGGCGTCGTCTAATCTTTTCCAAAATGACTTTTTATCATCTGTCGTGCGTATCTTCATCATATAGATCGCCGCTGTTTTCATAAGCTCCGGTCTACCACCGCGTCCCCAACCCCACATAAAGCGAGGATTGTGCCGCGAAATTATCTCAGCAAGAGGAATAGAATCAAATGACTCGGTTACATTGGCGTTTGAAAGGATAGCCGACATCTCCATGGTTAAAGCTGTAATACCCTTCACCATAGAAAATGCACGGTCAGTCTCCCATTTTTCCGGCTCGTAACCTTTAATCATTTTGTACTGAGCCTTAAGACGCTGAATAAATTCATCACGGTGCTTAAACGAATATAACTCTTGATGTGCAGGCAGAGGACGACCGTCCGGACCTTTTCTATAGATACGGCCGCCTAAGAAATTTGCAGGAATTTTGTTATCGTTTTGAATAAGAGTTTCTTGTAAATAATTTTTCCATAATTCAAGCGCGGAGTTGATGACTGGATCACGAGTCAAAATACTTAACTCAGAAATATTAATACGAGAAAAGGCAGACGGCCATTTGTCGGGTGTCAAAGAATTAAAAATATAAATGATATTATGATAAAGTTCTCTATGGTTTCTTTCCAAATACATTTCCTGAACAATACGCCTGCGCACAAAGTTATAAAATTGATCCATATCCTCATCACTGGCACCACCTTTTTTTAGTTTTAACTTAATATCCTCTGAGTCAGAAAGTCTATAAAATCTGTCGGCTATGGCACGCATGATATTTCCTTCAACAAGATCATTAAACATGTCGCGAAAATCGGCGTTCGGGTTTTCATCAACTTTACGAAACAGTCCATTGACCATTTGCTTGGCTTTTTTGACCACTTCTTCAACTCCGACTTCGTTAAAAACATATCCTCCAGGACTACCATCAGGATTATCAGGTTTTCGAGTAAATATCCGTTTAAAAACTATGTCGTCATTAAAAAATTTTATCGCTTCTTGAACATCCGGATCTCCATACCCCCTCGCTGACTGATCGAGTTCTCCTGTATCACGAAATTCTCTAGCTAAATCCTTCAGTTTTTGAAGTTCTACACTGGGATTGGCTGCATTATTTAATAAATCGCCAGCTAATGCCGTCACAAGCTTATTGACTAAAGCTTCCTCACTTATGGATGGTTCTCTCGTTTTCAAATAGGTAGAAATGTCTTGATCGTACAAAAAATGAAGAAGATCCTGGAATGTCTTTACACCAGCTTCATCACCTGCTTTAAAATGGGTATGAATTTTATTTATCCAGTTTTCATATTCCTCTTTTCTTACAGGATCCATCTCTCCTTGATGTCTCTGTCGTGGAGACTCGTTACTAAGTTCTAGGATACGATTTATCTGTTTTTCATTAAAACCCAAAACGCCTCTTAGGTCTAAAAGCACTTGGGTAAGAACTTTGAAAGCAGGTCGAGATTGGTCTCTTAAGCTTACTATCTCTGTCTCCAAAGGACTTTTTTCCCCTTCTTCATTTATTCCTACAGACAAAGCATTGGGAGAACCTTCATCCATTAATCTCACAATGATTTCGTATAAGAAAACAGCTTCTTCATCAGACATACCTTCTCTTTCTGCAATTGCTTCAAGAATGGCTCTTTTTTTATCGTCTGTGATTTCGAGAAATTTCTTAGTCACGGCTCTTAATGCTCGAAGAAGAAGTCTTCTTACTTCAAATGCAAGATCTTTTTCGTAGAAGGATGTGGGAATTTTTTTACGAAGAATTTCAACGTGCCGGCGTGCTCCCTTACTACTTAGAAGCTCATTGAGTACTTGTTGACCGTACCTGGTAGCTTCGGCTCTGTCAATTATTCTGGTTTTGGACCGGTCGTTAGGATCAAAAGCTGCAGCAAACTCGGTGTCAAACTTTTGACCAATTTGCTCCTGCTGTTCTTTTGGAGGATCTTCAAGGCTAATCCTCTGCTGTTGCTCTGACATAGGATTCATTGTAACAATTTTTAATTGACAATGCTTTACCTCATATCAAAATACAACATTACTGGCCTATAGTATACTCTTTTTTGAGTAAAAGTCAATCCCTTAGCTTTCTGGCTTGAAGAGATTGTATACCTGAGTGAGCAAATAACCTGTAATTGAAGAGTTTTGGATAAAGTACGATACATTGCTACACTCCAGGCACGAAGACCTCGTATACCAGTAATAAATCAGGTCAAAAATAATAAGAAAGGGAAATAAAAGAAGAAGCAAAACAGTCCAGTTACTCTTCCTGGTGCGGTTCATTGCCTTTTTGATCAATCACCAACTGACGCTCGCGACCCTCACCCACAGAGTACGTAGTCAAGTCTGGGTGACTGGTTGTAATGTATTCATGGATCATTTTTCGCTCATAGGCTGATAAACCTCGGAAGTAGCTTGGTCGTCCTGAAGATTTGGCGCGCTCAGCCAACTGGGCAGCAATACCTTCCAGACGCTCTTTCTGTTTTTCTCTATAGTCGTTAACATTCACGAGAATACTCACTGGCTCACCCTGTTTTTTATACATGATAACCTCAAGAATTTTTTGAAGTGCCCGGATCGTTTCACCATGGCGGCCGATGACGGTTGGCGCACCTTCTTCAGTCTGAATGACCACATGGTACACGCCGTTGTCATCTTCAATTTCAAGATCAAACGAGTCAACGATTTTTTTTAGGAGCGCTTCGGCTTCTTTTTTAATGATATCTGAAATATTCATGTTTTTTTCTTATGTATTTGCTGGTACTGAATTATACTAAATATCGAGAAAATGTTCCAATAGAGGGATAATCCCGCAGGAAGGGTGTAGGAAAACCAACCGATAAGAAGGGGAAAAATATAACGCATCTGGGTATTCATGGCTGACTGAAAGTCTGAAGCGGTGTCTTTTTTCGTCTCTTCTTTAATGATTTTTTTCTCTTCCTTTGGCGCCGGCGGTGTTACTCCTGGCATCGAAGATTTCGCTTGAAAATACTGCAAAACTGCAGTTATTGCTGGAATTATCAAATAAACTCCTCCGGCTTTTTGGGGTATAGCCGTCAAACTTAGACCAAAAAACGTTGGGTCGATTGTCGAAATATGAAGTGAAGGCGAGTAGAGAAGATGGTTGATCTGTTCAACAACATTTGCTTTGCTTGTTCTTAAAAACAGCGAAAGAGTGTTATACAAAGCGATAAACACCGGTATTTGAATAATCATAAACAAACATCCAGATGCCGGATTAATCCCCGCTTCCTGATAAAGACGCATCTGTTCTGCTTGAAGTTTCTTGGCATCGCCTTTATGTTTCTGGGAAAGCTTGTCAAGATGTGGCTTCATCTCCTGCATCTTTTTGGCAGTCACGATCTGTTTTTTAAAAAAAGGGTGCAAGATAAGTCTAATTAAAACAGTCAGGGTAATAATCGCCAATCCAAAAGCACCAGGAAGATGAATAAATAGATATATTTTGTAAAAAACTACCAGCAGATTGAGAATTGGCTGTGCAAAAACCACTTTAAAAATATCGCCCATATGAGATTAAACACTCAACTTACGACGGCCTTTGGCTCGTCTTCGCTTAACGACTTTTCTCCCGTCGAAACTTTTCATACGTTTCAAGAAACCGTGTTTTCTCAGACGGCGTTTCTTTTTTGGTTGATAGGTACGTTTCATCGAACTTAATTATAATGAATAATTTTATAGGTGACTTTTTAAAATAGATGTGTCCTTGCCTTGAAAAATTTGCCAGATTGCCTCGGTGACAAACGGCATAAATGGATGAAGCATTTTGAGAGTTTCAAGATACACGTCCCGTAATACTTCCTGAGCCTTTATATTACCATTTCTCAGGTCAACTTTCAACTGCTCAATATAGTAGTCGGCCAACCGGTGCCAGATGAACTCGTAAAGTTCACCAAGAGCGTAAGATAGTTTATACGACTCCATGTAAATGAGATACTTCTTTTTGAGATCAGTGAGCTCTTTCTGTAAAGCTGTAATTATCTTGGAGTCTGATCCCGTAGTTTTTTCGTTAGACTCAGTCATATTGATGAATCTGCCGATGTTCCAAATCTTATTGGTGAAGTTTCGCATAGCTATAAGCTTAGCATCCGAAAGATTGACTTTGCCGCTCTCGGAGACTTCAAAAAACAAACAGGCGCGAAAGGCATCGGCACCGTACGTTTTAACAAGATCAGTCGGATTTACCACGTTACCTTTACTTTTACTCATTTTAAGACCCTTGGCGTCAGTCACCATCGGCCAGAGGTAGACGTGCTTAAACGGTATCTCATTTCGAATATATAAAGAAAACATGATCATGCGTGAAACCCAGAACTTAAGGATATCCACAAGTGTACCCATTAAGTCGGTTGGGTAACGAATGGAGTACTCGTTTTCATGTAACGTAACAAGTGGCCATTGACCAGAAGAAAACCACGTGTCAAATGTATCTGTCTCAGGTAAAAAATCCTTCCCCGGCTTTTTCTGGGAAACAACATATTCGGGTGCTTTCTCACCAGTTTTTGCATAGACTTTTTGAAGACCTGCTTCGATTTCGGAAAGAGTAGTACCTTGTTTGAGAAATTCATTGACGCTCCCGCGTTTTTGCTGGCCTTTGGTATCTATCCACCAAACATGCAGATTGACTGCCTTTGGATTAACTTTATACCAAACAGGTATACGAATACCCCAAACGATCTGGCGGCTAATCGGCCAGTCGTGCATGATAGTAAGCCAATCAAGCATTAACTTTTTGCCTTTTTTCGGATAAAACTTAACAGAATCCTGTTTAACAACCTCAATGACCTTTTTCTTCAACTCATTCACCTTGAGAAACCAGTTTGGCATAATCATTGGTTCAAGATCGTGCTTACACTTATAACACACTGAAACTGCATGGGTATATTCTTGATCAATTTTCTCCATGAGTCCTTTTTTTTGAAGGTCTTCAGCAACTTTTTCACGAGCGGCTTTCACTTTCATGCCCTTATATGGACCAGCCAGATCAGTCAACCTGCCATTCCAATCGATCACAGTTTTCATTTCAAGATTATGTCGTTTTCCCATCTCATAATCGTTAGGATCATGACCAGGAGTCACTTTCACGACACCTGTACCAAACTTCGGGTCAACAAAGTCATCTCCAATAACCTTCAGTTTAAATTTTCCAAGGAGCCCTTCAACTTCTATCTCTTTCCCAATCCACGGTTTATATCGTTTATCTTGTGGATGAACTGCAACAGCAGTATCGCCAAACTTTGTCTCTGGACGAACCGTTGCCAGAGTAAAAGGACCATATTTAATGTAATACAAAGGGTCTTTTCTTTCGACGTGTTCAATCTCAAGTTCAGCAAGAGAAGTACCACAGTGTGTACAGTAATTTACCATGTACTCTCCCCTATATACATACCCTTCTTTCTCCATTTTCTGAAATGTATCAAAAACCCGCTGAAGTACATGCTCATCCAGAGTAAAAACGCTTCTCTCCCAATCTGCCAAGAAACCGAGTTTTTTAAACTGGGTAAATATCAAGCCAGAATTTTCCTTCACAAACGCAGCAATATCGTTATACAACGTCTCTCTATCAAAGTCCATTCTTGACTTCCCTTGTTTAGCTAGATGTTTCTCATACACAAACTGTGTCTCAATACCTGCGTGATCTGCGCCAGGAATCCAGAGCGAAGCATACCCGCGCAACCGTTTATATCTGATAATAATATCATCAACTGTGTACATACCGTGACCTGCATGAAGCGAAGCGTTAGCATTTGGTGGAGGCATGAGGATCGTGAATGGCTTGCCTTCTGACGATTTTAGTAGCCCTTGTTTCTCCCAAAAACTGTATAATACCTCTTCATGTTCGGATGGTGCAAATGTCTTTTCCATTCGTATATAATACGATAATGAGGCTAAAATAGCAAAAGAGTCTCAAATAAATTCATTTTAATATGAACTGGGTATTACAAGTATTAGTCTGGTGGTTCTTTCTCTTTTTACTGGGGATTGTTTTCTTCCCATTAGCCAAAAAACTATTTGGTAAATTTTTTGACTTTGGTTATCCATTTGCGAAGCCGTTGGCCATAGCTATTCTCTCCTATGCCGCTTTCTTTTTTAGCCTTATTCATGTACTTCCCTTTGCTCAATGGTCTCTTTTTCTTCTCATTATTGCTGCGGCGATTATAAACTATAAATTTCTGTTTAAAAAAAGTGACCTTACTGAATTATTGCAAAAACCCTTATCAGATAAACTAACTTTTATTTTTGAGGAAGTATTTTTTGTTTTTGGACTGCTGTTTTTAGCTTTTATTCGGGGCCAAGAACCTTCTATCCATGGACTTGAGAAGTTTATGGACTTTGGGTTTATGAACTCTATTTTACATACGAAGTACTTTCCGCCGCTTGACATGTGGTATTCTGCCGGTCCTAATCTTCAAGGAGTCGATCATGCACAAGGGTATCCAATAAACTACTACTTTTTCGGGCATGTTACCGGAGCTTTTCTTATGAAACTTACCAGTGTATCACCTTTTATTGGCTACAACTTGATTCTGGCAACAATTTTTGCCCAAGGAATTACGCTTGTATTTTCGTTGGGTGCGAACATTGTCGGTTTTGCACAATCGTTTATGAAACAAACACGGCAACTACCAATTACCAAGTTTGTGATAGGTATAGTTGCCAGTTACATCATCAACTTAGGTGGTAATTTGCATACCATCTATCTTTTTACCAAAGGTTATCCAAACGACTCACCCGTTCCTTTTTGGAAAATATGGGGCGGATTTCATCCTGAGACTTACTGGTATCCCAATGCTACCCGGTTTATTCCTTTTACTATTCATGAGTTTCCCTCGTATTCATATGTTGTCGCCGACCTTCATGGACACGTGTTTGATATCCCTTTTGTACTTCTTACCATCGCGATACTTTTTCATTTTTTTGTGACATTCATGAACCCGGATACCGAGGAGTCATCCACGCCTCAGTCAAAAAAACACAAAAAAGGTACTTCTCAGCAGATGAAATCTCCCAAACAATCTTTTGTTAAAAACTCTTTCTGGACTTCACCCTTTATCAAGACATATTCGCTGCCCATATTAGTTCTTCTGGGATTTCTTGATGCTGTGCATTATATGACAAATGCGTTTGATGTATTAATTTACTTATCTTTGACTGCGATATTACTTTTTATACTTTTTCGCTTTACGCAAAAGTTTTTTATCAGCATAGGGATAGTCGTTGGCTCATTCATCCTTTTTTTCCTGCCGTTTTCTATCAACTTTAAGCCTTTTGTATCCGGAATCGGCGTGAACTGTGCGCCAAAGTTTCTTGTGGCAATGCAAAAGTTTGGCCCGTTCTTGTTTGAAAAAGGTAACTGCCAAGTATCTCCTCCTTGGATGCTTTTGGTGCTGTGGGGTTTTTTTCTCATCAATTTTGTTCTTTTTGCAACGATTCTGACGTTTTTTAAGGAGAAAAAAACCCGAGTTGACCTTTTTATGCTCAGTTTATTTGGTTTAGGAACATTTCTTCTCATCGTACCCGAGTTTTTTTATTTTAAAGACATTTATCCCCAGCATTTCAGAGCCAACACTATGTTTAAACTTGGATATCAAGCATTCATCATGATGGGTATTGCCTCAGTCTATACCCTCTACCAAATTAACTTGATTAAAGGCAAAATACAGTGGCTCTACAAAGCGATTTTTGTCGTAATATTCGGATTGATATTTATGTATCCGTACTTCGCATTTCCTTCATATTACGGCAATATGAAAAGACCGGTTGATCTGGATGGCTCAACTTGGCTTAACTCTCTCTATCCTGAAAGCAAAGAGCTTATCAATTACATTAATAAAAATATCCCCGATCAGGCAATCATTCTTGAAGCCCAAGGTGATTCTTACACAGATTTTGATTTAATATCTGCTTTTACCGGACATCCGACAGTTGCCGGCTGGTGGGTACATGAGTGGTTGTGGCGTGGTTCTCCTGATGTCGTCGGTAAACGAATTCCTGATATACAGGCAATTTATCAGTCAAATGACGTTGCAGCAAGCTTGCAACTCCTTCAAAAATACCATGTACAATATGTCGTTATTTCTCCTCTTGAACGACAGAAGTACACAATGATTAATGAAAGCATTTTCAAGTTAATCGGTAAAAAAGTCTTCACTTCCAAAAACTCAAAAGCGGTACTTTACAAAATAGCTCAATAGTTGGGGCTCTACAAAAGTACAAAGTTTATCCTTCTTGACAATGTACTATAAGTCTGCTAAGTTAAGTAGTGTTGTCCTTGTTGTATAACAAGGAAAAGAAGAGCATTACTATTCGTCGTACCCATAAACGAGCGGTAGTGATGCTCTTCTTTTTTTATAATTGAACGATTTTCACTGGTAAGGCTAAATTCCTCTTTGTCAGCTGCCTGAATTGCTCCTTTGCAAAAGACACAACTTCCTTCTTATCTTGCCTTAGCCATTTTCGAAAGAATATTTTTCTCATTAACTCAATAGTAATTTATGTGTTGAGAATTGTCAAGTCCTATAGAAAAATACTCTTATACTATAAGACGACCTATAGAATAATACTACTAGATAGATTATTCTGACAATCTTTTTTCATAAAGTAGTCTATGTGGATAACTTTATGAGCTCGATATTCATAACGGGACTGAGGTATAATAGTATCCATGAATCTTTCTATACTCAGCTATAATTTGGAGTTTAACAAGGCCCTGGAGAGTATCGATAAAGTTCTGGTGAAGACAAAACCCGATATTCTTTGCTTGCAGGAGATGGAAACAACAGAAGACAACCTGGCTCTATTAAGAAACTATGGATATTCTTTAGCTGACTTCTCAAACTCATTCATCAAGTACGGTCGAGTGTGGGGTCAGGCGACTTTTTATAATAAAAAAACGGTCCAGTTCATTTCTTCGGTAACATTAAACCTTCCCCGCAGTTACTATGAAGTCATTTTACGTATCCTTCGGGGCGTGAATGAGCCACGAACAGTTTTAAAAACCGAGTTTCTGAGAAAAAACAGCCAAACGTCTTTCGTCATCTACAATGTCCACCTTAGTAGTTATCAGGCGACCAACAGAACACGCGCCAGGCAGATCACGAAAATGCTTGACGACCTTGACCTTCACATCAAAAACCCCGTCATCATCACTGGTGACTTCAATTACCCCTACGGCAGAAAGCGTTTTGAAAAGCTAATCGCGGAGTATAATTTGAAAGAGGCCACAAACAATCTTTATTACACTTCAATATTCCGTTTGCTGAAAATTCTTCCTTTCAAGTTCAAAGTTGATTACATTTTGTATCGGGATCTGAAACTTAGAAAAACAGTTAGGGTACCCGTAACATCATCAGATCATTTTCCGATTTTATCGATGTTTACCGTGTAAGATTAATCTTCGCGCAGAATGTGAATAAACAGTTTCTTAATATAGTTCATAAACTCTTCAAACGTGTGTTGTTTTGCCTCTTTGGGTACAGGAAGTTTGCTGTACATTTGCCCACCCATTTCGTATTCAAACATCTTTCTCTTAACATTACCTTTTAGAAGAAGATGCGTGGTCACAAGGAAGTACTTATATAACAGATTCAACTTGCCTTCTTTCTTCATCCGGCGAAGCGAAAACTTGATTTTGACCGAAGGCATAAACTTGGCGCGTACCCCCCACTGTAGTGCACGATAAATGAGGTCGTGATCTTCTGCAATAAAAAGCGCTTCATTGAATCCCCCGATGAGATGATAAAAACTTCGTTCACAGATCATTGAACCGCTTGAAGAAAAAGGCCGGTTAGTGGTGTTTAAAATGCTTATAAAAAAATTGACTAGTTGAAAAAGCATCTTTGCCTGAGAGGATCGCTCCTGTGGAATCAGATACGGCATAAATATCAGTCCTTTTTGACGCTCGACAATGTGCTGAAGATTTTTCGTGAATCCAGTTGCAATTCGAGAGTCGGCGTCGAGAAAGACCAAATATCGACCTTTTGCCTTGTCTGCACCGAAGTTTCTAGAATAGGAAACGTTTTTTTGACTAACTGTATAAAAAGTCAGCGGTAGACTGCGGTTGTACGATTGAGCAACCTCTTTGGTACCATCTTTTGAAGATGCATCAATTATGAGAATCTCAAAATTTTTGCTCGTTTGCTTCTTTAAATCGTTAAGAAGTTTAGGCAGAAACTGTTCTTCATTCAACGTAGGGATGATGACTGAGAAAAAATCCATAGATTATCTGCCTCTTCGAAATTTATTATAGCACACGTCTGTTATACTGATTTTGATATGCGGATCTCAGTTGTTATACCAGTTCATAATGAACAGAAATATATTCATGACTGTCTGAAAAGCTTGACAGAACAAGAAGTTAAACCTGATGAGATTATTGTTGTCGATAGCTACTCAACTGATTCATCGCAAGAGGTGATTAAAAAATTTCCCGTCAAGCTTCTTGAAGGCACGTTTAAAGATGTGATTGCTGCTCGCGATTTTGGTTTTAATCAAGCTCAGTTTGATATTATTGCCCGCATCGACGCTGATACGCGAGCTCCGTCAAACTGGATAAAAATAATTAAAAAAACTTTTGAAGAAAACGTCATCGACGCTTTAACTGGTCCATCCGACTTTTATGACACACCATTCGGTTCGGTAGTCTACTACAAAGTTTTTCTTGCTGCGATGGAAAAAATTCTTGGCTATTCCATACTTCTTGGTACCAACATGGCCCTGACCAAAAAAATCTGGGAAACCATCAAAAACGAAACATGTACAGATCCCAAATCTGTCCATGAAGATATTGATCTGGCAGTACACATACATGAACATCGAGGTGTAATTCGGTATAATCCGCACTTGATTACCCACACTTCTTTTCGCAGACAAAGACAGAACCCTATCTCATTTTTTGGAGAATATCCCTACAGACTGGTAAAAACAATCCGCACTCATCGGAAAACAGCCTCAAAATAAGATTTATTGATCATATTTGATAAAATAGAGTATGGCAAACAGGCTGAAAGCCTACACAGTCACCGCAGTAATTCCTGCTTTCAATGAAGAGAAAAAAATCAGACACGTTCTTCATGTATTGACACTTTCACCAAATATAGATGAAGTGATCTGTATAAACGATGGTTCAACTGATCAAACTGTGTCAGTTGTCAAGGAATTTCCCAGCGTGAAACTGATTAATTTGAAAAAAAATCGAGGAAAAGGATTCGCCATCACTCAGGGAATTTTGTCGTCCGGAAGCGATATTATCCTTTTTATTGATGCTGATCTGATAGGATTACACGAGCGATATATCAAAAAGTTAATTACACCGCTACAGAACGGTTATTATGATGTCGCTATCGGTTACCATACATTTTACCCTCAGGAAAGATTAATGCGTCCTCTGAGTGGTGAGCGAGCATACTTTAAGTCAGATTTGCTTCCTTATGTTCATACACTTAAGCAGAAAGGCTACGGTATGGAGTTGTATCTTAACTATTTATTTATCGACAAGAAAATCAAAATTTTCCCCTTACATGGAGTTAAACATCCTCTTAAACCCAACAAACATCGTCTGGATAAAGCATTGAAACTGATGGTGACTGCCCAGAAAGATTATGTGAGACAGATCGTTCACCAAAAAGATCCGGTAGACTTTGTTATCAACTCCTATTTTTACCCTTTTTATTTAAAAAAATCACCAAAAAAAAGCTCATTTTTGTTTCTTAAAAATATGCTCAAGTTCCTTGAGTGAGGTAGCATCTTCAGGTCGTTTATCTTCTCTGAAACGCTCAAGTCGCGGAAACCGCAGCGCGTATCCTGGAGTGTCAACATCCTGAGCTGTACCACTTTTTGAAACTTTCAGCGTCCGACCGGCGGTGTGAACTGGTGAACGGCTGATACTGTCAGCTCGTATTTCAACGACAATTTTTGGTTTTATCCAGACGTCAACTTCCATCAGTTTATCAACATCGTAAAGCGCGGGTTTTTTCGCAGATTTATATTTATCACTTTTCGCGCGCAGACTCCGCCACTCTTCATCACTTAAACCTGTACCGATCTTGGCGATTGTTTTAAACATATCTTGTTTCTCGTCATAAACTCCAACAAGAAATGCTCCAATACCAAAACCAGCCCGTTTACCTTTCCCGTAATCATACCCCATAACTAAACAATCAATTGTGTCGTTCACCTGAACAGAGTAGCTTTTTTTATACTTGATCCAATTCCAGCCACGAGCACCAGGTTGATATGTGCCGGTAGTTTTCTTGGCCATAATACCTTCTAGTCCAGCTGAGATTGACTCATCAAAAAACGACTCCATCTCTTTTGAGTTCTCCGTAATTTTCTCAGGAGACATAATAACAGTATTTTGACGAGCACTATTCTTGCCACCAATTGCTTTGGCTAGCATCTCCCGGCGTTTACTGAAAGGCTCATTGACGTAACTCACGCCGTCAAGATAAAGAAGCTCGAAAACAAACAGCTTCAGGGGAATTTCTTTGGCTTTCTCTTCTATGTCATACTTGCGCTTGCGCTGAACAGTCTGTTGGAATGGCAATAATGCGTGGTGCTTTGTATCATACCCGATGGCTTCCCCTTCCAAAATCGCTTCATGGGCTTTTACTTCCTTCTTCACGCCTGCGACAATGTCAGGATACATAAGTGAAACTTCTTCCAAATTACGGGAATAAAGTCGCACTTCAGCTGATTTTTTGCTGAAATGAACCTGAAGTCTAAAGCCATCATATTTAGGCTCCATGATACATTTGCCGATTTTTTTAATAATTTCTTCAGCTGATGATAATCGCTCAGCTCGCATCATGAGAATCGGCGTAAAAATATGTGGTTTAACGTGGTGTAATCCAGAAACTCCCTTTTCCTTCATGGTTTTGGCAATGTACCCAAGATCAGGACGTACATGATAAGCCGACTGTATCTCAGGACGCAAACTCTTATCGCCTTTAGCCATCCAGGAAAGTGAATCAAGCACGGTCATATCGGAAAACCCCATACGTAAAGTGCCTGATGGAATGCGTGCCAAATAACGAGCCGCCAGAGGATCTGCCTGTCTGAATAAATGAGCGAGGATCTTCGTTTTTAACTCTTGCGAACCAGGGCCAGATGCTTTGGCAAGCTTTAGCAGTTCCTCATACACTTGTCCAACTGACAGATCTTTTTCATCAAGCGCGTGAATTTCGTTTTTAAACTCTTCAATCGTTTTACCAACATCACCTATCTTATGAAATCGCTTGGAAAAAGATGCGGCATCAAGCTGCAGAGCAAATAGTACACTTTTTATAATCGACTTCTCAGCCATGCCAAACTCAACTTTCTCGTATGTTGGTACTACTCGTCCCTGAAGTAAATAAATCGTTTTGTCGATCTCATCTACATGAAGTTTTTTGAAAAGTTCCGACAAATGGTGCGTGATGGTTAAACGTGAGGAAGTACTTTCAATTTTTTCAAAATATATTGCAAGTTCTGAGAATTTCATACATTGTATATTATAACTTTTTTCATGCTATAATGGCCCTAATCAATATTTTTTTATGGAAATATATAAAAAAATTATTAGCCCCGCTCTTGATCGCCTAGATTCTGAACGAATGCACGATGCTGCCAGAGAAACTCTCCATTGGGCAGAAAAATTACCCTTCGGCCTAGAAATAGCAGAGCGTTTCGCTTTTCAAAGAGAAAAATTTATTGACGAAAGATTGCATGTTGTGCTTGGTGGAATAGAATTTGAGAGCCCAACAATGCTTGGTGGTGGATGGAGCAAAAAGGGTGAGGTAGTTGAAGCTATGATAAGATTTGGATTTTCGGGTGTGGAAGTTGGATCTGTTTTAGCATATCCGCAAGCAGGAAATGATAAACCAAGACAGTTCATGGTCGGTCCGGGCGTAGCATTAAATAGATTAGGTTTTAACAGTCCAGGAATGGAACAAGTAGCTCATAATTTAGAAAGATATAAAAACAAAAACCTACGTATTGGAATTAGTATTGGGTTGAATAAACTAATTCCACACTCTGCTGCTCCGGATATGCATGCACATGTAGTTGAAAAATTACATCCTTTTGCTACTTATTTCGCAGTTAATCCTTCCTCACCAAATACCGAAAAACTTAGAGAACTACAAATGGCAGGTCCTTTAACAGATATCGTTCAAGCTGTAATAGGAAAAATGCAGGAAATAGGTGAAATTAAACCAGTTTTTGTAAAAATTGCACCTGACTTGGCAACTGAACATGTAGATGATGTTATACAAGTTGTCTTAGATAATGGACTTGCAGGCATCATCGCGACCAACACAACTAATAACGTTGATATAAAGACAAAGTATGGTGTTGGGAATCAATTAGGCGGACTAAGTGGTAATGATGAAGACTTTAGAAGAATGGCTACAGAAAAAGTTGCCCATATCCACAGAATAACTAATGGACAACTTGAGATAATTGGCGTAGGAGGAATTCATGACACTGAAACTGCTTTGGAAAAAATTAAAGCAGGAGCTCGTATAGTACAAGTTGTTACTGGCATACGAGAAGTTGGACCTACGTTACCAGGCAGAATAAACCGGGGCTTAATCGACTGGATGAACCAATATGGTGTACGAGATTTGAATGAAATTAGAGGTATAGATGCTGGAAATCAAACTACATAAATTACACTAACACATATCTGGCACTTTTGGTGCTGCCGATTTTTTTCAGAAGACTTTTTTTAATCAAATCTTGCACATCGCGGAGTACCGTATCTTCTGAAATATCTGGAAAAATTGATATGAACGCTTGATTTTGCAAATAACCTATCTCTTGAATATACTCCATGACTTTGATTTGCCTCTCAGTCAGATAAATCTGTTGACCGCCGAAGCGCTCTTTCACTTTCACGTCACGCGAAAGCTTCAGAATTTTTTCTTTAATTTTTTCAAACTCGATAGACGCTCCAAATGTAAAATACTCAAGCCAGGCGGATAAATCACCACTTGAGGCTTTTTGAAGATTAGCATAGTAGGTCGCAGCATCGCGGTCATAATATTCCTCAAGGGAAAAAAACCTTCGAATATCATAGCCACCTAAAAAAAGCACCAACGTAGCAACAGCTCTGGCGATTCGGCCATTACCATCAAGAAACGGATGAATCCTCACAATTTCATGATGGGCTATCCCTGCTTTGATCACCGGATGGATCTCTTCATCTTTGTTTAACCAATACACAAACTCTCTCATAAGGAATGGTACTTCAATCGAAGTCGGTGGCCGAAACGTCACTTCACCATTTTGTGAGTTGCGAATTATTACCTGTTTTAACCGATACTCTCCTGCCTGATCGGCAGGTAAAATTTTATCGACTATCATCCGGTGGATTTTTTTAATAACAGGTTCTGTGATTTTATCAATCTGTCTATTGGCCTCATCATCGACAAACTCAATCACCCGTCGATAGTTGATGATTTCCTGTATATCGCGTGGCCGACCGATGACGTCCTTTCCTAAAAGAATATCTTTTGCCTCATCTTTATGAAGTAAATTTCCCTCAATATGAGTGCCGTGGTGCACTTGCCGAACGACGGCATCGTCGCGAAACTGTTTTTCCCATAAAGGTAGTATCGGTGCATGACGAATCACCTCCTCAGAAGCTTCTATTTTGGAGATATTGGTCAGAATTTTGTTTGTGATACTATAAGTAGGCGAATACATTTTGAAATCATTATAGCGGGAATTATTGGTGCATGCAATAAATCTGCGGGAATTAGCATTTTTCAAAAAATTGTTGACTTGATAGTGTGTTTATACTAGACTGAGAATCATGGTGTACGCTCAATCTTCATCCGGCGGTATTGATTTATCAAACCCCAGTCAAAATCCGATTGCGAAGTTTGACTCGATAGCCACATTTGTCAACGTCATTATTCCTCTTGTTACATTGATCGGTGCGTTAACTTTTTTTGTCATGCTCCTTTACGGCGGATTCACGTTTATGACTGCCGGTGGTAACCCTGAGTCAGTCAAGAAAGCTCAGAAAATCTTTGGCTTTTCGATCGCCGGTTTTTTCATGATGGTTTTTGCTTATTTTTTTGTTAAACTCATGACGAGGTTATTAAACATTGATACACCCCTACCATAATGTTTTTTGCGCAAGATAGTCGCCCACCACCCAATACTGATTCTTTGAACGGTGTTTTTGGCACAATTGCGCCTGTTGGTCCGATTACAGGTGATCCAATCGCGGGTCTTTCAAAGTTATTGGTCTTCGGTATTCGTCTGTTTCTCTTTGCCTCCGCGCTTGCTGTACTTGCCTATTTATTATGGGGAACGTTTGACTGGATAGTTTCCGGTGGCGATAAAGAAAAAGTCTCCAAAGCTCAACAAAGAATGACCTACGCTGTTTTTGGTATGGTTATTATTATCGTTGTTTTTGCAGTTTTTGGCGTCCTTGCTGGAGATATTTTGGGAGTCCTACACCGAGACGCTCAGGGCAACTGGATATTTATAGTGCCAACTTTTAACGCGAGTCCATAAGGCGCTGTAATCCTTTCGTATCCGGCTCAAACGGGAAGGGAGAAAGTCTTTTATCAGAGATGACCAATAACGCGGGTGTTTTCTCAATAAAAACCGGCAGTGCGATCCCTGGATAACTGTTTTTTTTATAAAATTTCTTCCAGATACTTGCATTATTTTTGAAAGCATCAATAAGTAACGCGCGATTTTTACTGGCAAGAGCTACCGCGATCTTACGGGTATTTTTTTCAAAGTCTGTTAAATAGCTCTCTGCCCGCTTGGAGTTTTTATTATAAAAACGGCCGATCACATCTGATGAAAGTAATTCTGTTTTTTCGGGATAAACTAGAAACATACCTGTACATAATGAACGGGAAAACTGAAATGACATACGAGATACAACTTTAAGAAACTCAAACTCTCGTCGAGCATAGATGATTCCTCCAAACGTGGACGCGCTTGTCCGATATCCCAGATCAGTTCTGTCAATTTTTTTTAGTATGCTGTGAGCTATCATATTCACTTCAGTTTCAGGAAATGGTTTTTTCGTAAAAAAAAGCAAAAAACTAGCAGTGGCAGCCACGATCAAAGCGGCAGAAGAACTTATATCTGAAATGATTTTTTTATCATATTCTACAGTCGCTTCGTATCTGGTGACTTGAAATCTAATTGATTTTCTTCTAAGATGTTCTTTAACCTCCTTTTCCACAAGAAGGAGCAGCTCGGAGTCAATCTGATGCTTTTTTTGACTTTTTTTTACTGATACAACGACTCTGGCTGTAAGCGCACACGCAAGAACTGGTTTCCCAAACTGTTCTGTGGCGATGCCAGAAAAAATTATGGGAAATGGGGCACTGTGAGAAGCAAAACTTTTATTATTGTTCATAATTTGTTAATATTATAGTCTATGAAAATAAACTTTGATCGCATCGCGGTAATGAGTATTACTCTTTTTCTTTTTATCGTTATCTTTGTTGCTTCTGATAAATTTAATTTTTTATCCTACACGAGCGAACCACCCGTTATCAACCTCCAGAAGGAAAAAATCAATCAGATAGTGATCGATGACGGTAGAAAGACAATTGATATTTTGCAACAAAACAATATCTGGCTCGTTGAAAAAAACAATCTGTTGTATCAAGCTGATCAGGTACGCGTCAATAACCTTTTAACTGCCGTGTCTAATATAAAAAAAGACACACTTGTTTCAAAATTAAATCCAACTCAGTACGGTATTGGGAAACAAAAAGTCACTCTCATTTCTCCTGATAAAATATATGTACTCTATATTGGAAATACTTCTGTCGGATCCACTCACTATGTGAAAATTGGTGATCAGCCAGAAATTGTGACTGCCGAGGGACTTGATACAGCGTTTTCACCAGATGATTACCGCGACTTGTCACCTAATCTTGTACGCGATGAAAACCTGGTTAGTTCAGTCGAGGTAAACCATGACAGTACGTCTTTTAAACTTGAGTCTATCAAAGATGACTGGTTTATCGATGGAAAAAAAGTACCACAGGAACGGGTCAGCTTTTTTTTAAATGATCTGAAGACTGTTCAGGCTGATGATATTGTTAAGTCTGATCAGGAATTGCCGGCACCCGATCTGACCTTGTCCGTCACGGAGGACAACCAAATGAAACAGATTGATTGCTACGCTATTGGTACTGATTATTATCTAAAGGTGCCCGGTAAAAACGAGTTATTCAAACTGAAGTTAGACGACATCGCTATGTTTAAAAAAACACCGGATGATTTCCTTAAGTCGTAATTTATTCAACTGATACGGTGTAAATCTTTGGACCAGATAAGATATAAGCTTTTGAATCGCGAACAATGAAGTCTGTGGCCTGTGACAGGACTGCTGATTTGATCTGTCGTTCATAAACACCACTTTTACCCAGAACATAAATCACCCCTTTAGATTTATCCCAGGCATACACTTTCTGAAGATCTTCATCTGTATAAATTCGAGTGATATTGACAGTTTTATCTGGAAACGTTGTTTTGAAGTCATCTGCTATACCAGCGGTAAACTTCAGTAACCCATCGGAGAAACCGATATAGACTGAAGCATCAATCGCCAAAGAATTACTTTCCTCCAGATCAACTGTTTGACCTTTCAAGTATGACGACTTGCTGCTATAACCAGTATCAACTGCCAGATATTTATAAACTTCACTCTTGTTGCTATCGAGAAGGTAGATATTACCGGCATATAACTTCATATCAGTAATCTTTCCCCAATCAAGGTCATTGTTAATGACTTTTTTAGACTTACCATCCTGATCAATGACATAAACTCCGGCAGACGGGATGTATAAAAGAAGACCAGCCTGATTTTTTCCAACAAGAGTAGCTTGTTTTGCGCCAGATACCAAGATACTGTCGAGAGATTTTTGAGTCAGAGATAATGTATAAAGAACGGCTCTTTTCTTATCTAGAATAACTGCTGTGTCTTTATCTAAATAAATTTTATCTCCGGAAGCATTTTTGTCATCAACTGTTAGATCAAAAAACTCCGAGTACTCCTTGTTTTCTTTTTTGGTGATAGCTGCCTCAGCTTGTTGAATTTTCTTTTCCAGATCACTGATTTCTTTAGCGTTTTTACCATTCGCTTCTTTTTTCAGATTGTTTAGTTCAACTTTCGCCTGATCGATCAAAGCCACTGCGTTGGCGACATTGACAGCGGCCACGTCTTCTGCTTGAGACAATTTATGATCGATTATCTGGGTAGAGGCAGTGATTTTTTTATAAAGTTCTGATTGACTGCGCCTCTGATATCCGAGTACAACACTCCAGATAAGAATAATAAAAATGATCGCCACGGCAGCTAACGTCAACAAACGGCGCAAGGGAGACTGGGTGGCGTTTCGAAGAGAAGCAAATGAACGAGCGATATTTGATAAAAAGAATGGTCGTTTCATTTCTTGAGAAACAGAAGGTTCTTTTTGTTCAATTTCTTGAGACGATGATGAAACACTCGCTTGAGATTCAGGTGAACGAAACGATACAAATAAAGCAATAATGCCATTATCGTCCTGGCCTTCAAGTTGCGACTGTAAATCTTCAACATGTTGTTGAATATCACCTGATGAAAAAAGAGTTTTGAACTGCTTCTCAGATCCAACTAACCTGGTGAATCTAGCTGTAGTTAAGATAAAGGAGTCGGATGCTTTCAGCTGACCTGAAGCGCTGTTATCCGAATCGATTATTTTGGCAAACTCTCCTTCGCGGCTTAAAAATACCTGTCCTAAACCAACAGTTTTCAGGTAAATAACATCACCTTTTCGCAACATAGCGGCAAGCGAAAAATGCGCTGGGACATTGGCTTGCTTAATAGAATTTGATAAAAAAAACTCGAAGGCATAGAGATTTTCAATCGGTTTCTTACTTTTTTCTTTTAGCTGCGACAAAAGTACTTTTCCCTCCTCCTTGGAATATCCTTCATCAATTTCAAGAATGCAGTAAAAAGTATCCTCCGCAATAAAATCGGTATAACCGAGTCTGTTATCTTTGCCTAGATAGAGAGAAAATTCGCCGGCAAGCATGAATTACACGAAAAAAATTGCTAATAGGAACAGTCCGATACCAATAAAAATCTGAAGATTCGAAACAAACGAAATTTTTCTGGCAGAATCAGTAATGCGCAGTGTATCGTTCATCACTTGTGTCTGTTTGGCTATTACGATGGCATAAATCAAGTACATAAACGCAAAAATGATGGCAAACGCCTTGAAAAAAAAGTCGATGAAGTTTTGGTTAGTAAATGAGTTAAAAATATCGGCCATAGTTATAAGTTGGGATTAGGTCCCATGAGATCATTAATCACTCTGACAACTCGCGACGGAAACGGTACATCAATAAACTCAATATTTTCCTCAGTACCCGCTGTTTGCACATACACGTGGCCGAAGTTAAACAGCGATCGAAGATATCCACCTGTTTTATCAGTGACATCTTCTATTTTGTTTAATCTTGTCGCTGAGACTTCTTTATACAGAATACCACTAAAATCTATGTCAACAATTCTCTCATTTGTAATGATGCCGACGTTAAAATACCAGGATAAAAAGTTAAACCACACATATCCAAGATCAACGGAAATCAGAAAAATATTAAAAAAAAGTATCTCTCTCATGTTTAAAAACAGCGGCAGAAAGAGATTTAATACTCCTATAATAATTAATAAAAATATACTGTTTATAACCCAAGGGATTTGGGTGATCGGATGAGCTCTGAGCAGCAAGATGATGTATTCGCTGTCAGTCTGGCCCTCAAACAATGCCTGCGGATGGGATACAAAGGCGTGAAAGACTTGGGCGCTTTCCTTGGAAGCTTCAGTTTGGGCGTGATCGTCTGCCATAACTTTTACCATTATACATGTTTTACTTGCCTTTTTTTTCTTTATATCTTATAATAGACTTGCCTTGGTTACTTGAGCGACTTGGCCCCACCCTTTTCCATCCCGAACAAGGAAGTGAAACGAGTCAGCGCCGATGATACTCGCTGCAAATCGCAGTAGGGGAAACTAGGTCGTAGCCAGGGCATTTTTTATTGAGTAAGAGGTTTCATATCTTTGAGGAGTTGGCTGTCTTTAAAAGTTACATTAGTTGGAACCACAAAAATACTTTCCGCAACTTCTTGTTTTTGACAAGTTTGCATCACGTCGCCCAACATCGCTTCATCACTTGCAGATGCAAAACCCGAAGACGCAATTGCATCCATAATGGTTTTCGCGTTTACTGCGCCAAACGCCGACATAGTGTCGTAGAGAGTCATAAACTGCGAGATACCACACGTTTTGTCACCTCGATATCCTTGCCATCTATACAAACAATCTCCTTTTAATAGAACATAATCACTAGTATTATCTCGCATAATTTGTGCATAAATTTGTTTATTTTTTATATTGACTGTAACTTTGGATGCGCCGTCTGTTTTGGCACACATATATGGTCCTTGTAAATCTATTTTGATTTCGGGGGTTGGAGTCGGCACCATAATTGTTGGAATTGGCGAAGGAATGGTTTGTTTTGAAGTAAGCGTCAGTTTACCGGTTGTTCTAAAAAACAAGGCAATAATAATTGCAAAAATTGGGATGACGAGAATTATTCTTGATAAAGGAATAAAAAAATTATCGAGATTATTTTGGCGCTTCATATGTCTTATGATACACTACTGCCCATCCTCTAACTCGAGCGCATCAAAGCCTTTTATTGCTGGCATGGCTGAACCTAGATGACCTTGTACAGTACCAACAATTCTTGCAGTGCTTGTGATATATCTTTGTAGCTGAACATCTCTTTCTGTCCATCCTTTTTCGAACAATCTTCTTTCTTTGCTTATTTGCTCTTTCATTTGTGTATATACATCAACTAATTCTTGAACTTGCTGGATAAATATGTGGCTTGTGAAATATGAAATCAGAGCTTCATTTTTTCCACCCTTATGCTCTGCAATCCATTTTTCTTTAGCCACTTCTATTAATTTTTCCCTTAATATTGTTGCGATACATTCTGTCAAGGCTTGGCTGCATACCCAAACGCCTTCTATTTGCCCCATCCCATTCATTGCTTCCTTTGGCAAATTTTTCGATACGATTACTCCTACATTCGCTCCTTCTCTTAAAAGATCTTCCTTCATCTTCTTGATGTACTCGCTCTTAAAGGGACTGCTCGTATTCTTACACTCCCATAATATCTTTCCACAATTAGCTCCTTTTACACTTTTAACTTGCTGGATAACATCTGACCCATTTCTGAATTTCGCGACCTCTCCTATGATATCGTTAGGGAAAAGTCGAATCAGCTCATTTTCTACGTCTAATTCCAAAACCTCTCCCTGTATCTGCTGGGATCCTTGAGATGCTTTGCGTTGCGCCTCTTCAAGTGATTTTTTCGTTGCTTCAAGCTGCTTCTCTTTTTCGAACAATTGCAACTTAAATTCTGCAGTTGCCTTATCAAGTCCTTGCTTCTCTGCTTTCTTTCTTTCTTCGTCGACTCTTCGCTCTACCGTTAGCTCTAATTCTTTTTCTTTTTCCTCTATTTTTCTTTTGTCTTCACGAAGTTTTATCTCATGATCTCTCAGTTCACCAACTTTTTCATCTTTTTCGGCTAATTGTTTTTTTAGATCTTCAAAGTCTAATTTATATTTATCATCAAGATCCTTTTGTACACGCGCCGCTTCAATCTTTTTAATATCTTCTATTTCTTTTTTGTGAGATTCTTTGACTTTGCTTGTTATTTGCTCTTCCAAATCATGCGTCCACGCTTCTGAGAGTGGAAATTTATTGTTACATTTTGGACAATTGATCTGTGTATCCATAAAAAAGCTATAAATGAGGTAAAAATTTACTTAGCAAGCGAGCCCAAGACAGAGCTGATTATGCTCACAACCAAACTAAACACCAAAGCCCACAATAACCCATCTACCTTGAATCCAGGCACTAAGTAATCAATGAGTAAAATTAGGAGAGCGTTAATGACAAACATGAAAAGCCCAAGCGTCATAATGGTGATCGGCAATGTAAGAATTGTCAAAATAGGCTTAATAAAGGCATTCACGACTCCCATAAGTACAGCTACAACAAGAGCGGTGACGAAATTGTCCACGCTTACACCAGGAAGAATATAGCCGGCGACAAAAACTGCAATAGCGCTTACTATAAGGCTAATTAAAATCGACATAAGTTAAAAATAACATTTTCTGGCTTAAAAATCAACCAGAATACACTTGACTTCTACAGAAATCATTTATAATAAGCTAAAGACCAGATACAAAGATATGGAAAATAACGCCTCGAAACAACAATACGCCAGCTTTGGAGCTCGATTTCTGGCTTATTGGGTAGATCTTCTTATATTTTTCCCATTAGGGATAATTATTCAGTCCATGCTGGGCAATGATCCATTTGCAGTGTTTCAGGCTCAAACTATAGCCGATATGCAAAAACTGCAACATTCGTCAAACCAGTTACTTGGGACACTAATAGCATTTGCTTTTGGACTCGCGTATTACCTGATTTTCTGGGTAAATTATGATGGAGCTACTCCCGGGAAGAAATTGCTTGGCATAAAAATCGTAAGAGATAATGGTGAAAAATTGACCTATCCAACAGCTTTTATACGATACATTGGATTTATACTGTCAGGTCTAACCTTGGTCTTTTTATTTGGCTTGGGATACCTTTGGGTAATCTGGGATAAGAAAAAACAAGCATTGCATGATAAATTTGCTGGTACAGTTGTTATTAAAACTGGTCAACCTCCAAAAACAGCTCTTGCTGTCTTCCTTACAATACTTGCAATGCTGTTATTTTTTGGATATATCGGTGCTACCTTATTACAAGGAATTAGCCTAGGCATGAAAGGGTTTGCCGGTGATTATAGACCTGCTCAATCATTAAACGCCAGCAAACAATCTATGTCACCTCAGGCAAAAGTACATTACGATAAAACACAAGAATTGTTTAAACAGATGAGAGATTTGGGAAATAATGTCACTGCAATTAAACCAATAGCTGATGAAAATATTAGAGAAGCAAAAATGGCAGTAGATGCCCAGCCTGACAATGTACTATTATGGTCTAATCTCGGCGACGCATACGGCTGGCCTAATACCATTGGTACCCAAAATGACAGCCTCAACGCCTATAAAAAAGCAGAAGAACTTGATCCTAGTAATGTAGTTGTTTCCAACGCCGTCGGTGATGAATTGATTAGATTGAACCGCAATGAAGATGCTATTATACAGTTTCAAAAAAGTTTACGGTTAAGCGATAATTCAGCATACGCGCATATTAGTATGGGCACAGCTTATAAAAATTTGGGGATTTACAACGAAGCAAGAACTCATCTCGAAAGAGGTATAGAGATATTTAAGAGTGAAAATACTAATGGAAGCTACGACACAGTCATCTTACAGGCACAGAAAGAACTCTCATCGTTACCTGCTCAGTGATTTGAGCCCTGTCAAGCGTAGATTAGAGCCTTCTTACAGTGTCCTTACATAATATTTACATTCTTCTTAAAATCCGTGATATACTAAATGTATGCTATCTGTTTTCTTTTTCTCGTTTTTATTCACCGTCGGAGCACGATACGTGTGGAACAAAATCCAAGCCTAAAAGAAGATATCTTTACCTAAAAATTACACCTTAAACCTTTTTTTAAAGTATCCTTCTTTGTAGTCCTCAAATTTAAAAAATTTGGCGATATTTTTTTTATTTAAATCTTCAATATATTGATAAAATTCTTCGTTTGAATAAATTCTTAATCCTAAATCTCCAATTACTTTGTCGATTTTTTCCTTTGCTTGATTGATTTTTTTACTGCTTTTAACCATTAATTCAGCTTCAAAGATATATTTCTTACCACAGACATCAACTACGGCAAAATCTATACCTTTATACATATATACGTTAGTCTTCGTAATAACCAATGCTCCTTTAGTTAAACCCAAAGCGCCAAAAATCTGCACTAATTTATCAAATTCGCCTTTTTGAGCAATTAGAGATAACTCTTTCCGATTCTCTGATCCTCCCCAACGGCCTAATTTGATCATAATTTCGGGTATTCCGTTGGTTGTACGTAATCTAATATCTCTTTTGCGGTTTTTGATACCTTCACTAGCAATAAAAGTCGAATAATCGATAAGAATTCGCTCCTTAAACCCTTTAAATTTAGCTTTTTTACGCAAGTATGCATTAAGTGCAAGAAATTGTTTTTTGGTAAGCGGACCTCTCTGTTCGACTTCGATATTTTTGTTCATATTTCTTTTAGAACATCATTTATTGAGGTTCGGTGAATGACTGAAGGATGGAAAAAGCAGAAATTTTTACTTATATACTCACCAACAATATATATTTTAGGTTTTCCGCGGGTGATATGAGACATTATTGCAGCTCCTAATTCTGTTGAAGTTCCCGCTCCTATTTCTTCACTTGTTATTAAGATAAAAATATCGCAATCTTTAACACCATTTATATCTTCAATCGCATAATCACGCGATAATTCTCTATTTTTATCATAGGGTTTAGCGTTAAGATGAACTGTCCAATCGGCAGATATTGTATGACCCTTATCAGTAAGTTGTTTATATATTTCCCTAACTTTATTTTTTTCAAAAAAACGTGCCGCTATATACACTTTCATGCACTGATTATATCAAACGAAGTTATGATCAGTTCCAGGTGGCGTATTTGGCGTAGAGTTGGTCTTCGGTGACATTCACCGGATCCAGCCCTGCCAGTTGTTCAAAGCCTGCGTCTAGAAGCTGAGCTGTTTGCATATCGCGGCTTAAGACATTGGATGCTCCAAGCAATACTGCCAGAATTTTTTTACCTTCGCGTTCTGAGACAACTACAGTCGTTGTACCAGCCCAGTTTGTATTGCCTATTTTCATGCCAAAAACATTCGGATAGACGCCTAAAAGACCATTCCAGTTGACTAAATGATGCGCATGGTGATATGGATTAGCAGGTAAATCCATTTGTTGTATCTGAGCAATCTCGGCAATTAATGGATAATTAGTTAAAGCATAGTGAGACAATATCGCCAAATCTTCGGCTGTGCTATAGTGCTGCTGGTCGTCGAACCCCTGAGGGTTCATAAAATGAGTATTTTTGAGACCAATGAGTTTGGCTTTTTCATTCATGGCATCGATAAAAATAGGCTTGCCATATTTGGCGTCTACTCCCTCTCTAATCACTTCTGTGGCATCATTGGCCGATGTCATAAGACTGGCGTGCATTAGTTCCCACAAACTCATACGTTCGCCTGCATTAACGACAATTTTAGTCGGAATTTCATCGGCTGCGGTTTTACTTACTGTGAAAAGTTCATCGGGAGAAGCTAAGTCAAGAGCCACTACTGCAGTCATAATTTTGGTAAGAGAAGCGATAGATACTGTTTTGGCCATATCTTTTTGAAGTATTACGTTGCCTGTGTCATAATCGATCACTGCGTAGGTATTCGCATCCGGTATATTTGCATCGGCATATACTTGAGGCACAATTGATGCTGGAGTATGCAACCTATAAGGGTTTTTGATGGTTTCTAAATGGTTTTTTACTTCTGAAAAAACATTATCCCTTGAACCAAGAGGATTAACAAACTTACCCGGATCAATTTTAATAAGATTAATTAATAGAAAAAAAATGAGGGCCAACGCTATGAGAAGTTTATTGATCTTTTTGGGGTGCAAATTTTTACGCAAATATTCGACGCCAAGAGGTGTGTAATTCATAAGTTTAAATAATGTATTTCCAGGCTAATGTGGCGATCTGCCAACCCATATAGTCTGGATTAATTGGTATACGTGCTCCGACAAAATCTCCTTCGGTAGCCGATTTAGCAACACCATTTTCTTTGAAAAATACTGCTAAAACTGCGGCGGCGATCTCCGGCTTCGACACTAAATCTGGCTCTCGGGCAAGGAGATCGCCGAGACCCAAGCGTTCTCCCATTTTTTCGTAATTTCTCAGATGTGTAAGTTGAATAAACCCTCTCCCATAAAAATTCGCTCCTCCTTCATACCCTAGTCGTCGGGCGCTTTTGCGACCTTTAAATTCTGAAATTGGTTCGAACGTACCTGCAGTCTCATGTTCAACAGTGGCCAAAGCGTACGCTAACACATTTCGATTTAGGATTCCCTCTTGTTCAAGAGCTTTAGCAATAATAGGCAGATTATGGCGAGCGGCGGCTTTAGCACTATCTGGTACCCCATCGAGCAATTGATTAAGTATTTCAGGACTCAAAGGAGTTTTTAACTGGTTTGACGAAGCAAGGTCAAAAATATTGCGTTTTGAACGCGTGAAATCTGGTTCATACATCGGGTAATTCTCACCATTTCCATACCATGCCCGCTCAAGCACTAATTTATCTTTTGGTACTTGGTTACTAAACTCTTTCATTATTTGACCAAGCTGTGCCAAATAGTCTTTTTCCTTACCAGCATACAAAGGTACGCTGATTTTACCGTTGCGTACTTCGGGTACAGGAAAATTGCCTGCTTGAACAAAAATTCTATCTGCAGACGAAGCAATTCCTCGCAAATCATATGTTTGATCCGTAGTCGCTTGAGGATATAAAGTAATGGCAATATATGAGCCAGGTGCACGACTATGCAATTGATCACTAAAATTTTTGACAAAATTAGTAAATTTTTGTCTATATGAAGGATCTTTTTCATCAACCAGTTCAAAGTTAATATTGATTCCTGTAGCGCCAGTATCATTCATTTCGGCAAGTGACTCATCGACAAGATTTTGTTGAGCAGAAGGGTTGTTTAATATAGATTTAATAGTCGGAATATCTGTTTGTGAGAGAGTAATTAATGCTTGGATATTTTGACTGCGTGCTCGTTGGAAAAGATCAAGTGTTTTATCGCTTTTTAGTAGCTCATATCCTGTGATATCTTGCATAAGAGTACCATCATCATTCACTGGTACATCAAAATGAGCCACTGCTTCGATGCCTGATAAATCTACACGGTCAATGTAGTTATATGCCCATCCAGGTGCAAAACTAAATAATTTATATCCAGAAAGTGCAGGCGCCATGACAGTATGGTGAAAAATAGGATTAGTAAGCGGTGAAATAATTTTTTCGAAATTGAATCGTTGCAGAACAAATGTAAAAAGCAACCAGCCCCAACAGATTCCTAAAATTATGGCCGCAAAATAGTTCCAATGTCTTTTTATCATAAAGGGTAAAATTAGTAATACCGAAACGTTTTTGTTTGAGGTAATACTGAGATGTTAGATC
>CAZAEE010000011.1:0-33971 GCA_964484325.1 uncultured Gammaproteobacteria bacterium
TAACAAGGTATCCGTTCTGGAAGGAGCGGATGGATCACCTCCTTTCTTTTTTTTACTTTCTCATTACTAGTAAAAAGTAAACTACCGATGATGTAGTGAAACTCATCCATTTTCCCGGCGACTCACGTCAAAGGGGATCCTAACCCGATTATTAGACTAAAAAAGACCGATATTTTATCTCAATTTTATTTCTGTACCTGGCAGGGGATTGTTGAATTCTTGCGCACCTGAAGAATGCACGACCAGAGTAAAGTCCCTCCAGATAGCGATTTCAAGATAAGGGTTATTTTGAGGTCCAGACGAACCCGGATAGATGACAAGTTCACCTGATTTATAGCCGAATAAGCGATCAACAAACGTAGCTGTTTTTTCAACATCGCCTATTTTGACATTCACCATATTTTTAAACTCATACTTTCCTTTTAGATCTTCAAGTGTAATGGTGGTTTTTATATTGCTAAAATTATCAATATGACCGATGTAGTAACCTTGAAGTGATGGGATCGTATCGGCTGCTATCTCTTCCAGTTCAAGATCTTCTTCCATAGCATCCATGAGATGAGCACCTATTCTTGGATACAGATCTCGTGAGCGGAATTGTTCTCCATGATCGGGTATGGAATACGTAAAAACTTTATCTATCTGTTTTTTTATAAAAGAAAAATTATATCCAGCATTTGGGCCACAGAGATACATACCTGAAGTCAGTTTAATGATAATAAATTTTGCTTCTTGTGGTTCACCACTGTCTGCCGATTGAATCCTTGGGTCAGTATTTTGATAGATAACTGTCTCAAGTGACCTGCCAAACCGTTCTTCATCATAAACCAACTGAGCCAATACATATCCTGTTTGGATCGTTGAAGAAGATGTGGCAACAAACGAAATATTAGGATATGTTGGATCTTTTAGAAACCCTTCAATAGCAGTTTTCACCTCCTGACAGGATAACGAGTCTGCTGCCCAATCGGCGATGATTATCATTTTTTTCATAATTAAATCAAACCAAACGAACTAAGTACAGCGATTGTGGCTGCAGCAATAATACAGATAATCGAAAAAATCGCAAAATAGTTATACCAAGTTTTGTTAACATACTGACCCATAATGCCTTTGTTATTGGTGAATTTAAGAAGAAAAAAGAGAACCACAGGAAGCAAGATCGCGTTTAACGATTGCGTATACAAAACAACAGTAAAAAGTGAAATATTTGGCAAAATAATAACTAGCGCTGCTAAAATAACCTGAAAAAAGAAAATCCCATAAAACATTTTTCCCTTGACAAATGGCGCGTCCAAACTGCCTTCAAAACCAAAAAATTCCGAAAATGCGTAAGCTGTTGTCAAAGCAATAATCACGATACCCATAAGAGCAGCGTTCATTAATCCAATTCCAAACAGGACACTTGCCAAATCACCAGCAAACGGTTTAATCGCCAAAGCCGCTTGCTCTCCAGATTGCAGCGAAATATGATGGGTAAAAAGCGTTGCTGCAGTAGCCACTATCATAAAAAAAGTGAAAAAATCAGTTAAAATTGCACCAAAATATGTCTCAGTCTGAACATACTTTAGTTTGTCGATGGACAATTTTTTATCAATGACAAAGCTCTGGATAAAAAATTGTCCCCAGGGAGTAATTGTTGTACCAAGTACTGCTATTGCCGTAATGATGAACTCTTTGGAAAATTTGAAGTTACTCGGTATAATCAAATGGCTTATCGCCTGTGGCCAGTCGGGTTGGGACTTGATTGCCGAAAAAACATAGGCAAAATACAAAATGACACCGAACAGAAATACTTTTTGGTTTGTTGAGTAGTTTCCTCGGGTCACGAAAAGAATAATTGAGATAAGAACAATTAAAACGGTCGGTACCAGAGGAACATTGAACATAGTAGAAAAGATTTTGACTGCTGAAAAATCAGCCACGATCGTACCAACATTAGCAATAAGAAGAAGTGAAAAAATGAAAATCGACATCCGGATTCCGAACTTTTCTCTTATAAGATCGCCGAGACCTTTTCCTGTGACGACCGCAATTCTGGCACCCATTTCCTGAGTAATTGCTAAAAGAATTGTTATTGGTATAAGAATAATCAGTATTGTATAGCCGAAATTGGCTCCTGAAAGAGAGTAAGTTGCAACTCCAGCAGCATCGTTATCAGAAATTGCCGTGATCGTCGCCGGGCCAAAAACTGCCAGAAGTACAAGCAGTCTCCGTCGGCGAAACATACTTTGAAAAAACTTCATAATATCTTTCATACTTTCTCCAATAAATCTTGAGCAATGTCATCAAACGTCACAATACCCAGAATCTGTTTTTCTCGATCGATAACGGGTAACGCAAACAACTTATATTTAATCATTTTTTTGATAGCGATTTCACGAGGCGTCGTCATATGTAAAACGGTTACATTCTGGGTCATAAATTTATAAACGACCGTGTCTTGCGGATGCAATATCACCTCGTGGAGATTAAAAACACCTGTCAGCTGGCCGTTTTCGTTTAATACATAAATATATGTTAGGAAAGAATAATCTGTCGTGGATTTTCGAATAATGTCTATCACTTCTTTCACGGTATTTTTGGGTGAGACTGTCAGGTATTCACTTGTTAACATTTCTCCAATATCGGTCGTTGAAAGATTAAGAAGATGAAGAATTTTTTTCTGAATTTTTTCATTAAGAAGCGCCAACACGTTTTCTCTTTTTTTCGTCGGAAATGTCAATAAGATATCAACTGCTTCATCAGGATCCATAAGTGAAATAATTTTTTCAATGTCTTCAACTGGAAGCTGTCGAAAGAGAGCCGTCTGGTAATTGATGTTTAAGTTAGCAATAACATCGGCTGCATACTCTTTATCAAGAATGTTAAGTACTTTTCGGATATTAACAATGTTTGTTTTTTCCAGATGATCTGCCAGATCCTCAGGAGGAATTTTTTCCAGTTTCTCTTCTTCTTTTTTCAACTGGACGCGGCCTCGTGCAAGCTCAAGCGGCTGAATATCTCCCCACGGAAGAAAATCTGAGGTAAGGCGTTTCCCGAAAAATTGAAACACACTGAAAAACACTTTCTCCAGTCGCAACCACCGCAATATCCCGATGATGCCAATATCCACTCCAGCCACATAGAGTAAAGGTTTATCTTGTATAGCCACATCATTAACACGCACAATTTTATTTCCTTGAAGATCGATGATTTGTTTATCAAGAAGATTTTTGAGAACATAAAGCTCATTATCTTCAAGTTGGGCTATTTCATACTGTTTGCTAATAGTTATATGTGAGTTAAGCTTCACCAAATACTTTATGGGGATAATCAACTTATTATTGTGAGCGGCGCGGATCACTAACTTAGTAATTGTCGGTTGTTCGCTTACGAGAAAAATGAAGTCTTCAAGATATCCCACGGTAATCCCGTCTTCAGTCAACACATTTTTTCCCTTTTCCTCCGAGAAATAGAGCATGTGGTAGTATAGTAATAGATATCAGCTTAAGCCGTATTTTAACGATACCAGCGGGAAGCAAAGCTGTCAACTGGTACACGTGTGGTATAATTTTAACACACCGGGTGCGTAGTTTAGTGGTAAAACACTTCTCTGATAAAGAAGAGACCGATAGTTCGATTCTATCCGCACCCACTAGTGGATTTCTTCCTGAGAAAGTTTAGCAATCTCTGTGTCTATGAGTTGAATTCTTTCAAGATATAAATTGCGATTCTCTGTTGTTAAGTGATATTTTGCAACAGTACTGTTTAACTCCAGTCTCGCCTGATTTAATCCTAGTTTACGTATTCCTATACGATCTTCTTCAGAAACTTTTTCAACTAGTTTTTTGGCAGTATCGGAATAATGAGAAGGGATATCGACGCTCTCATTTAGGATTAATTCATTTCTGAAGTTACGTAAAATTGGCTGCAGCTCAACAAGTTGTTGCGCATAATAATCACCATTGCCAACCACTTGTGCTAGAGGATTTTTCTCAATATGAAGATAAACATCTTTGATTTTTTTAACTACCACAAGCTCATATTCTCGCTTTTCAATATCAAGTCGATAATCAATACCAGTCTGTGGTTTAAAAAATTCACTAACTCGCGCTCCTATATTTCTGAAGAGTTCAGGTTTCATACCGTGTTATTATACTCCTTTTAGCTTGAGAAATATATGTAATTCACCTATAATTACCTCTATCTGGCCGCTTAGCTCAGTTGGTAGAGCGCTTCGCTTACATCGAATAAGTCGGGGGTTCGAATCCCTCAGCGGCCACATTAGCTTTGAAATGACCAGACAAATGATTAAACCGACAAATCTTGAAACTAAAAGTGTTCCAGTTGTCTGGAGCACAAATGTATTCTTTCTTTATTATTTTAGTCTTGACTTTCTCAAATTGTTCTCTTATTATCATATTTATGGCAGGCTCTAAAAAAAATAATCCCAAAAAATATTTTTGGTTACCTTTTATTGCAGTTGAGGCCCCCTGGTTAATATCTTTGGGTATTTTTAAAAAAGCTTTTAATATCTGGAAGAAAAAAGGTAAAATTATTTAAGTATCATTACTAATACCCAATTCCTTCAATTTCTTAGATACTTCAAGTAAATTAGTAATAAAGGTGTTCCACCTGGAGCCCTGAGTGCCCACCATTATATAAGATTCGTCTGAAGATGATAGTAGGGGGGTCTGTTTTTATAACGTTTAATGGCCATTTTGATAATTTCTTCAATAAAGTCGCCATAATCCATGCCAATAAGTTCAGCACATGCCGGAACACAGTCGTTGATATTGATTGACGGATTGGGATTTAACTCAAGCACATAGGGATTGCCATCTTGATCGACTCGTACTTCAACGCGGCCGTAATCATGACAATCGAGAATATTGTACGTATCTAAAGAAATTTCCGAGATGAGCGACTCTAAACGCTTGCTGATGTTTTTTGGCGGACGCTGGACTTTAATTCCTTTGTCATACACTTCACTATTGGTCCACTTGGCGTCATATGGATAAATGTGCCAATACCCTTCAGGCATGTCTTTAAACATCGACCGAGAGAGGGGAAGTACGCGGATATCATGTTCATCGTCGTTACCGATAATTGAAACATCATACTCATCACCCTCGATGTATTCTTCAATAAGGGCCGGTCTACCCATGCTGACAACCACTTTTTCCAACTGCCGTTCGAGTTCTTTTTTATTGGTGACAACAGATTCATTGGTGATACCAATTGAGTTATCAGTGTTTCCAGGTTTAATAATTAGAGGATATCGTAAGTCTTCATCGATCTCATCGTCCATCGTATATACATAATCCCAGTTAGGTGTAGGGATATCGTGATACGATAACAGTTTTTTCACACGAATTTTATCTATGCAGATTGCTAAAGTCAGCGGATTCGAACCGGTGTACGGTATTTGTAGACTATCAAGCACAGCAGCCGAGTGAGGTTCAAGCAGACTTGAGTCATTGATGCGTTCACACACATTAAAAACGATATCGATATCGCTTTGGGATAGTTCACTAAATGTTTTTGGTAATTTATTAAAGTCAAAAAAAGTCACTTTATAATCGCGCTTTAAAAGCGTCTCTTCGATATTTTTCCCAACAGACATAAGATCTTGTTCAACGCTATTTTCATGATTACCCTCATAAATGTTACAGGCGATGCCCACATGTAACTTGCGCACATTGCGAGAAGAGACTCGGCGGATTCTCTCAATTTTGGCAGCACGAATCAACGTATCTCTATTTAAGGAGGCAAAAGTATAGCGATGCTTTCTTGAAGTTTTACCAATTGATGAGGCCGGATCAAACTTGACCACTTTATACTTAATGTATCGTAAAGCATCGTTAAGATTGTCCTGGGCATCGACTGCATTACGTCCACTAACTGTCAACCAACCGACATACTCGAAACCATCGGGTTGAACCAATACCGGCTCACCGATTTTTTTATAAATTTCAAGCTGTTCCAGATACTTTCGCTTGCGAATTCTATCTGAAATATCAAGTTGCACCAAAATTCCTGAGTCGTCAGGAAAGAGATCCCAACCAATAATGTACTTATACGGATGTTCAGGCTTTTGGACTTTTATATACTGACCGACAGCGATCTTGGCGTTTTCCTCAATGAGATCAACATTCCAGGCGCTTCGTATATATGAATAAACATAGTCGCCGCCCATTCGAAGATTAATCTCAATTGGCACCGCACCCTGGGGAGTAGATTTGGCTTCAAAATGCACGCAACCATGTTGTACGCCAAGTTTCTCAAGAGCTTCTTCTGCTAATTCAATCAGCGCCCGTTGACTTTCTTGTGGCAAGTTGGAGGGAATTGCCTGGCCGCTATCATAAAAAAACGAGTTTCTCTCTTTATTATAATTATCTGATATAGAATAAAATTTTACCTTTCCATTTTGAATGAGTAAATCTATATCAACTTCATCACCATCAATATACTCTTCAACAAAAATATCCAGTCCATCAGCCAATGCCGACTCGATATTTGTTGAAATATTTTTTTTAATATAACTGTACCACTCAAACAACTCATCCCGATCTGAAACTTTTGTCACGAAGTTACTTTGACTCCCGTAGGCTGGCTTAATCACCAAGGGAAACTTCAAATTATCAAGCACATATCCCAAATCAGCGTTGCTGCGGATGAGATGGTGACGAGGAGTAGGGATACCATTCGCTTGACAAAATTCTCGGAACAAAAACTTATTGCGTACTTTTTTGGCAACGTGATAGGGGATACCAATAAAGTTAAACTTATCAACAATCTTTGCTGTCAACAATACATCATCTTCCCAAAATGTGACGACACCGTCGATTTTGTTTGAGCGATTATTAAGAATAAAATTTGAAACTTCTTGAAGTGATTCTTTATGATTGTAGGTATCTGCCAGTATCCAGTGATCAACATAAGGTGCCGCCCAGTTTTTTTCACGATTTAAGCAAATGACTGTTAATCCGAGTTTTTTTAATATCTGAAAAATGAACTTTTTTTTGATAAAACCGGTATTTACTACAAGAAGCGTCTTGCCTGTTAAAGCTTGTTCGTTGGAAGAAGCGTGTTTTTTCTGATTTATTGTTTTGAGTTTTTTATCTCGTTTACGTTTCATATAGGATGAAAAATTCTTGCGCAAAATATGTATAAAATTATTACTGATTTTTTCGAAATGTCAAGCGCGAAATCAAAAAAATACCCGCGCTTTTTGAACTAATTCTGCACGGGTAGTTTTTTAGTTAAAAAAGTTAGCGGCGTCTTCTAGTTGATTTTCTTTTTGACGTTGCTCTTTTAGCTGTTTTTCTTTTGCGCATGAAAATCACCTCCTCTCAAAAATGATTGCATTAGTAATTGCGGAGAATGCAAAAAAACTCTCGTGAGGGAACAGGTTTTTTTAAATTCGGGATAAAAAGGAGTCGTCTTTTGAAAAGATTTTGTTTGAATGTTTGGTGAAATTTGCAGATAACTGAAGTTATCCGCCTCATCCATTCTATATGTCATGGATTTATAAATTCATTAAGATACTTTTTTTACAAATTGTCAATAGGCAAATATAATAAAAAATTGCGTTCCTGATATAATATCGATATGGTGTCAACAAAAAAACTCCCCACATCTTGGAATCTTTCACCACTTTATGGAAATGACAGTGATCCATTAATGGAGAAAAGGAGAGCCGAAATGAAAGAAAAAAGTTATCGCTTCATCAATACGTGGAAAAATCGGAATGATTATTTGAATAAACCGGCTGTTTTAAAAGAAGCGCTTGACGAATATGATAAATGGATGAAGTTGTATGCGTACGGAGCCGATGAAATGTATTACTTCGACTTACGTACCAGTCAAGATGAAAACAATCCAGAATTAAAAGCCAAGTATGCCAAAATCGAGGAGTTTACCTTAAAAATTCAAAATGACATCCAGTTTTTCACGTTAAATATCTCAAGAATTGCTGTGCCGGTGCAAAAGATCATGTTGACGTATAAACCACTTACACCCTATAAACACTATCTAAAAAAACTATTTGATGAATCAAACTATATTTTGTCAGATAAAGAAGAAAAAATCTTAAACTTGAAATCAATTACCTCATACGGTAACTGGGTCAAGTTAACTTCAGGATTTTTGGCCAAAACGACAAAAAAAATGATCGATGAACAAGGTAAGTCAGAAGAGATGCCGTTTACTAGACTTCTTGGACTGCTTGAGAGTCGGCATAAACCGGCCCGAGATTCAGCTGGTCACGCCATTCATGAAATTTTACGCTCATATGCCGATGTTGCTGAAGCCGAAATAAACTCAGTACTCATGAACAAGAAAATTGATGATGAACTGCGAGGTTTCAAAAGACCTGATAGTTCACGACATTTGGCAGATGATATTGAGTCTGATATTGTTGATGTTGTCATTGATTCGGTGTCAAAGAGATTTGCCGTGGCACAACGGTTTTATACATTAAAAAGTCGCGTTCTTGGAATTAAAAAACTTAAATATCATGAAAGAAATATTCCCATCGGTGACATTGAAAAAAAGTATACATACAGGGATACGGTGGACTTTATCACCCGTGTTTTCTCGAAACTAGATTCACAGTTTACTGCAATTTTTCAAGGCTTTGTGAAGAATGGCCAGATAGATGTTTATCCTGCAAAAGGGAAACGGAGTGGTGCTTTTTGCGCCCATTATCTTTTATCTGAACCAACTTACATTCTATTAAATCATACTGATAAACTGACTGATGTTTTAACGCTTGCACACGAGATGGGTCATGGAATCAACAACGAGCTTGTCCGTGCCTCCCAGAATGCTTTAAACTTTGGTACTCCAACGTCGACTGCTGAAGTTGCCAGTACCTTTATGGAAGACTTTGTCTTAGAAGAGCTTCTTCATACAGCGGACGATGAAACGAAGTTTGCCATTATGATGAAAAAACTGAATGACGATATTTCTTCGATCTTTAGACAGATTGCAGCGTATACATTTGAACAGGAACTTCACACTGAATTCCGACAACAAGGGTACTTATCCAAAGAAGTCATCGGAGCGCTGTTTCAAAAACACATGGCCTCGTATATGGGTCCGTCAGTAGAACAATCTCCAGGGTCGGAAAACTGGTGGGTGTACTGGAACCATATACGTTACTTTTTCTATGTATATTCATATGCAAGCGGTCTTCTTATCTCCAAAGCGCTTCAGCACAAAGTTCGCTCTGACAAACACTTTATCTCAGATGTGAAAACTTTTCTTTCAGCTGGAAAATCCAAGTCTCCGAGGGAAATTTTCAGTGATTTGGGAATCGATATCTCAAAAAAAAGTTTCTGGGATGAAGGCATACAGGAGATTGAACGACTTCTTTTGGATACAGAACACTTGGCAAAGTCTCTCAAAAAGATATAGAATGAGTTCATGGAAAAAAAATCTCCCGCTGAGGAGGTACTGCATAATTATTTCACGGCAATTTTTAATATATTTATTTTTTTGCCGTATTTTTTTTCCGTGCCTACGCTCTTGCGAACATTATTTAAACCCTGGAAAAATCTCACAGCAGAATCTCCCCATAAAAACCTCTCACTATCAGACTCTATGAATCAGATGAGTTTTAATCTTGTGTCAAGAGGAATGGGACTAGTGATGCGTATATCTTTACTTCTATTTTTTATGGTAATTCAAGCACTTGTAATACTGATTATTCCTATAATAACAGTATTTTTTCTTGTCAGTCTTCCTATCCTCATCTGGAAAAAATCGCTTGAACCGAGTGAAGAATCACAAAAAGAAGCAATCCACAAAGGTTTCATGCAAAATCACGTTCTAAAACCGGAAAATGTACCGGAGGCTCAAAAATGGTTTGACAGCTGGTATGAAAATCACGTCCAAAAAAACAACTGGTGGGAATTAAAAAGTCTTTTTGCCTATCCACCTCTGGCGCGTGACTGGGTGGCTGGATATACACCGACGCTTGATATTTATACAGAAGAACTAACTACCACAGTCTATCAAAGTGACCGTATCCACTTTATCGGCCGAGAAAAAGAGTTAAATCTGCTAGAGCGAGATCTATCTAAATCAGAAAACGCCAACATCATCTTATCAGCTGATGAAGGAATCGGGAAACACGCTATTGTTGATGCATTAGCAAAGAAAATTTATGAAGGTCAAGTGACAGTCCTACTCATGTACAAACGCGTTTTAAAACTAAATCTTGAAAAAATATTAACTCAAGAAATTGACGCGAAAAAACGTGAGGAGTTACTCAATGAATTGTTAAAAGAAGCGGAAGAAGCAAAAAATATCATCCTGGTTATCGATCATATCGACCGGTATCTTTCATCAGGCGTCGGCCGGGTCGATATGGCAGCTTCAATTGAAAAGTATGCCCGCTCAGCCAGTTTACATGTCATCGGCTTGACCACCCCTTTTGCGTATGAAACGTATCTTTCCCACAATCCACTGATTCAGAGACTGTTTTCAAAAGTTGATGTGTATGAACTTTCCAAAGGCGAAGCTTACAAGATCTTATTTGAAGCGGCTATTTTGTTTGAATTTCGATACAAAGTAATTATCCCGTATGAAACAGTCTCAGAAACAATTGAAAAATGCGACCATTTTATTACAGCGATTCCCTTTCCTGAAAAGGCGATCCAACTTCTTGATGAAGCCTGTATTTTTACAGACGAACAGAAACAACATGTAGTTTTGCCTGAATATATAGACAAAGTACTCTCAGATAAAACTCACATTCCTGTTGCCATGACAGGCGATATGAAATCAAAGTTACTGAAACTTGAAGAGCTTCTGAGGAAAGCAATTGTTGAACAAGAAGAAGCAGTTGAACAAGTGGCTACTGGACTACGGCGAGCTTTTCTTCTTATGGGAAAAAGAAGTAAACCGCTTGCTAGTTTTCTGTTTCTAGGACCAACTGGGGTTGGTAAAACACAAACTGCCAAGGTCATTTCACAAATAGTTTTTGATGTTGAGACACCGCTTCTTCGGTTTGATATGTCGCTGTATCAAACTAAAGATGATATCCCCAAACTCATCGGTTCTCAGGAATCAAATACGCCAGGTCAACTGACCGCAACTTTACAAGAACACCCGTATGGAGTATTGCTGCTTGATGAACTGGAGAAAGCTGATAAAAATCTTCTTAATATTTTTTTAACAATTCTGGATGAAGGATATTTTACTGACGGCTATGGTAAAAGAATTGACTGTAAAAATCTGGTAATCATTGCAACCAGTAATGCAGGGGCGGACTTAATGTATAGTATGTTAAAAACTAAACCTGATTTACAATTTTCACAGGAGGCAGTTATCGACTTCTTGATCAAAAATCAAACATACTCGCCTGAATTTCTCAATCGCTTCGACGCAATCGTCGTCTACAAACCTCTTACAAAGAGTTCTTCAGCAATAATCGCCCGTACTATGCTTACTGAGGTACTTGAGCAAATTTATTCTTTATATAAAGTTAAAGTGGAAGTTTCTGACAAAACCTTACAAGATATTGTTTCACAAAACTATAACGCTGCGTTTGGTGCTCGAACCCTGGAGCGAGCTTTACGCAGTCATCTTGAAGATACGATCGCCAAATTAATCTTATCAGAACAAGCGCATGAGGGAGATACGATCAAGCTTTAAAACATTACTTACAGCGAATTATGAGTGTATCGCCCGGTTGTAAAGCCCGGTCACCGTTTAGCTGTTGGTTAAACCAATAATTTTCTCCGTTTCCACATACTCGACTGGTCGCTGTGAAATAACTATCATTTTGTTGAACCACGTACTGACGTGTTGCTGGTAATGGAGGAGTACTTACGGATACAACTGGAGATTTATCAGGTACAGCAATCGTGAATGAAGGCGTCGGTGCCACTCGAACGACTTGAATTCTGTACGTTTTCATCAATCGGACCACTGATTGAACTGAAAGTTTACTGAAAAGAAAAAAAGCCAAAAAAATAGTAAACATACCTAACCAAAACTCACTTTTGCCTACATGGTATGCAAGATCCTTTTGGAGAGAGTCTAGTGAATTTTTTTTATAAGCCTCACTAATTGCTCGAAACATAGCTGGGATTATAACATACTATAAGCTTTGTTTCAACCCCTTTACCTGATTTGACAAAGACGTTTCAGAATGATATCCTTAATTTGGATGCAATATGGATAGAAAATTCATCGGTCTTTTCTCCCTTTTTTTTATTGTTTTTGCCTTGTTTGCGGTTTTGGTCGTCGCCCAAGACCCCTTAAAGCGGCTAACTCGTGCAACTGAAGATAAATCACCTTCGCCAACAACATCAGTACTTCTTGCCTGGCCACTTACTGTACCACTTCAGTCACAAAGTACGATCACAGCATTTATCAGAAGTTTAAGCAATAAACCAATCGCCAACAAAGTTGTCAGTTTCACAACATCTCTTGGTGTACTGCGAGATCAATCGCTTATTTCAGATGACGCGGGCAAGGTCGAGACAAGCCTTGTTTGTACTCAACCAGGTATTGCCGAAATTGGCGCTGTTATCGATAACTCAATCCCCGTCAGTCAAAAGATTACAGTAGAATGTAAATAACTCCCATGTATGAAAATTAAAAAAGCAGTTATACCAGCGGCAGGTTTCGGAACACGATTTTTGCCTCAGACAAAGGCCATGCCGAAAGAGATGCTACCGATTGTCGATAAACCGATTATTCAATATGTTGTTGAGGAAGCAGTTGATGCAGGTATCGAGGATATTATTATCGTCACCGGTTGGCATAAACGAACAATCGAGGACCACTTTGACTATCCGTTTGAACTTGTGAAACGTTTACAGGATTCTGGGAAAGAAAAAGAACTCCAGGAAGTTAAGCGGGTGGCTGATATGGCCAACTTCATCTACGTCAGACAGAAAGGTCCGTTAGGCAACGCCACTCCTATCTGGAACACCCGTCATATTATCAGAAATGAACCATTTCTAGTTTTGTTTGGTGATGACTTTATCGTCTCTGAGCCTTCCCGTACAAAACAAATCATTGCCGCATACGAAAAGTATGGTTCGTCAATTCTCTCTTCCATGCGTAAATCTTCACCAGAAGATGCTAAACGGTATGGGTATGTTGCTGGTGAGGAGGTTGAACCCGGCACATTTAAAGTGTCTGAAATTGTTGAAAAACCAGGCCCAGACAAAATGCCCTCGGATATGGCGATTCTTTCGGGTTATATTTTCACGCCTGAGATATTCGGGTGCATAGATGAACTCATAAAAAAAGGCCAGGTCGGCCCAGGAGGAGAATATGTCTACACTGATGCTTTAAATTTGCTGCGCCAGCAAGGACAAGATGTATATGCTGTCGAGATCAAAAAAGGCACCTATTATGATACCGGCAATAAACTCGAGTACTTGAAAACTGTAGTTGAGTTTGCACTAAAACACCCGGAGATCAATGGTTCATTCCGCGACTACCTGAAACTACTAAATCTTTCATAACCAGCGAGCCTTGCAAATCTGGTGCTTTCCTGCTACAATTTCAACTATGACTGATACAAAAAACCCATCGAGCCCGGTGGCAAGCGAGGTCCAAAAGCTCTTTAACCTTGGTGCTCACCTTGGACATAAAAAAAACAGATTATTTCCCAAGTCTCGTAAATACGTTTACAAGATCATAAACGGTGTTTCCATTATCGATTTATCGCAGACTGTTGGTCAACTGGAAACTGCCAAAGCAGCCATGATCCGGTTTGCTAAAGAGGAAAAAGTTGTTTTAGTCGTCGCAACCAAAAAAATCGCCAGCCAAACAGTATTGGAATACTGCAAAAAAAACAACATACCTTCTATCACGAATAAATGGTTACCAGGACTTTTAACTAACTTTGACACGATTATTAAAAATGTTAAAAAACTAAAAACATTAAAAGAGCAAAAAGAACAAGGTGAGTGGAATAAATTCGTTAAACACGAACAAGTTCAACTTGAAAAAGAGCTTTCAAAGCTGGAAAAATTTTATGGTGGACTAGTTACTCTTGAAATGAGACCCGATGTATTGTTTTTGATCGATATCAAAAAGGAGAAAAATGCAGTCAAAGAAGCTATTGCTTACCATATTCCAGTCGTCGCACTGGTTGATACAAATTCCAATCCTGATCAGGTAGAGTTTCCTATAGTCGCCAATGACGATACTGATGGAGTCATTCGTTATATCGTAACTGAGGTTCTTGATACATATACGAAAAACCGTAAATCTGCCTGAGTAGAGAAAGCACTATATGATCGATTATCATAAACTAAAAAAGCTGCGTGAAGAAACTGGTGTTTCATTTTCATTATGTAAAAAAGCTCTTGAAGAAACAGACAACGATATGACCGCTGCCAAAAAAAAACTGCAAGAATGGGGTGCCAAAAAGGCATCTGAGAGACAAGAACGTTCAACCTCTCAAGGCGGAATCTTTAGTTATGTTCATCACAATAAAAAAATTGCTAGCCTCATCGAACTTATGTGTGAAACAGACTTTGTTTCAGGAAATGCTGAGTTTCAAAAACTGGGTACTGAAATTGCGATGCAAGTTGCTTCAGTACCTGCAAAAGATGCTTCAGCCTTAATGGAACAAGATTATATTCGAGATCCCAGCAAAAAAATTTCAGATTTGATAAAAGAAGCGGTGTTAAAGTTTGGTGAAAACATTAAAGTTGGCCGGATTATTCGTTGGCAATTGGGCACAGATTAACTATAATCAAGATATGGACCCTGCAATTACAGACTTTCAAGCGTATATAAAAAAAACCATCGAACAGCTGAAAGAAGATCTCAAGTCCATCCGTACTGGCAAAGCCAGCCCCGCTCTTCTTGAAAGTATAACTGTTGAGACATACGGCGGACAATCAAGATTACGACTAAATGAGCTGTCAACAGTCGTGCTTGAGGGAAGTACAACCCTTTCAATCACTCCATTTGACCCCTCAACTGGAAAAGACATCGAAAAAGCCATACAACAATCACCGCTTGGTCTTAACCCCCAACCGCAGGGAAACAAAATACTAATTCATCTTCCACCACTTTCTGAAGAACAACGTGAAAAAATGGTCAAATTAGTAGCTGTAAAAGTTGAAGAGAGAAAGGGTATGATACGTAACGAACGCGACAATAGTCGGAAAAAAATCAAGCTCATGTTTGAACAAAAGACGGCTACCGAAGACGATAAATTCAGACTGGAAAAAGAAATAGACATCCAGACACAGCAAGCAATGGGCGAAATCCAAAGTTTAAAAGAGTCCAAAGAACAAGAAATAAGACAAGTCTAGCCATCTTCTTTTTCGGCAAACAATGGTATAATGAATTCTTATGCTACCCGTCCTTTTATTTATCATCATACTCTCTGGACTTGTACTTATTCATGAATTTGGCCATTTTATTGCAGCCAAACGAAGCGGAGTTCTCGTTGAAGAGTTTGGTCTGGGATTTCCACCGCGCATTTTTGGTATAAAAATTGGTGAAACACTCTATAGCGTCAATCTTCTTCCTATTGGGGGATTCGTTAAGGTGTACGGAGAAGAATATTATGAAACAGAAGGTGCGCAAGAAGTGAGTGATACATTGAAAAAGCGTGCCTTTGTTTTTAAAAAACCTTGGCAGAGATCTATTATTCTGATTGCCGGGGTCGCGATGAATGCCTTTTTAGGAATTGCCATTTATTATATTCTTCTTGCTCATACAGGTTTTGTTTCTGAGCCGATTCCACTAATAGGTAACTATCACTTCCGTTTTGGTCGCACTGAAAATAGAGTCATTATTGCCAACGCGGTTGCCAATTCACCAGCTAAGCGTGCTGGAGCGGCTACTGGAGACGAAATCGTCCAAGTTAAAGCACCAGATTCAGCTGACTGGCAAAACATCACAGGCGCCAACCAACTGATTCATGAAATCAATGCATTCAAAGACCAACCTATTCAGATTGAGTTAATTAACATTGAAAATAACGAAAAAAAGATCATTACGGTCACACCAAAGTACAACTCCCAATTGAAACGCAGTCTCATTGGTGTCAATCTGGCAGAAGCTGTTATTTTACATTATGAATCTCCAACGCAAAAGTTTTTTTCTGGTTTTTTACATTCTTATAACTTAGTTGCATACAACTTTAGTGCTCTTCGTTCACTTTTTGTCACCTCAGTTCACCAAAAAAGTGTTGAGCCGGTCGCCGGCGCGGTATCTGGACCGATTGGTATTTTAGGAATAATTCAGGACACGATTCACTCATCTGGCAGTAAACTAGTATCTAATCTTGCCAATATTGTAGCTCTGCTCAGCTTATCTTTGGCAACTATGAATCTGTTACCGTTTCCAGCACTTGATGGGGGGCGACTGATGTTTGTAGTTTATGAATGGATTACGAAACGCCGACCAAGTTACAATGTTGAAAAGTATGTTAATCTCGCCGGTTTTGTTGTCTTAATTTCTCTTATGCTTCTTATTTCAGCAAGCGATATCCTTAAACTTATCCAATGAAACTTGCATTTGATAACATCACCATATCAGGCGGAGTAGCAGTCGGCAAAACCTCCTTATTTAACAACCTTAAACCATACCTGACTCCCCTACATTGGCAGTTTGAGGCAATAGGAGATATACACCGAGAATACTTAAAAGATAATATTATGCCAGAAGCAACTAAAGTCTCTGATGAATTTGATCTAAAAATAGAGAAGTTTGTTGAAAAAAAGCTACGACTTGAAAAGTATCATGTAATCGCAGCCTGGCTGTCTGGATTTGTCGCCAGAAATCTTACTAATACATTAAGAATTCTATTGACATGTCAAGACAATTCTCTACGGGTAGACCGTGTCGCAAACAGAGACAGAATCTCAGTAGAAGAAGCCAAGAAGTTTATTAAACAACGAGAAGAGGGTAATATTGGCAAATATAAACGTCTTTATGGAGATGTCAATTTTTGGAACCCTACTTATTACCAGCTTGTCATCGATACATATGCTCATAGCCAGTTGGAAACAGTCAACAAAGTTCTTGATAAACTCGAGTATAAATATACAGTATGATTCAGTACGCGGATTTTGAAAAGCTTGAGATAAGAGTCGGCAAGATACTTGCAGTAGATGATTTTCCTGAAGCAAAAAAACCAGCGTATAAATTAACGATTGACTTTGGATCTTCAATAGGAGTAAAGAAATCTTCAGCCCAGATCACTAAAAACTATTCAAAAGAAGAACTTTTAAATAAACAGGTCATCGCTGTTGTCAACTTTGCTCCAAAACAGATCGGTCCGTATATATCTGAGTGTTTGACGCTTGGTTTACCTGATGCAGAGGGAAATGTAATTTTACTGACACCTACTCATAAAGTCCCTTTAGGAGGAAAAATGTTTTAGTTTTGATATCAACCTGTTAGAATAGTACATATAATCCTATGAAATATTCAAATTTGTTTGCTAAAACAGTTAAAACAGATGCTCGCGATGAAGAAGCGATCAATGCCAAATACCTTCTAAAAGCTGCTTTTGTAGATAAACTCATGGCTGGTTCGTTTACCCTTTTACCCCTTGGACTTCGTGTGATGAAAAAAATAGAACAGATCATTCGCGAAGAAATGAATTCCATTGGAGCACAAGAGATCTTGATGCCGCTCCTTCATCCAAAACATATCTGGAATGAAACTGGCAGATGGGAGTCGGCCCGTGAGGTCATGTACCAATTTAAAAAGAACGAGAAAGAGTACGCACTTTCATTTACACATGAAGAAATAGTTATGGACCTCATTCGTAAACATGTTGCCAGTTACAAAGACTTTCCTGTGAAAATATATCACTTTTCGACGAAGTTTCGTGATGAACTCCGAGCTAAGGCCGGTATTCTACGAGGTCGTGAGTTTCTTATGAAAGACTTATATAGTGCCCATGTTAGTCAAAAAAATATGATGGATTACTATTGGCAAGTAGCAGATGCCTATGTAAGAATATTTCATCGACTGGATTTATCAGTTAAAATAGCTGAGGCCTCAGGTGGTGTTTTTACTAACGAATTCACTCATGAGTTTCAAGTATTATCCCCAGGTGGTGAAGATACATTATATTATTGCACTGAGTGTAAATTTGCCCAAAATAAAGAAGTCTTCACCGGAAAAGAGAATGATATATGCTCTTTATGTCACAAAGGAAAAATAATAGTTGGCTCATCAATCGAGGTTGGTAATATTTTCCCTCTTGGCACACGTTATTCAGAAAAAATGAATGCTTTATTCACCGATCGGGATGGTACTAAAAAGCCGATTTGGCTTGCAAGTTATGGTATTGGACTGACACGGCTTATCGGAACACTTGTTGAAGTACATCATGATGAGCGAGGTATCATCTGGCCAAAAGCTGTCGCACCGTACCAAGTGGTATTAATAAATCTTAAAAAAAATCTTCAAACTTCCAATGAATTTTATGCCATTCTTAAAAAGAAGTCTATTGATGTACTGTATGATGATCGTGAAGACGTTGGCCCTGGTCAAAAATTTGCTGACGCTGATCTTATAGGTATACCAGTTCGCCTGGTGATATCTGAAAAAACCGGTGACAAAATTGAGTACAAGAGACGTGATGCGCAAGAGATACATCTTTTAGCAGCTGAAGAATTATTTACTAAACTTTCTTAATATATGAAAACTGTTGTGACTCACATGGCGCCAGATATGGACGCGGGTACAAGTACCTGGCTTATCAGAAAGTATTTGCCGGATTGGCACGATGCTCAACTGAAATTTGTGCCAGCGGGAAAAACTCTCGATGAAAAACCGCCTGATGATAATTCTGATATTATTCATGTTGATACTGGACTTGGCAAGTTTGATCACCATCAATTTAAAGAAAAATTATCCGCTTCAAAGTTGGTCTTCGATTTTTTGAAAGAAAAGAAGTATATCCCTCAGTTTGATATTGCTGGACTTGAGCGATTAATTGCTTTTATAACAGTTATCGATAATTTTGGCGAAGTCTATTTCCCTGATCCGACAGCTGATGTGTACGATTTCACTCTCTATCAATTTACAGAAGGACTTCGACCGACACTATCATCTGATGAAAAAATGATTGAGTTTATCTCAACGGCTCTTGAAGGTGTTTTACAGGTTTTAAAAAATAAAGTTAGAGCTGAGGAAGAAATCCAAAAAGGCGTGCTTTTTCAAACTAGTTGGGGTAAATCTTTGGTAATGGAAACCAAAAATGAGGAGGCCATGAAACTAGCACTGAAGCTTGGTCACGTTGTGGTCGCTCGGCGAGATCCTGCAAAAGGTACTATTCGTATAAAAACTCTACCTGAAACAGGAAAATATGACCTTACACCCGTATACGAAAAAGTGAAACAAATGGATCCTAAGGCAAGCTGGTTTCTTCATAGTTCAAAACATATGCTTTTAAATGGTTCATCCAAGAACCCAACTGCGATACCTTCACAGATTACGCTCTCCCAACTGATTGAAATAATCAAGGCAATATAATACAATTAGGTGAAGAAGTTCCAAGATTAAAGATTCTTCATTTCTTTGTCAGAAGGGAGGCCAAACACTATGGTAGTTGTTATTCGAAAAAAAGGCGAGTCAAAAGACTCATTAATGCGTAAATTCACCAAAACCTTTATTGAAGAGGACATTATCACTCAAGTAAAAAAGAAACAATTTTACAAAAAACCCTCTCTTCTTCGCAAGGAAAAAGAGAAAGAACGCATGCAGTATAAACCTCGATAAGTATGATCAATATTATTGGCAGCTCACGTTACCGAGTTGATAAACAACGCCTTACCGATTTTATGCACTCGTTATATACTCAAAAAAATATCACTGAGGATCAGACGGTGAATATCATCTTTGTCGGGAAACGAAAAATGCGTGATATAGCTTCAAAATACAAACATGAAGATGAAGCACTACCAGTGCTCGCTTTCCCATATCAATCAAAAGAGCAGGAAGAGCGACTCCTCGGTGAGATTTTTTTATGTTATCCGCAACTGGTCTTAATGGCCGCCCATCGAAATAAAACAGTGGCTGATATTATCTTTCAGATGGTTGAGCATGGGCTGAAAAATATTCTCAACCATAAGTAATTATAATAAAACCATGTTGTATCTTAAGTATCGACCGCGAACTCTTGCTGAACTTGATAATAGTCAAGCTCGGGTATTATTGACGAAAGTTCTCGAGTCTCATACGATTCCCCATGCACTCCTTTTTGTTGGTCAAAAGGGTACAGGAAAAACTTCCAGTGCTCGCATATTTGCTAAATCAGTAAACTGTCTAAAAAAGGGGAGAAATTCTATCGAGCCATGCAATGAATGTGATAACTGCCGCAGCATCGATAGCGGATCCCATCCAGATGTCGTTGAGCTTGACGCAGCGTCCAATCGTGGTATTGATGAAATCCGTTCTCTTATTCGAGACGCCGCTTTTTCACCCATGTCGGCTGACTACCGGGTTTTTATCATTGATGAAGCTCACATGATTACACCGGATGCTTTTAATGCACTGCTTAAGACACTTGAAGAACCACCGCCTTCAGTTATTTTTATACTGGCAACAACTAATGAAGAAAAAATTCCCAAGACCATTATTTCCCGGTGCTTCAAAATTAACTTTGGTCGGGCGTTAAAAGAAGACATCTTAAGCAAATTAAAAAAAGTTTCTTCATCTGAAAAAATTGTTATTGAGGAAAACGTATTAGCCCTTATTGCAAGTCATGCCGAAGCCTCTTTTCGAGATGCGATAAAAATCCTTGATGAACTGGTTATGCAAAATACGCTTAAGTACGGGGAAGTACAGCGGTATCTGGGTACTTATGCAAAGAAGAATTTACTTGCTGTTATGCAATCAAAAAAATTACCCGATGCTTTAGCTTGGATTAACGAGTTTCAGAAACAAGGCGGCAGTACAAAATCTCTTATTGAAGAACTTCTACAGGAGTTGCATGACGCCCTTCTTAGTAAAACCGGCGCCTCAACCGAAAAAACTGATATCAGTTTTACTCCGAAAGAGATTGCGTACCTGATGAAATTGTTAAACGAGGCATATGGCTATTTAAAAGTGTCTCCCATTGAATCAATTCCCCTTGAGATTACGGTGGTAGAGTTTTATAATAAAAAAATATGGTAAATCCTTTAGGTGCGCTTGGAGATCTTCGTAAATTGCAGCAACAGGCTCAACAGATGCAACAGGCTCTTCAAAAAGAGCAGGTTGAGGTTGAGAAAAACGGTGTGCGCGTCGTAGTACGCGGTGATCAGCAGGTCATCGAGGTCGCTGTTGACGATGTGATCGAAAATCGGATAGCTGACGCCATCAATGAAGCTGTTAAAAAGACGCAGGAGCTAGCCGCTCGTAAACTCATTGAGATATCCCAAAATCAGCAGCAATAATATGAAACTGTTTGGGGGCAGTGCACATTCTTCGCTTACTGAAGAAGTGGCAACTCTTCTTTCGGTTTCTATTGCAAAATCTGAGATGGTCCGTTTCGACGACTCTGAAATTAAAATCACCATTCAAGAGAATGTGAAAGATCAAGAGTGTGTCGTACTTCAAACAACTTCAAATCCTACAAACACACATCTTATGGAGTTATTTTTATTCGCCGATGCCTTAAAACGAGGTGAAGCAAAAAAAATTACGGCCATAATTCCGTACTTTGGTTATTCTAGACAAAATATGCAGCACCGACCGGGTGAGTGTGTTTCGATGAATGTTGTTGTCAGAATCCTTGAGATGGTTGGCTATGAAAAAATTATTACACATGATTTACACGAAGAGGCGAGTGCTGATATGTTTAGCGTCGCTTTTGAAAATATTTCAGCTTTACCAACTCTAGCTCGACACATTAAGAAAAAATTACCAGACGCTGCTGCCGAAAAAACTGCCATACTTTCACCAGATCAAGAAGGAATCGAGCGTGCGCGACTTTTTGCCAAGTTCTTTTTCGGTCAGGCTAACATTGGTACAGTTGGTACCGTTGAGAAACAACGTGACCTAGATACAATTCACAAAAGTCGCGCTGTTCAAGTACTAGCCGATGTTAAAGATAAAAAAGTCATCCTTGTTGATGACGTTATTACTTCGGGTGGTACACTTATCAACGCAGCCAACTTATGTCTTGAAAAAGGCGCCACAGAAATATATGCTGCAGTGACTCATCCTGATTTCGCGCCAATGGCGCCCAAGCTATTACAGCAATCACCAATAAAAAAAATTATTACTTCAAACACTATTCCTCTACAAGAGGAACAAACATTTGATAAGTTAGCAGTCATTTCAATTGCATCTACTATTGTTACGGCTTTACAGTAATTACACATGGAAAGAAAAAATGATCCTCATCGAGAAAAATTTAGCCACGATATGAGTAATACTCTCTATCATGCGCTAGGACGGTTCGCACAAGCGATAGTAACACTCGGTTTCGCTGTCGGTGGTGGCTATGGAGGTGACTTTATTGCGTCTCATTACAAAGTAGAAAACTTGCCTTACGTTATGATCCCGATGGGAGCGATTCTTGGCGGTATACTCGGGTTCACCAGTGCTCAAGCAGTGTTAGATCGTATATCTGATCAGTAGGAATTTCTTCCGTCTATAGCTTTTTTTAGCGTCATGTAGTCAGCATACTCAAGGTTAGCGCCAATTGGCAGACCGTATGCAAGGCGAGTAATTTTGAAGTCACGTTTTTTCTCCTTTTGAAAGTCAGAGAGACGATTTTTCAGATACATCGCTGTCGCCTCTCCTTCCATGTCGGGATTAGTTGCTAGAATAAGTTCCTGGATGTGTTCACCATTCAGCAACCGTTCGAATAATTTATCGATGTAAATATCATCTGGCCCTATATGATTTAACGGGTCAATGCGTCCATGCAAAACATGATAAACTCCGTCGTAAATATTACCTGTCTCAAACGAGAGAAGATCAAGCACATCTTCAACGACAGTTAGGATTGTATGATCTCTTTTCGGATCACGGCAGATGAGACAGAGATCTTCGTTCTCGGTAAGATTTAAGCAATTTTTACAAAGCTTAGTTTTGGACTTTAACGTTTTTATCGTTGCGGCAAAATCCACCAGGTCCTGCTCAGGTAAACGCAGTAGATAAAACGCCAATCTATTGGCCGACTTTTCACCGATTCCCGGCAATCTATTTAGAAAAAGAGCCACTTTCTTAAGACTGGATGGTAATGAATTCATGTAAATTAAATCTGAATGATATCGACCACGATAAGGGGATCGCGACCGCGTTGTTTATAGAAGTAATCCTCCAAATTGGCGGCAACATCTTTCTTAACATTGGTGAAGTCGATAATTCTTTCTGCATGAGGTTTTAGTAAGTTTTCAATCATCTTTGTCGCCTCTTCAAACAGTCTGTTTTCGCCTTTTTCAAAGACGAACCCTCTTGAAAGTAGTTTCGGTCGAGTCACCAGTTTCCCAAACGCATCCATAATAAGAAGTACCACAACCATGCCGTCTGAGGAAAGAGTTTTCCGGTCTCTGAGTACCATGCTGCCGACGTCTCCGACGCCGTATGCGTCAACATAGATATTTTTAGTATCAATAACATCTCCGCGTTGAGCACCTTGTTTGGTAAACCAAACACTTTCACCTTCATCAAGCATGAAAGCATTTTTTTTATCATAGCCTAGGGCCGTGATCAATTTACCATACTCATGCTGGTGTCGGATGGTACCGCCGATGGGTAAAAAATACTTCGGGTCGGTGAAGCGGATTAAGAACTTCAAGTCATCCTGACTGCCGTGTCCTGAAGCATGTAACTGATCGGCAATATCTGAGTAAACCACATCAGCGCCCTGCAAGGTCAACTCTTCAATTAAAGAATAAACTTCGTTTTCATTGCCTGGAATAGGATCAGATGAAAATACTACTTTATCACCTTGTTTGATTTTGACGTTTTTGTTTTTGTCCAGGGAAAGTTTTGATAAAGCGGAGCCATATTGTCCCTGGGAACCAGCAACAATAAGACATACTTTATTCGGCGGAAGTTTCATAACTTCTTCCTCTTTCCCAAGCAGAGCATAGGGGACTGGCAGGTAACCAATTTCCCCGGCAAGTTTGGTATTTTCTCTCATTGATCGACCGAGAAAAATAATTTTACGGTTAAATTTGATGGCGGCTTCGACACACTGACGAATACGAGAAATGTTTGACGAAAAGGTGGTCATAATGAACTTGCCTTTTGTTTTTCTCATCTCGTCTTCAAAGGTCTGGCCAACGATCGCCTCAGACAAAGTTAGTCCCGGTCTCTCAGATCCCAACGCATCAGACATGAGACATAAAATGCCTTCGTGTCCTGCGCGGGTAATTTTATAAAAATCCGGTGACCGACCATAAGGTGGCGTCAAGTCAAGCTTAAAATCTGGCCCGTGATAAATTGTGCCAAGAGGAGTTTTTATTAAAACATGCATGGTGTCTGGAATCGAATGAGTCATGGGAATAAACTCGATCGTGAAGTTGCCAAATTTATACTGTTGGTCATAACTAACTTCATGAATGTTAATCGATTGACCAAACTCCTTAAACTTATTTTTGACAAACATCATCGTCAATTTACTCGTAAAAACTTCCGGACTTCCGAGATCTTTGTAGTGAAAGGGGAGCGCAGAAATATGGTCTTCATGACCGTGAGTCAAAACGACAGCTCGAATTTTGTCGACTTTGTCTCGAAGATAGGTGATATCTGGAATAACGAAGTCAACTCCGAGTTCTTTTTCCTGGGGAAAACCGATGCCGCAATCAACTATTAAAATGTCCTCTAACGTGTCACCTCGGTACAGTTCGTAAACATACATGTTTTTCGTAACTCCGACAACACCACCTAAAGGAATAAAACGTAACTTAAATTCAGTATTCATAATTTTATTATATCAATTGTTATACTATATTACTTATGCCAAAAGCACAAGAAGCTATTAAAAAAGCTCTCGAGGACGTTAACGATCCTGAGCTTAACATCTCAATCATGGACCTAGGACTGGTATATGATATCAAACAGTCAGGTAAAAAAATTCATCTGACTATGACATTAACCACCCTGGGTTGCCCGTTGTTTTCTCTGATTGAACAAGAAGTTAAATCTAAACTTAAAGATATGGGTTACACAGAGGAAAACATCGAGCTTGAACTTACTTTCGAACCTCCCTGGTCTATCGAACGGATGTCTCCGAAAGGGAAAGCAATGCTAGGTATCTAATTTGAGGATGATCAAAGCAGTATTGTAGCTTCAATAACATATATTATACCACATAACCTATAGTTTGTCAAGGGATAGAACTACCACTCAGAATCATCGTTTTAAGTCGTTGGCGAAATTCCAGGCGGCTTCTTGTACAGATTGATTTTCAAGATGATTGGTAGCTACAATTGTTTTTTCAGCATACTGAGTTCGGTCACGTTTACTAAATCTATGACGAAAAATTCTCAAAGGATATAAATTCGTTACATAGATTTTTCCTTCTGAGTTTTCCATTAAATTTCCTAGAACTGATTCATTAAACGGGTGAAATTGCAGAATCTCTGGTATGGCAATCGGCTGCTTGTTTAATCTGGCATGAACCACCATTCTTGTTAAACCCTGATATAGTTTGGCAAGTTGCTCTACAGCTGGAGGTGAAAAATGAGCAACATCAAATGAACCACCTTCATAAGGAAGAACTACTCTACAATCTAAACCGTAAACAATTTTGTCATTTTTAACAACCTCAGCAATGGCACTGGGCACCATGTGAGAAATACCCCATTCTTCTTTATTCAGATACGAGATAGTGTCGTTAACATGATCACAAAAATGCTCATAGGATTTGCGTACATCAGAGCTTTCGTCATATTCTCGATGAAGAGGAAGAGATGTATACATTGTTCTATTATCGCCAAATGAGTATCCTTGCGGTAACACTGTTGGTCGACTAAAACCTTCGTATTTCTGTCGCAGTTCGATAATATTCATTATAGTAAGTATATCATTTACCCTATAGTATTTCAAGCGCTCTTGCATTACGCCTCTTAAAGAGATAATCTGTAAAAAGGATATGAAAAAAGGGACAATTCAGGCAGATATCGCAGAAACGCTTCTTGAACTGGGTAAATCAACTGCAACCCAAAGTGCCAAGGCCGTTAATCAGACATTCAATCCGGTGAAACTCACCGAGACGTTGACAACTTCTGAAAACTCTCAACCGGCGGCAGTGGAGAAGATAAAGGCAAGTGGTGAGGGTTCATCGAAACTGGATCTGAATGGTCTTAATGAAAAGTATGCTAAACAAGATACGGAAAATCTGTCTGCTATGAGACACCGGTTATTTAAACTTGTTAAAGAGGGAGAAGGAAAAGCGATTGCCGAGCGAAAGCAGGAAAATGAAAATCGGAAAAAGCATGAATTGGAAGATGTTCAGGAGAAAAAGAGAAAACAGGAACAAGAGTCCCAGGTGCTTCCGGGTGTGCCTAAAGGTAAAGAGAGAAAAAGTATTTTCGCCATCCACAAAAAGAAAGCAGATCTGTCACACGTTGAAACCAAACCTTCAGTCAGTAAGGGCTAATAGTCGTCTTCTTGATATAATAAAGTATCTTTTAAACTTTCGGGGCGTAGTTCATCGGAAGAATGCACGGTTCGGGACCGTGAGGTAGTGGGTTCAATTCCCACCGCCCCGACTGATTTTTTAAAAGTATAGAATGGTACAATAACTGTATGAATCTTTACAACACCTTGTCTCGCAAGATTGAAGAATTTCAACCGCTCCATCCACCTAATGTCACAATCTATAGTTGCGGACCGACAGTGTATGACTATACCCACATCGGTCATATGAGAAAGTACATCAATGATGATGTTCTGCGCCGCACATTGACGTATCTTGGATTTAAAGTAAATCACGTAATGAACATCACCGATGTTGGACATCTAACAAGTGATGAAGATGCTGGAGAAGACAAATTGGAAAAAGGTGCCAAGAAGACTGGTAAAACAGTCTGGGAAGTTGCTCAATTTTATACTGAATATTTTTTTAAAAGTATGGATGCAGTCAACGTCCTTCGCCCAACGACAGTGCCAAAAGCAACAGATCACATTCAAGATATGATTGAGCTCATTAAAAAACTTGACCAAAAAGGTTTTACCTATGAAACTACTGAGGCCGTGTATTTTGACATCACGAAGTTTGCCAATTATGGTAAGCTTTCGGGTCAAAAACTTGATGAAAAAAAACAGGGCGCTCGTGATGAAGTAATTGTTGATCAACAAAAAATACATCCGGCTGATTTTGCTCTGTGGTTTAAACGAATCGGCAGATTTGCAGATCACACTATGCATTGGGAGTCACCTTGGGGAGACGGGTTTCCGGGATGGCACATCGAATGTTCTGCTATGAGCATGAAGTATTTGGGCGAAACAATCGATATTCATACCGGCGGAATTGATCATATACCAGTACACCATGAAAATGAGATCGCCCAGTCCGAATGCGCCACCGGAAAACAGTTTGTTCGATTTTGGGTGCACCACGAATTTCTTCAAGTTGAAGGGCAAAAGATGAGTAAATCTCTTGGAAATTTTTTAACGCTCGATGATATAAAAAAACACGCTATCGATCCCTTGGCAGTCAGAATGTTATTTCTCCAAACTCACTATAAACAACCAATGAACTTCACCTGGGAAGCAGTCACCGGCGCTCAAGAAGCTTATCGGAAACTGAAAGATTTTGTCTTAACATTACAAACTCAGAAACAGCGCAGTGTTTTGTCCGATGAAAAACTTGAAAAGTTAGATGCGTACCGAAATAGATTCCGCCTGAGTATCGCAAACGATCTACAGATACCTCAAGCTGTGGCGATTATGTGGGAACTTGTCAAGTCAAGCATTCCCTCTGAAGATAAACTTGATCTTTTACTAGAGTTTGATCAAGTCTTAGGCCTAAACTTACAAAATGTTTCTGCAGATACTGTACCTGAGACCGTTAACAGATTAGCTGAGGAACGGGAGGAAGCCAGAAGAAACAAGAACTTCGCTTTAGCAGATGAGCTCAGATCTAATATCGAGAAAGATGGATATATAGTAGAAGACCATGATGGTGAGTATAGAATAAGAAAGAAGTAATGTGGCTTATTGTCCATTGCCTTTCTAAATAACTCTGCTAACATACAAAAATGAAGATTCGATTGAGTAATAATCGCTCTTTATCATCTGTTATTTCAAAGAAAGAGCTCACTTAATTTCTTCATGAAACATGGTCTTTGATAAAAGAGATGAGCAAGGAACAAGCTGAAGATATCGAAATACTTAAAGAAGATCTGCAAAACATAATTACATGATATTTTTACAGAATTAAAATCACTTAGACGAGATATCAATTATTTAAGATCTGAAAAAGAGAATATTGAAGATTAATGTTCAGGAGTAACTTCGGTTACATCGGATGAAGATAGACGAACAAGTCCTTCGTCAAGTCGTTTCTGATCTAGAAAGTGGGCGACAAATCCGACAGATCTTGAAAGAACAAAAAGAGCATTGAAAAATTCACTCTCAACCAATTTCTGTAAGTCAGTATAAGACATACCTTCACACTCATGGAGAATGTCAAGTGACACAGCAGCAATTGCTCCGTCAATGTTTAAAATCAGGGTACCTTTTTTGACAGTAGTAATGTTTTGAATCTGCTGAGCAAATGATGTGAATTTTTTTTTCTGGAGTTTTTTAATATAATGCAACAGTTCCATCACCCGTGGATCTGGATTATCTAGGCTATACTTTCGGTGACCAATGCCGGGAATATATAGCTTCTTCTTTGCATATGATTCAACAAAAACCTCAGGTTTCATCTCGTCTTGTACACCTTGCAACCAATTTGCCGCAGCCGTGTTAATTGCTCCTCCAAAACGCGGGCCGATAGTTAATAAACCGGCAGCCAGCGACGATACCAAATCGCGACCGGCACGGGCGGTAACCATAGTGTTAATGACTCCAGATTGATAGGGGCCATGATCGATTAATAACTTCAAAGTAAAGTCGATAAATGTCTCGAGTTCTTTCGAAATATTTTTTTTACCAAGAAGCATAGACGCGACGATCGCGGCGAATGATTTTTTTTTAGCCATGGACACAATGTCTTCACCAAGCACAAATACTTGATCGTTAACATCTTTGGAGATTGAAGAGCTAAACAGGGTGTGTTTTCGATCTTTCATAGCCTCAAGTATAGAATATGACATATTTTTCTTTTTAGTAAGCTCTGGCAGACGAGTTAACTCTTGAATAAAATCGACGAAAGTTTCAGGTACAATAGCTCCTGCATCTTGGAGCGCTCGCCGTTTTTCTATAGCTGATTCATTTTTATTTTCGGCCATAGCTTTGGCATGACCAAACTGCGGTGGTGTTTCAAACATCTCTGATATTGTACCGGCAATATAAGCAATAACTTTTTTGGTAATTTTTTTTGTGTCTAGAAGACCGGCTAGTTCATATTCGTCATAACCGCCAAGCTCGCCAAAATACACAACTACCGCGGTTTCCGGATCATACTCAGCTGCCAGAAAGGCTTCCTTTGGAGTAAAACACGGGAATCGGTCACCGCCAAAAGACAGTGCAAACGATATCCCTTTTTGAAGTTGTGCCAGGGTAGATAGTAATTCATTCGTCATACCTCCAGAAGCCGAGAAAACTGCCGTTTTTCCAACATGTACTAAATTTGAATGTATTATGTGATCCGGCTGAATACCACCAATTGCTCCAAGTTTAACCGTTCCCGGGATAATCAACCCAACGCTAGCTGGTCCGATAATCACGTTATTATTAAGATGAGCTTTTTTATACATTTGTAAACTATGTACTTCTGGAACATTTTCAGCAAATACAGTTCCAGCAACTACATGTGGAAATCTGTCCAATGCTTCCTCGGTGTTAACCAACACTCTTCGACCAGAAACAAAAAAAGCCAAAAAAGTAGTTTTTTTATAAATCTCTGCTGGTAGCACAGACAAAGTTGGATAACATGGCACAAGAATGTCCTGATTACCAAAAAATAACTTTTCAAACTTTCTCCCTGAAGTAATGATGGCTTTTACACTAGGAGTCTTATTGCCTGTAAGATAATCAAAGTCAAGCATTGACTGAATGATTTGGGGATTTCTCCCGATGCAAATAATGGAGGGTGCTGTTTTTCTGATTGCGGCAATGTTAAGCATGTTTTTTTAAAAATGTCAGTCCCTGAACAACTACCTCAGTCAACAAACTTGTTGAACCGGCAATCGACCCAAGTAATCTTTCTTTTTTTAAAAACTCACTCATCAGTAGCAGTCCTTCTTTTTCATGAGGCCCGCCACGGCGAATAAAAATTTTTATCTGTTGTTTTTTTAATTCATTTTTCTTTTCTTGAAGTGCTTTATGAATACCTTCAAACGTCACACGAACATCGGTAAAGTTAGCTACACCACCTCCGATAATAAGGATTTTTTTTGGTGCTTTCGATTTCATAAGAAGTGACACGAGATTTTTGGCATAGACATAGGTCTCCTCAGCAGTAGGATTACCGCTGTATTCTCCATAGTTTGCCAGCTGAGAAGCAAATCCTTGATTATAAACCTCATCAGCCAGTACCAGGCTCGCACCACCACCCGACAAAAGCAGAAAAATTGCTCCATTGCGCTTTAAGACATCGAGTTTAAATGCTGAGGGACTCCGAGCGGAAAGACTCTCCACCGCGGTTTCCTCAGCAGTTTTTTTAGCGATTCCTTCAACAATGTCTGTCTTGCTCCAGCTTCCTCGGACAAAAAATTCAGCAGCGGAGTCAACCTCAACTGCTAAATCAAGAAAATAGGGGATGCCGTTTTTAACAACCAGTGGGTTAACTTCAAAAAATGAAAAATAATTTTCTTCAAAAACTGCGAGTAGTTTTTTTAAAAATGCCGTCGTGACTCGTAGGTCACGTGCAACTTTAGTGCAAGTTTTTTTCGTTAGAATCTCTTTTTTGACGGCACGTTTATTTTGCTCAACGTAAATACCCCCCTGTTGTGAATAAAAAACTTGTACACCTTCTCGTACTCTCTCAAAAGATAAAAAATATTCATCTTCTGTACCATGAACAAGTATCTCATCAACATAAAATTGTTTGTAACTCAGTTTCATCAGCCCTTTGATTGTTTTTAAGAGATCTTTTTTTAGAACTGGTAATTTTACTAAACCCTTTTTCATTCTGCCTTTTACTCCTTGATCCACTTTAACAACATACCTTCCATCGGGTAAACTATTTACCTTACTGAGGTTTTCTGTTGTTACCTGTAGTCCTGTCTGTGGAAGACCCAAGGCTGGCAAAACAAGTTGTTTTGCTTTAAATTCTGATAGCTTAACTCTGACCATATGTAATCAAGTATAAAAAAATCACTCTGTTTTCAAACGGGTGAAAATCACTATTCGGTGAGAATAATTATGAGAGACAGCATTCCACCAACCGGTACACGTCATCAGATTTAACCTTTTCTCAAGTGACGGACCGAAGATCAAATCAATCGGTGCTTGATCATACAGGTAAACTTGTTTGCTCTCAACGATAAAAGTCAGTTGTTTTCCGTTAGAATCTGTCACAAGCACATCATCTCCCGGATTAAGAGCATGTAGATTGAAAAAAAGAGCGGGCGCTCCAGTAGTCTTATCAAGATGCCCGGCAATCACTGAGTTACCAGCCTCACCTGGTTTAAAGCCCGAACTATACCAGGCGGCTTTGGCGTAATCTTCAGGCATGTTCATGCGACCATCAAAGTCAGTACTTACAGCCTCAAGTGGTGCCGCAATACCAATCTTTGGTATGGTAATGCTCATTGGCGAAGCAATAGGAGTCGGCGTCGGGATCGGTGTACTCGTTGGCAGCTCAATGGGAGTGGTGTTGACTGATCGTGTATTTGAAGAAACACTTAAAGGAATAAATTGTCCGGTAAAAACCAGAGTAACAATCAAAAAGAGCAAAATTTTGTTCAAGCGAGACATACTATAGGTAGTGATTATAACACAAAGATAGCTTCAACTCAAGATAATTCGCGCATCTACCACACACAAACCCTCTTCGGTCGCAAAAAGTGGATTAATATCGACGGCCGCAATCTCAGGTGCGCTTTCGAGTAGATAGCCAAGAGTTGATCCGTATCCCCAAAGCTCCTCAAGCGGCACTTTTGGCTGGCGGCGAAATCCTGAAAAGTAAGCATTTATTACGTGATTACCATAAACTGCTTGTTTAAACTGGCTGTAGCTCACCGGGTGAAGAAATGAAAGAGATTGGGCCAGTAATTCAGTAAAAATGCCGCCAAAACCACACACTACCACGACACCAAACGATTGATCTCTTTTTGCGCCCAGAAATAATTCAGTACCTATAATCTGTGGTTGAACATACACACCTTCTGCGCTGGGTATATGTGAGACCTTTTGAATTGCTTGTTTCAGACTTTTACTATCGGTAATATGAGAAACAACACCGCCTACGTCTGTTTTGTGAGTAATCATATCAGAGGCAACCTTTACCACAACCGGATACTTTATAACTATAGGTTTATGTCGACCTTTTTTTAAAAATTGCTGAGGCAGGGTATTCATACCTGCAAGCTTCACTATTTCAATAGAGTCCTCAAAGTTGAGAATTTTTTTGCTTTTATTTTTATTTAAAATTTCATGTATTGCTTGCTGTTCCGCAAGTAGCGACAACTTTTGCAAAGAGGACGTTTTATGAGGTTGAGAATCTGATTTCTGCAGAATTTTTTTTATTAACGTTGGAAGCATTTCGTATGTATCGAAACTGGGAATTTTATGTTCCTCAAAAAAAAGATGTGCATGTTCTATGGATTTTTCACCCATGAAAATCGGATATATTGGTTTGGCAAATTTTTTTTGAATTTCGTAAATAACCTGAGCAGTCTGCGGAATCTGGGTATTTGCCTGTGGAGTTAACAACACTATGATTGCACCAACATCGATCTCTTTTAAAGTCGACTCAATCGCCAGCTCATATTCAAAGGCACTAGCATCACCAAGAAGATCAATTGGGTCATGAAGAGTTATTCTTTTTATATCATCAAAAGACTTCTTAAGTGAATTTTTCGTATTTGTTGAAATTGTGGTTAACTGAAGACCACTGCTAATTATTTGATCTGCCATTAAAACGCCGACGCCGCCGGCATTAGACAAAACAAGAACTTGAGTCGATGTGGGTACGCGCTTATAGCTTAATATCTTTAACAAACCAATAAACTCATTGTATGTATCTGCTCGGACTGCTCCAGACTCTTGTAAAACTGTTTCAAAAACGACATCATCTCCGGCTAAACCACCTGTGTGAGACAGTGCTGCCTCAGCTCCTTGCTTTGTAGTACCTGATTTTATGACAACGACTGGTTTCTTCCGACATACAGTTTTCAGAGTTTGGCGAAGTTTCCTGCCGTGCGTCACGTCTTCAAGATACAGACCGATAACCTCAGTCTGCGGATCATCAGCTAAAAACTCCAACACATCAGATTCATCAAGAATAGCTTTATTACCTAGACTAATAAAATATGAAAAACCCAAGTTCTTGCGGGCGGCAAAGTGATCAAGGAGTACAGCACCAAGGGCGCCTGATTGTGAAACAAAACCGATGTTTCCTTTAGGGGCTACATGTTTCAGAAAAGTAGTGTTAATTTTTTTTGCGGTATTAATAAAACCGATACAGTTGGGACCGAGAATAGTCATACCATACTCTTGTGCTTTTACTTTTAAGGCTTCTTCCTTTTTTTGACCATCTCCAGTCTCTTTAAAACCTGAGGCGTAAAACACCACGTGCTTCACTTTACCTTCATTTAATTCCTCAAGAGAAGAAAGTGCAGCATCGGCCGGTAAGGCAACCACAGCTAGATCAATTGGTTTTTTTATTGAAGAAATATCTGAATAGACTTTTTTTCCAAGCATATTATCAGCATGGGGATTAACTAAAAAAATTTCACCCAAATACACTT
>CAZAEE010000012.1:0-32014 GCA_964484325.1 uncultured Gammaproteobacteria bacterium
TTCATCACTCTCTGAAGAATACCCTAATTGGTAAATTGTACTTAACATTGTAGACATGTTGGCAATACCAAAAGATGTCATTACCTCGTACATACCAACCAATTGCGACATACCGCAGACTTTATCGCCTTTTGTACCCTGCCACTCGTAGGCACAATCACCTTTCAGAAGATATTTTTTTAATTGATTTTTTTCAGTAACTTCTCCGTAAATCTGCTTATTTTTTATGTGAATCGCTGTTTGAGTGGCACCCTCCTGATAACTACAGTTATACGATCCATTCAGATCGAGATTGATTTTTGTATCCGCAACTGCAGGTGAAACTACAATAGTGGGTTCAGCGAGTAGTGCGACTGTTGGTAGTGGAGGAGGAACTTTTTTTTGAAACGAGAGTGAAAGTTGATCTGTTGCTTTAAAAAACAACGATACAACAATAATTACAATAGGCAAGATAATAACTATTTTTGAAAGAGGCACAAACAATTGATCAAGATTTTTCTGTTTCTTCATATAGTTAAAATAACGCTCCTTCATCTTCCTGCTCTGCCGATGAATCTAATTCTTCAGGCAGTGATAAACCACTAACTTCCGGTAAAGCTTTTCCCATAATACTATCAAGACTGCCATACATGCCAGCTGTGTTGTCGATAACGCGGCGAATATTTTTTCTCTGCTTCTCCCATTTTCTTTGAAACCAAGTTTGTTCAATTTGTATGTCGTCCTCCATTGAAGAAAACACTTCCATAATCGACTGGACCCGTTGGGTAAACTCAGTACTTTTTAGATATTCCCAAAGAACTTCCATCTTTTCTTTTTTACCTATTGAAGAATTCTTTTCACCGAAAACTGCTATTATCGACCGGCGCAGTGCAAAGGCTAACCCACTAATACATTGATAGTTTCCCACCCAAACACCGTCTTTGAAACCAAATGTCTTAATATCTGTTGGTAGCACCTCCGAAATAATTGCTGCATGCACTGCTTTCACTTGCCTTTGATCCTCTTTAAGTTTTGGGATCCAATCGCTCATCCATGATTTTGTACGTTTCAGCTCCCAAACGATAATACCGCATTCTTGTCCTTTACGGTTCATAACTTTTTGAATAAGATCTGCGCCAAATTTACCTTTTGGAACATCCTCAATAATATCTAACGGAAATTCTCTACGAAGCATCTCTCCGACATGAAGCTCCAGTACCTCCCCTTGAGCTTGCTGAGAACCTTGTTCCAACTTTCGTTTATAGTCCTCCACCATCTTTTGTGCATCTCGCAGTTTTTTATCTCGTTCTTCCAACTTTAAACCATACTCCTCGTCAGCTTGTTCCTTCGCTTTTCGTTTAATAATTTCCTGCTCTTGTGATAATTTACGCTGCATCTCAATTTCTCGTTCTTTATCATGCTCCTTCATCTGACGAATACTTTTTGTCAATTCTAGTACTTGTTGCAATAACTCGTCTTTTTTTTTAATTGCTTCCTCTTTGGCATTTTCGGTGTCCTTAAGTTTTAAATTAATCTTTTCTTGAAGTTGATGTCTTAATACTTCTTCTTTCTCTTGGAGCTCCTTTTGTTTATTTTTTTCTTGTTCTTCTTTCCATTTTCGTGCCTCCTGTCTGATTTGGTTGATCTTTTCTTCCTGAAGGCGCCGATATTTTTCCTCTGCTTCGTGAGATAGTGCTTCAGTCAAAGGAATCGGTTTTTTGCAGGAGGGACAAATGATCTGGGTATCCATAAAAAAATTAAAAAAAGAAGTAATAAATTACTTCGTCAGCGAACTCAGAAATGAGTTGATTAGACTGACAACCAGGCTAAAAACAAGTGCCCACAAGAACCCATCGACTTTGAACCCAGGCACCAGAGCGTCAATAACAAGAATAAGCACTGCATTAATGACAAACATGAATAATCCAAGCGTCAAGATCGTAATCGGCAAAGTAATCAGGGTAATAATTGGTTTAATAAAGGCATTGGCGACTCCCATTAGTATCGCCACAATAAAAGCGGTAATGAAACTATCTACATGAACCCCTGGAAGTATATATGAAGAAATAAATACAGCGACAGCTGAAACTAAAAGACTAAGAATCATGTTCATATAAATAAAGTATCATTTTTTGTCAAAAAAAGCAAGTAGCAAAGCCTTGTCAAGCGTAAATTAGCGCCTCCTTACAGTACTCTTACATAATATTTACATTGTTCTTAAAATTCGTGCTATACTAATAGTATGCTGTCCACATTTTTTTTCTCTTTTTTGTTTACGGTCGGCGCCCGCTACGTTTGGAATAAGATTAGCTCATAAAAAGTTGCCAGAATAAACTCAATATCTTACCTTGACTTGGTGTTTTTTTGTTTATGATGACTATAATTGTAGATGCCGTACGAGATAGCACCAAGTCCTAATCCGATTAAACCTGCGCCGATAAATACTTTTACCCCCTTACCATATGTAACCCCAACAATGTCCTTACCTGTTTCTTCCGCATGAATAATCCAATCAGGATTCTTTTCACTAAAAGCTTTTCCAATTTTTTTAAGTTCTTTTTCACTTTGGGCAATTATATCTGTCACGTGAATCTCGGCCGCGATGTTTTCAATGTAGGCTGGATATTCGCCAATGATTTCGTCAGGATAATGCGGTTCACGTTCTGAGCTCATAGTTGTATGATACACCTTAATTTAGATTAGCTTTACTATACAATAGTAAACTGTTAATATCATATATATGAAAAAGGGAATATTACAAAAAATCTCTTCCGTTGGCATTGCGATAATTCTTGCTTTATTGATAATCGGTGGCTGGAGTAGCGCCAGTTTTAAGCAAGTTCCGAAAGTACCTCAGGTGGAAGCAACCGGCGATGAAGTTTTAGTAGGTACATTAGATATTCTTCACGTTAATGAAAAAGATAAATCAAAAAAAACTGATTATGTGTATATACTTTCAACAGCAAACGAAAAATACCAGATCAATTTTAAGGGTAAAATTCCCCTTATCACCTCCGGATCACGCGTTCGTCTTCATGGTAAAAAAATAAAAGATACCTTCGAAGTCAGTCAAACTACAAGTACTGGAGCCGAAATACTTTCTACACCTACCACACCTTCAGTATCTGGAGTCAAAAAAGTCGCAGTCATTTTATTTAACTTTCAAAATGATACAAGGCAAACCTATACAATAGATGAAATACGACAGATTGGTTTCACGGGATCGAGCTCAACTAAAGCATATTATCAGGAAGTTTCATACAATAACTTAGTTTTACAGGGAATAGACAATGTTAATGGCGATATTTTTGGCTGGTATACAATACCTTTTGACAATACTAATTGCAATACAAATTACTTATCGAACTGGATGCAGGCAGCTCGAAATGCTGCGATCAACGACGGACACGATTTAACAAATTACGATAACTTTGCTTTTGTCTGGCCTGCACTTGACACGTGTAATCTATTTTCGGGTTCATTTATTAATGGTCATAATTCTTATTACAATGGTGCCTTTAACAACTGGTCATTCGCCCATGAATTAGGACATAACTACGGTCTATATCATCCGTATGGATTAAACTGCATTGATGCAAATGGACAAAGAACACCAATGAGTTCAAGTTGTACTGTAGATGAATATGCTGATCCGTTTGACGCTATGGGAAGTGGGTTTTATCATTTCAGCAACTATACAAAAGCTAAATTTGGCTGGCTTACGCAAAATAATATTCAGACTATCACAGCAAGCGGTACTTATTCCCTCCATCCAATAGAACAAGCCTCAAACCAAGTTCAGATCATTCAAATTCCCCGAATAGGACGCCAAGATTATTTCTATTTAGAGTATCGACAACCCTATGGTTTTGACAACTTTGCTCCTGGAGAACAGGTAGCAAATGGAATTTTGATTAGAGTCGCTCCCGCAATTACAAATAGCAGCTCATTTACGAAACTTGTTGATAATACACCTTTAACTAGTTCTTTTTGGGACTCATCACTTATGTCTGGAAGAACATTTCTTGATCCAATTACCGGGACAACCATTACAACTATTTCAAATTCCCCTACCGAAGCTATCGTCAATATTGTTTTAGGTACATATACTCCATCACCAACGCCGACTTTAGTCCCAGAATCACTCGTTTATGCAGATATCACCGGCGCCAACGGTTGGTTGATCAACAATGAAGATGGTGCAGTAGTTAACTTAAACGATACAACCTATCATCATACGGGAACAAGCTCAATGAGTACAAGTTACCAAACCAGTGGAACAGGGATTCTTCAGATGGTAAATGAAGGTGCGATTATTACCTCGTACTATCATCTATTAAGTTTTTACATAAATGGTGGTACCAGTTCAGGTCAAAATATCAATATAGACTTTTGGGACTGGAATAATAATTTACTGGCTCAGAAGCCGCTTGCTCCCTATATACAGGGCGGTGCAGTTGTCACTAACGAATGGAGACAGGTACTTGTACCTTTTAGCGACTTCAACGTCGGAACGGGTTCAATTCTTAGATACCGATTGGTGAATGCAGTACCAAATACCAATCAACCAGCATTCTATACCGATGATATTCAAATGGCTTGTAAAGGTGATGCTAATGGAGATCAAATTATAAATATTCAAGATATGAATATATTAAAAAGCGAGTTTGGCGCATGTTCTTCAAATTGTAAATCAGACTTTGATAATAATGGTCGAGTCGATGCCGCAGACTTCAACACCGTAAAGACAAACTTTGGTCACGCTTGTCCGACCTACTATTGAGTTGTCTACCAGCCTCAAAAATGGTATACTATAAGTATAAAAAGATCAGAAGTATCACCATCTTTTGACTCACGGAGAAATTTTCTTAAACGAACAGGTTTGGTCGCTGGCGGTATTGCTATATCAGCTGGTACTATCGGGGGTCTTCTAAATTTTCTCTCTCAAGAGGGATCACCAGAAACTAAAACACAAGTTTCTATCGGAAATCTATCAGAAACCGTCTATCAACTCCCAGATTCATTTATAAAAAATCTCTATATCAAGGATGTGTTGCCGCTTTTTGCGTCACCACCCACCCAAAAGAAAAACTTCGGCGATGTTTCATTTGAGATAGCAGCACCAATTCTCAGTCTTGCAGAGTCAGAGGATTTAGTGAGAACAAATCCGGTTAAAGGCTTATCTGATTCTCTTGTACCGTATTTTGATGAAAAATCTGAAATAAAAACAATACAGTCAGAAAATATCCATATTCCTTTACCTGGATTTATCATTAATTCTGATGGTACATTTCCTCAGACTATGCCTATAATTGATTTTCTCATCGGTCCGCACGAGAAAATTGCCAATGCTGTTAAACCAATGATTGACACAAAAATTCTTCCCGCGCGTCTCATAAATAAAGCCTCTGGAGATTTGGAGTGGATACCCTCGGCTGTTAAAGTAACCCAATTGAAACAAGCTTCAAATATTGCCTTAAAGTTTATCTGGATTCGTGAAATGGTGCAGTACATGAAAAATAATCATATTCCAGCAAAAATCCCAATAGCAAACAACGGATTAGAAAGTAATCATGAAGTAATCAGTCAGGTACTAGCGACGTTAAAAGAAAAAAATGGCCGCTACGTGGCATTATTTGATCTGGCAGCAAATGTTCTTGCCTATCAAGCGATTAAATACTCCAGTTCCTTCAGATATATAAAAACAAACCAATCATTTATAAATCTGCGTGATGAAGATTTTCAGGATGAACATTCAACACTTTACGCTTCGTTCGAATGGGCGTTGACTTCACCTGATGCAAAACAGTTTCCCCATAGTGGCGACTTAAGTAGTTCTATTTAAAAAAAGCTTACTTACTTTAATTCCACGTTGCGTATTTTGCTCTTAAATCGTCTTCAGTCACATTCACCGGATCCGAGTTGGTAAGTTTTTTGAAGCCGTAATCGAGAAGTTCAGCCGCTTGCATATCACGTTTTAAAACATTTGGTGCGCCCAAAAGTACAACCAGTACTTTTTTACCGTCACGCTCTGCACCGACGATAGTTGTCGTCGCTGCCCAACCGGTATTGCCGATTTTAACGCCAAATATATTCGGATACACGTCAAGTAAACCATTCCAGTTTACCAATCTCTGAGCCTGATGATACTGATTCTCAGGCAGATATACTTCATCCTTTTTCGTTATCTCAGCAATGAGAGGATAATTGGTCAAAGCATAGTGGGTCAAAATCGCCAGATCTTCAGCGCTACTATAATGGTTGTCATCATCAAATCCTTGTGGATTGGCAAAGTGACTGTTTTTTAGACCAATAAACTGGGCTTTTTCATTCATTGCCTGTATAAATACCGGTTCGCCATATTTTGCATCGACGCCATCTTTAATCACTTGAGTGGCATCATTTGCTGAGGTCATTAAACTGGCATGAAGAAGTTCCCACAAACTCATTCTTTCGCCGACTCTAACTGCAATTTTGGTCGGAATAACTTCGGCAGCATCCTGAGACACAGCCAACAATTCGTCTGGTGTTGCTAAATCAAGTGCGACAACTGCGGTCATTATTTTTGTGAGTGAAGCAATCGGAACTTTTTTGGATAAATTGTTCTCCTCAATCACCTCACCAGAGTCATAATCAATCACTGCGTATGAATTCGCCTCAATATCCTCTGTAGCTGCGGCTACTTGGGGAATAATTGATGAATGGTTATGAACTTGCAATTTATAAGTATTTTTTGTGGTTGACAGTTTTTTAGTAACTTCTGCAAGCGTATTGTTCGATGAAGGTAATGGACTAATGAAAAAAACTGTCGGACTCAGTTTAAAAACCTGCAATCCCAAGATAAAAACCCCGAAAAGTATCATCCAGAGACTTTTTTTACTCATTTTTTTATGTCCATGTGTAAAACTATCATCAAGTGGTGTATAGTTCATACCGCTAAAAATTTAAATTACATACTTAAAGGCAAGCGTTGCGATCTGCCAGCCCATATAGTCGGGATTAATTGGTGTACGCGCTCGAACAAAATCACCTTGACTGGCAGCCTCAGCCACTCCATTTTCTTTAAAAAATACTGCTAGAACTGCCGCAGCGATCTCTGGACGTGAAACAAGGTTAGGATTTTGAACAAGCTCATCACCAAGACCAAGTCGATGACTCATAGCCAAATAATTTCTCAGATGAGTAAGCTGAATGAATCCACGACCATAAAAATCAGTCCCGCCTTCGTAACCAAGTCGGCGGGCACTTTTTGGGCCCTTAAACTCAGAAATTGGTTCAAATGTGCCGGCTGTCTCGTGCTCTATCGTCGCCAGCGCATAAGCCAAAACATTGGTATTTAAAATCCCTTCTTTTTCCAGAGCTTGAGCAATAATAGGCACATTATTTCTGGCAGCCGCTTTTGCGCCATTGGGGACGCCGTCAATCAGTTGATTAATCGTATCCTGATCTAGGGGAGTCTTAAGCGTATTTGATGAAGCAAAAAAAGTGTATTTTGATTTATTGAAATCAGGTTTGTATATCGGGTAATTTTCGCCATTCCCGTACCACGCCCGCTCAAGGACTAACTTTTCTGAGGGAATTTTCTCTGAAAAACTTTCCAGTACGGTAGAAACTTTTTTAAAATAATCACGAGCATTTCCTCCATATTCAGGTACAGTGACTTTACCATCCTGAAGTTCGGGTACCGGAAAGTCATAGGCTTCGATGAAAATCTCATCTGCGAACGAGGCAATCTGTGGTAAATCATAGACTGACTCATTTAGTGCTTGAGGATAACTGGTAACTGTAACAATACTTCCGGGTATTTGACGATGAACTTGATCTGTCAGTTTTTTAACAAAAGCGGTATATTTTGCGCGGTAATATTGACTCATTTCTCCATGAAGCTCAAAGTCAAGATTGATACCAGAAGCACCTGTTTCATCAACTTTTGCCAGTGCCTGTTGCATAAAAGTAAATTGGGCTGACGGATTGTCAAGAATCCGTTTAATCGTTGGTTTATCAGTCTGGGAAAAAGTAATCAATGCTTGAATATGCTGCGCACGTGCTCGTTGAAATAAATCCAGGACTTTATCACTTGTTAAAAGCTCGTATCCAGTAACATCATCCATCAAGGTACCATCATCATTGACCGGTACATCAAAGTGAGAAATCGCGGCAATGCCGTTTAAATCAACTTGATCGATGTAGTTGTACGCCCAACCGGGCTCAAAACTAAATAACTTATATTTAGAAAGAGGTGAATATGTTTTTTTATTATGAAAAAGTGAGTTTGTCAAAGGTGAAAGAATTTTTTGAAAATTAAACTGCTGCAAAATAAAAGTGAAAATAAGCCAACCCCAACAAACCCCGAAAATGATTGCTGCAGCATAATGATTGTTTTTTTTTGGCATAAATTGGGAAAATTGATAGCGGGGAACGTTCTGTCTCTCAAATCTTTCTTGGTGCCGAAAGGTATTTGAGTGAGGTAATATGTGAGATACGTTTAACTATAGCAGAACCGTAAAAGTATGTCAAATTTCAGCAAGAAAATGGTAAGAGTTACGTAAGAGAATATGCCTTTAGCATGCTATAAAGCACCAATTGTAAGAAATTACATATTTCCTATGTAAAAATAATCGTAAACAACGATAATTGACAGACCTCTATAAAACAAAGATAATATAGAATCTTATGGATAAAAAATGGGTTATTGTCAATGTGGCAGGCGCAATTTATAAACAAGATAAATGGCTCATGATCGAACGAAGCTTGAACGAAGATCATGCACCAGGTAGAGTATCACTCGTTGGCGGCAAAGTTGACGAGCGACCCGATCATGAAGTTCCCTATCTTCTTGAGCAAACGCTGAAGCGTGAAATACAGGAAGAAGTCGGGATCGAAGTCGAAGACCGCATAGAATATTTAACAAATACTTATTTCATTTCCGATCATGGTAACCCGGTGATCAACGTCGTATTTTTATGCAAATATAAAAGTGGTGAACCGACTCTTCATAACACTGATGAAGTCGGCGAAATTCTCTGGATGACGCTTGATGAGATCCTCCATCATCCAAAAACGATCACTCAGATCAAAGAGATCATGAAAAAAGCAGTCGAAAAACGGGTTGAATCATTCATATAAACATTCTTTTACTTCACTATTACTGTCGCTTTCATATTTGGGTGTATTGAACAATGATATGAGATTGTACCTGCTTTATCAAATTTGACTGTTTTGGACTCACCAGGCTGCATTATTCCTGCATCGAATGAACTATCGTCCGCTGTTGCTGAATGAGGTATCGTATCATTATTAGTCCAGATAATCGAATCGCCTACTTTGACGGTTATTGAAGCCGGTGAAAAAGCAAAGTTTTTGATCTCAACTTTAGTACCGCCTGTCATTTCTTCAGTTGTCGCACTCGTTGGACTACCTGCATTTTGGTCAGTACTTGTACCAGTAGTGGCTGGTGGTGGTGGGACTTCTGGTGCTGATTTTTTGTTTTGCGCACTAAAGAGAAAAATACCACCCAGAATTAAAATGACGACAATAATCAAAACTGCATTTCTTATATAAATCACCTCCTTTCTGCTATATCAAATAATAATCTTTTCTCACTAATTGTCAAGATTGACAACAATGCTCTTGACAGATTAGATTAATCGGTGATACAATATCCCTATAGGGGGGATATAAATTATTTCGTTTTTTTATGTTTAAACCTCACTCCACCAAAGATCGTATTGAACACCGCCTGAAAATATCACTTGGTCATTTGAGAAAAGTTGTCAATATGGTTGAGACTGACGAATACTGCATTGATACTCTACACCAGATTCAAGCCGTCCAGGAAGCGTTAAAAAATGCCGGTAATCTCATACTTGAAAATCACTTGAAAACGTGTGCATCAGATGCGATAAAAAAAGGTCAGTCTAGTGAAGCAATTGATGAGATTATGAAAGTTCTTGATAAAAAACCCGTATGAGTGTTGTTACAGAAACCTTCACAGTGAAAGGTATGCACTGTGCCAGTTGTAGTCATTTGATAAAAAATCGCTTAAGCCGACTACTTGGAGTTAAAAACTGTGTGGTTAATTATGCAACTGATAAAGCAAAAATCAGTTATGACAACAATGAAACAAACCTTGATACTTTTAATGACGAAATCACTAAAATAGGTTATAGTTTAAAAGACAATCATCACGAAACAATGGCTCAGTCTCATCATGGCATGGATCATTCAGAGCATTTAGGGCTTAATCAAACAAAACAGGAGAAGCTGCAAGAACTTGAAAAAGAAAAAAAACTAGCTCTCATTGGTCTCTCAATGGCACTTGTTATCTTCATTTCAATGATTTGGCAAATTGGATCCGAATTACTGAATATTTTTCCTAAATTCCCTTTACCAGAGAGTATTTTTAACACAGTCACTTTTATTCTTGCCACTATCTCAATATTTTATGTCGGTCAACCTTTTATTAAAGGTGTCATCACTTTTATACGATATAGAGCGGCCAATATGGATACACTTGTTGGCATCGGGACTTTAACTGCTTATGTATATAGTTCAATGATATTTTTATTTCCCGTGATTAGAGAATTTTTAAAAATAACTAACTCATTATACTTTGATGTCGTCATCGTCGTTATCGGATTCGTTAAACTTGGTAAATATCTCGAAGCCCGTTCGAAGTTGAAAACCGGCGAGGCAATTGAAAAACTTCTTAATTTACAAGCAAAAACTGCCATTGTTCTCAAAAACGGCAAGGAAGTTGAAGTCCCTTTGAATGAAGTGCAGGTACATGACGTAATCGTTGTGAAACCAGGAACTAAAATACCTGTTGATGGAGTGATTCTGGATGGTGCATCATCGGTTGATGAGTCAATGATCACTGGCGAACCGCTGCCGTCAGACAAAAAAATCGGTGATACTGTCGTCGGCTCAACTATCAATAACCAAGGACACTTTACGTTTAAAGCTACCAAAGTCGGCTCAGACACCTTACTTGCCCATATTATTCACATGGTTGAAGAGGCTCAAAATTCACAGGCGCCGATTCAAGGATTGGCTGACAGAGTATCGGCAGTTTTTACTCCAGTAGTATTGGTTATTGCAGTCATAACTCTAATCATCTGGATTATTATTGCTTCTCCATTTCTCGGACTCCAGAGCGCGATTTCATTTGGTTTTATTAGTTTTGTCAGCATTTTGGTAATCGCATGCCCGTGTGCCTTGGGATTGGCGACTCCAACTGCACTCATAGTTGGCATTGGACGAGGTGCTGAACATGGAATTTTAATTAAAAATGCCGAAAGTTTGGAACGGCTCAAAAAAGTTACTGCAGTGGTAATGGACAAAACTGGTACTATCACAACGGGAAAACCGCATGTGACTGATATCTTTGTGCTTGACCAGCATATTGATGAAAAAAAACTGCTTCAAATAGCAGCCAGTGTTGAAAAAAAATCAGAGCATCCTTTAGCTCGAGCAATTGTTGAAGCGGCTGAAAAAAAACATCTGAATATACTGAAATCCGAAAACTTTATAGCTATTGAAGGGGTCGGTGTACAAGCAATTATAAATAATCAAACTGTTTTTATACATAAACCAAGTGAAAAAGATTTACCGCACTCACAAAAACTTCGATCACAAGGTAAGAGCATTATGGTTATCGAGTCTGACAAAAAAGTTATCGGAATAATTGCAATTAGTGATACTGTAAAAGAGGGAGCCGCAGACGCAGTTACTTCTTTACAAAAACTTGGTATTTCAATAACCCTTGTAACAGGAGACCACTCTGAAGCAGCAGACTATATCGCCAAACAAGTTGGCATAAAAGATGTTATCAGTGATGTTTTGCCTCAAAAAAAAGCTCACATAATTCAAAAAATGCAGCAAGAAGGTAAAAATGTCGCTATGGTCGGCGATGGTATTAATGATGCACCTGCTCTTTCCCAGGCTGATGTGGGAATAGCTCTCGCAACCGGCACCGATGTTGCGATTGAGTCTGCCGATATCGTACTTCTTCATGGAGATATTAAAAAAATTGCTCAAGCAATCATAATCTCCCAGGCAACAGTACGCACAATTAAACAAAATCTTTTCTGGGCATTTATCTATAACATTGTCGGAATTCCTATTGCTGCGGGACTCTTATATCCATTTTTGGGAGTGTTATTAAATCCCATGATTGCAGGACTGGCTATGGCAGGCAGTAGTGTATCGGTCGTGGCAAATTCATTACGGCTACGCCGATCAAAAATCTTATAATTTTATGAAAAGAAACACTGTTTATATTGAAGGAATGCATTGTGCATCATGTAATGTCCTTATCGAGGACACGTTTTCAAAGGCAAAAAATATTCAAAGTGTGAAAGCCAATTTCGTTAAGAAACAAGCAGAGATCTGTTATACAGGTATCCTTGATAAAAATGACTTAAACAAAAAAATTAAACAATACGGTTATCAAATCGTTGATAAACCTGTAGTTGGCGACCCATTCTGGGCACGTTTAGTAGAAATCAGTACTTTAGCCGGAATTGTATTTATCCTCTATTTTTTTGCTCAAGAACTTCATATTATTCCTGAGTTCAATACTTCAGTTGGGTCAACACTCACATTCGTATCAGTTTTTTTATTGGGTATTGTTGCCTCAACTTCAACCTGCATGGCCACCTCGGGAGCTCTCTTTATGGCTACAATTGGCAAGCATCGTACAACTTCATCATCATTAATAAGTAACCTCTTCCCTGCTATTAGTTTCAATGCCGGAAGAATTTTATCTTATGGTCTATTTGGATTTATCATTGGCACTATCGGTAATACAATCATAAGAAATGTTTTTTTCAGTACGTTTATGACAGTTTTTATAACAGTAGGAATGATAGTAATCGGTCTTTCGTTAACCGGTTTAGTATCTTTTTCTCCTCTGACTGAAAACAGTATGATTAAAAGTATATTTCAGTCACTTGAAAGAAAATTTATCAAGAATCCGAAAAAAACGGCTTTTCTTCTTGGAGCGATCACCTATCTTCTTCCTTGCGGATTTACTCAATCTGTACAACTCTACGCTTTAGGTCTCGCTCATCCTATCCAAAGTGCTTTAGTAATGATGACATTTGCATTGGGTACTACGCCTCTACTTATGGCTCTGGCGTTTACCAACTCTTTCAGAAATTTTTCATTTTATCCTTACTTTCAGAAAATCATCGGTATTATCATACTTGCCATCGGCATCAACTATGCACTGAATACTTTGAGTTTGCACGGATTAAAAATTACCATAGCACAACCCTCAGGACAACTTTCATCGGCAAAAATGCAAAATGGCTATCAGATCGCGGAAATGTCTGTCAATAACCGAGGATATAACCCAAATACGTTTGTTGTTAAGAAAGATATTCCTGTGAAGTGGGTAGTAAATGGTGAAAGTGTTTTTGGCTGTCAGGCATTTTTGACGGCACCACAAATGAAGGTTAATGCGATGCTAAAATTAGGTAAAAATATTTTTACATTTACTCCGACTGAAACAGGCACGCTTCCTTTTTCATGTAGTATGGGAATGTATCGTGGTCAGTTCACTGTTATCTGACAATCTGTAACATTTACACCTGAATTTTTGAGAAAAAATAGCTACCAATACCCAAAATGATTGCGGTTAACACGCTGAGCACCGCAAGATCGGTGGATAAACTAAAATGTGACGAATGAATCAGCGTATTTCGTAAACTATCCACGCCATATGTTAACGGATTAATGAAGGTAATTATTTGTAAAAATCCTGGCAGTCCAGTGAGAGGGAATAATGCACCTGATAAGAAAAAAAGCGGCATCACTAAAAAGTTCATGATAAGCTGAAATCCCTGAAAATCTTCAAGAAATGTCGCGATCGTTGTACCAAGAGCTGTAAATAAAAGCGCGATCAAAAACATAGAAACACAAAACAGGGGCAATGCTGCGATGCTATAAGGACGAAATCCAATAACCAGTGTCAGAAAAAACACAATCACTCCTTGAATGGTGGCAATAGTCGCACCACCAAGTGTTCGACCAATCATAATGTTCATTCTTGAAACCGGCGCTACCAATGTCTCTTTTAAAAAACCAAACTGCCTATCCCAAATCAACTCAATTCCAGAAAAAATGGCCGTAAACAATATGCCTTGAGCAATTACCCCAGGCGCCAGAAAATCGATGTAGTTACCACCGCCTGCTCGTTTGAATACAGGACCTAGTCCAAAACCAAGTGCCACAAGAAATAGTACCGGCTGACCAAGGGAACCAACGATACGCGATTTTGAACGCAAATATCGCTTCAGTTGTCGCAACCAAAGAACATAAATCGCTTCCATACTATCTCCTCCCTCCTCGAAACATCTGTCTGGCCATTCTCAGGTGTTCAATACCACTTGCTTGTTCTTCACGTATCGCATGACCAGTTAATGCCAGAAAAGCCTCTTCAAGTGATGACTTGCTTGTCTTTTCCATCAGCTCTGAAGCAGTCCCTTCGGCAACAATTTTGCCGTGGTCAATAATGGCGATTTTCTGGGCCATTTTTTCCGCTTCCTCCATATAATGAGTCGTAAAAAAGACAGTAATATTTTCTTGCTTGTTAAGATTTTTAATATAGCTCCATAACTGATTTCTCGTTTGAGGATCAAGTCCTAGTGTCGGTTCATCAAGAAAAAAAATTGTCGGGTGATGTAGTAATCCTCGAGCAATCTCAAGTCTCCGTTTCATACCACCTGAGAATGTTTTCACCAACTGATCTTTTCTATCCCATAACTCAACGATATCAAGTAATTCTTTCATCCTTTTTTTACGTAACTCTTCGGGAACTTTATATAAAATACCGTGAAAATTCATATTTTCGTAGGCTGTCAGCTCATCATCAAGACTCGGATCTTGAAAGACAATACCAAATGACTCGCGTACCTTATCCTGATGCTTGGCTGGGTCAAATCCGTTTATTTCAATATGACCACTAGTTGGGCGTAGCAATGTGGTCAGCATTTTAATTGTCGTTGATTTGCCGGCACCGTTTGGTCCAAGAAATGCAAAGATGCCACCTTTTGGAACCTGAAAATCAATTCCTGAAACAGCAGTAAAGTCGCCAAATTTTTTCGTCAGTGATTTAACATCAATAGCGTTTTCCATAATCGTTCTATGACCACTGCCCTGCGCTCTAAATTTGCGCAGGGTCTATACGGGTCACAGTATCATTTTACTCTACAGTCAGTGTACCTTTCATCCCCATTTGGCGATGTTGGCCGACTGAACAGTAATATTCGAACGTACCAGCTTTATCAGCTGTAAACTCAACTGATTCTTCCTGACCGGTCTTTATTACATTGCTAGATATATCGAGTTCGTCGACTCTGAAGTCATGCATTCCTTGAACGTTTTTAAATACTATTTTTGTCTTTTGTCCTTTCTTGACTGTAATTGTACTTGGGTTAAACTTGAAGTTGCTACCTTCAACTACTATCTGATTTTCTGCAGACGAAACTGACGGGGTCATTTTACCTGCTTCTGTGGATATAGTTGATTTCGTTGGGGCTATTGTCAAAGTTGGAACTGAAGTCGTTGTTATCGAATCATTTTTTTGTTTTTTTTGGCTCACAAAAATACCGATTCCGGCGGCAATTATTAATATAACAACCAGTGCAATTAAACTATTCTTATTCATATAATTCACCTCCTCTCGTAGAGAAAAATATAAGATCTTTCATTTATACAATAGGTAATTTTACTATAAATGTTGTCCCTTTTTTGGCTTTACTCGTTACGATGATTGTACCATGATGTAACTCAACAATTTCTTTGGCAATTGCTAATCCAAGCCCATATCCTTTACGTGATTGTGATGAACGTGACTTATCCCCTTGATAAAAACGCTCAAAAATATGGGAGATATCTTCATCTGATATTCCCGTTCCTTGATCAGCTATTTCAATAAGCGCATTGGTATCACTTTTTTTTGAAGTAAGAGAAATTTTTTTATTCTCGTCACTGTATTTTATCGCATTATCAAGAAAAATCACCAAAAGATCAGTGAGTTTCTGTTTATCGCCTGATAAAGTAACTTCTTCATTTGAGGTCGCAATTTTAATTTTTTTCTCTCTTGCCAGATAAGAAACTCTATTTACTGCGGTATTTATAACTTCCTTTAAGGAAGTTTTTTCAAACAAACCTTTTGAATTTTGTTGCAATGTCACGAGCGTCAATAAATTTTCTGACAACATCTTCAACGTATTTACATCCTGTAAATTCTCATTCAGAACGGCTTTTGCTTGTTTTAAACTCATCTTCTGATCACGGAGATTAACCTCTATGGCTGTTTTTAATGCTGTCAACGGCGTACGGAGTTCGTGGGAAGCATCAGCAATAAACTGATTTTGTGTATCAACCATTTCTTGAATCGGCTTCAATGTTCTTCCAGATAAAAAATACCCAGCCAGAGATGCGATCGCTAAAATAAGTAGGTTGACATAAATCAAATGTAATTTAATAGTATTTTCGACAGTTTCAAGTTCCTGACTTGGAGCCATTTGAACGGGTGGAATAAAATACGGATTTAACTCGCGTTCTCTTTCGATACGCACTTCTAATCGCCGTGTATTAATAACAAGCTGTGCATGAAGTATCGAAAAAATAGCAATACTAAACAATACACTCACTACCATACTAATAATGATGTACCAAACTGTGAGTTTAAGACGGGCTGACTGAAACATTATTCTTTATCACTAATTTTGTAACCAAAACCTCGGACGGTATGAATAAGATCTTTATTCTTGACAAATGCCCTATCGACTTTATTTCTAAGTTGCTTAATAAAAGCTTCAACAGTATTGGGAAGTATATCGGCATCGTAGTCCCAAACATGGTTGATTATCTGATCTTTGGTCAATATTTTTTTCGGATGCCGCAATAAGTACTCAAGTAATGCAAACTCTTTCTGTGATAGTTTGACCAATTTATCTCCCCGCTTCACTTCATATGTTTCACTGTTCAAAGTCAAGTTGTCAATTGATAAAATATTTTGGGTACCTGTTCGCGGTCTTCTCTTTAACGCTCGCAGTCGTGCCAGCAACTCTTCAAAAGCAAACGGCTTCACCATATAATCGTCAGCACCAGAATCAAGACCGCTCACTTTATCTTCAATCTGTCCTTTGGCAGTCAACATCAGGATTGGTGTATGAATATTCTGCTTCCGCAATGCTCGACAGACTTCAATACCATCCATCCCGGGCAATAGTCTGTCTAAAATTATCAGATCATAGTCCTCTGTTGTGGCCAGATCTAACCCTTCTTGACCATCATAAGCCACATCAACAGCATACGTCTCCTGTTCAAGACCCTTTTTGATAGACTGGGCGATACGGTGCTCATCTTCAACAACTAGTATTCTCATACAAATCCAGGGAAAAAATCAACTTTTATTTTATCTTTATGGATATGGATACTATTAAGTACTGTCTCAAAACTCGTCACTAGCGTGTGAGGTCCGGAAATATAAAATGTTCGTTCGGCAAAATCAGGTATTGTTTTTTGAATAAGCTCAGCACTTATACGACCAACAGCCCCTCTCCATTCAGGTCGAATCGAACTTGTATCAGTTAACGTACAAATAATTCTTGTTCCAATTTTCGATGCGGCTTCGTTTAAAACATCGGCATAAACTATTTCTGACTGCAACTTATTTGAATAAAATAGAACAATGTCTCTTGGCTGATTCGTATCGATTAGATATTTCAGAATACTTCTAAACGGCGTAATCCCAATTCCTCCAGCAATGAAAACATATTTTTCTTGAGGATTTTTGGATAGGGTGAAGTCTCCTGCTAACTGAGAAGCGGTAATCGCGGTCGATTCATTCGCAGCAAGCATGGCTTTTTTGTAACTGCTTGCCTGTTTATAAAATTTGACTCCAATACGTACAGTGTCTTCAGTAGGTGATGAGGCTAATGTGAAGTAACGTCGATTACCCCGACTATCAACATGGTTATGGGCAAAAGTCCACTCCATAAATTGTCCTGGAACAATGTTAATCTTTTCTTTCAATGGAAAAACAAAGTCATAGGTATCTGGTGCAATCAGGACTTTTTCCTTCAACTTCAACATTAACTTCAACTTCGGACTAACTATATAAGAAAAAACATTCCCCATCACCAGCGCCAACTCAGGCGTAGTGAATATTGTACCAATGTGAATCTGAGGTACAAAAAACAGTCCAGTAAGAGCTGCATATAATATCTGAAGTTTTTTCGTCGGTGGTGTAGTCAAAGGTTCCGTCAACATAACAAAAGCAAAAAACATCATCGATGAGTGCAGGAAAATCTTATTGACTGCTGACACTATCACACTTCCTTCAAGGAAAATAATTACTAAAAATAAACCAACTGCACTTAATATATAAGTCACAACCATTGCTTCACGACGTATTTTCCGAACAACAAGAAGCCCTCCAATTATAATCAATGGTGTCATAACAGCATTTCCCACCCACCAGGTTGCAGAATGATTTAAACCAAAACCTGTGATAACAAGCGCGATGGCCACAGGGTTAAAGATATGTTTTTTGTCGGGTGCCAGAATAAATTTCGAAGACATTGTCAGTATCGCCACAAACCCTAGAAACAGAAAATCTTCAACTGACTTGACCGGACTTAACACAAGAGCAAGAATAAGAGCTGATATATAAGCTGATTCAACGTTTGTCGGTGCTTTAAATATTTTTCCCAGAAGATCATTAATAAACCCGCAGAAAAAAAAGAGAAACAATGAAGAAGCCGCTAATGCAACAGGGTTATATGGTAAAACGTGTATTGCGCTGAATAAACAGGCTGCAATTAGAAGTACTATTAAATAGTAAAGTACCAACCGATACATCGTAATTCGATTTAAGAAATTATCGATGGGATTAAGCATTTTCGACTGTATAATTGGTAAACCCACTAGTATAAGTAGCTACTCCTTTATCATCTACCATGTATCCTTCTAAACCTGGTATTTCCTCAATAAAATTGATGCCTTTTTTTCTCATGGCAAAGGCCGCAGTCGCAAAACGATCTGCTTCATAAATAGTATCACCGACAACTGTGAGACTAACCACATCAGTAATTGTTTTTGTGTTGTTGAATGGGTCGTATATGTGTTGACCACGTATGTACGTACCTGAGGTAGCAATCCCTTTATCAGTTACTACAATCACCTTTACGTTTTCTTTCCGATTAAATGGGTTGCGTATACCTACCTGCCACTTTTTTCCATCTTTATTTAATCCTGATACTTGTGTATCACCACCCGCCTCAATATAGAAATTTCTCAGACCAGAGTTTTTTAATATCTTGACCGCTTCAAGAATCGCCCAACCTTTGACTATACCTGAAGGATCATAGACATTGCCATTTTTTATATTAAAATACCCGTGCGAATCCAGCCGTGTTTTTTCTGCTAAACGGAAAACTATTTTCATATCATCGCTAAAATTTTTTTCTTGAATTTCTTTTCGATTAAACTGAGAAATCTCACTTGACTCTTTATAGGTACTGAACTTTTCATCGATGTAGGTAAAATATTCAAAAACCTTATCGATATGTCTCATCTTTGCACCAAGATCTACGATCTCAACGGTTATCGGCATCCCCATAAGAACTCTAGTCTCTTTCATATTATTTCGCCTGAGAAAGGGCTGAGTCCAGTGAATCTATAAAAGACAGACTTGTGTCTGTTGCTCCTGATATAATGTCAACTTTAGCATTTTGTACTTGAATCGCTTCGGACCGTAACATTGGCATAGCTTGACTATTGATTTCAATTGATGTCGATCGGTCATTTGGATATTTCAGAAATTGCACTTCAACCACCTGTCCACCTCTTACAAAAGCTTTCACCTGAACATTACCGTAAAATCCATTAATTGTTGATCCGGTATAATCACCGTCTCGATACTGACCTTTCTGAGGTGAAGTTGGTGAAGGAGCAGGACTGTTTGCTTCTGATCCTCCTGTTGGAGCGGGTGTATTCGTATCTTCAAGTTTGGGTATCTGACGAGGTGGCGTAGCCACTTCAGTCGCCTGATCCTTTTTGATGAAACTGTAGAAAAAAAACAAGATAACAATAGCTGCCGACGCTGTCAGTTTTCTCATGTAGTGTTAAAAATATCAAGTATAGCTGAAAATAAACTGAAAATTAAGGGATGAACTTCAGTCTGTCCGTTTCATCCAGTCATGAGCATAGACCTCGGCATCACCTGATTCAATGGCTTTCAGAATTTTTTTGGCCACATAGTCAGCGCTATCTGCCGGCGGTAAATCACTTGGAGTATTTTGAATATCATGATAGTCAAGTTCACCCATCATATGTTTGTCAAAATCTGTTTCAGTAATATATGGGTAAATCACTGAAACTTTAATGTTGTCATCTGCTAGTTCTTCTCTGGCAGTTAGCGAAATACCATTAAGGGCACGTTTCATCGAAGAGTACGCACTCATTCCTGGGATGGTCATCAAAGAAGTACCCGAGCTGATATTAACGATTGCACCTGAGCCTTGTTTCTTCATATAAGGTAAAACGAGTTGCATAGCAATCAGAGGTCCGACAACATCAAGTTGAAATAATTCCTGGAAGAGTTGGGGACTGATTTGTTCAATGAGCGCATCATAACCGCGGCCGGCATTATTTACTAAAATATCAATGCGTCCAAACTTATCTAAAGTTTTTTTTATCAGATTTTTAATATCCTTTTCTTTCAACATATCTGTTGTCACAGCGTGAGAGTGCGGGAGATGTTTGGCGATATCGGCAAGTTTCTCTGTCGATCGGGCTGCTAAAACGACGTTTGCTCCCTGATTTGATAATGATTTGGCTGTTGCAAGACCAATGCCTGAAGAAGCACCGGTCACGATGGCCACTTTTCCTTGTACATCCATTACGTTTATTATATCAGGCAGGGCTGGTATACTAAGGCTATAATGAACAAGCTTAATCAAATTTTCGCTTTATCTTCCTTGTCGGTACTTCTTGTGACTGTTGAACGGTTTTCCTTTACAACAAAAATACTGCTTCAACCGTATAACTTCCTTCGTCTGCATGAACTTTTCCAAATGCTTTTCCTTATATTATTTACCGTTATCATTCCAACGTTATTGCTAAAGGAAGTGACTCACAACTTTGAACTTTCCAAAATCAAGAATGGATTTATTCTTATTATGATGTTTATTATCGGTATATACTTTTACGCTACCGGAAATGGACTTCACGAAGTCACCAGTTTTTACCTAAATAACTATTGTAATACTTCTCATCCTATAGGGATTTTTTGTCAGAGTCTATTTTTTAATGATTATTACACAGGCAATATTCTCTACTTTATCGGTGCTCTTTTTATGACATTGCCTCTTTTATTATTTGAGTCGACGCAACCGAATCGGAATTTTGTGAAGAAGGATTTTCCTGCACTCATCATCAACGCGGTCATTTATGCATTGGCACTTTTTGCTTATGCTGCTTTTGATAAAGTACTTGTAGGTTTAATTTACGTAGTAATTTTAACTGGAATAGCACTTGTGTTTTTTATCCCCAAAAGGAAGAATTATCTTCAATTTCCAATTACTACATATACTGCATTAACCTATCTACTTGGGTTGATTGCTGCCATTATTGTAAAAATAATATAGTCAGTGAATCGTTATGAGATTTCCTTGAGTGTCAAGCTCGACGAAATGGTGAGCTTTTTCTATACGATACGCGCTGCATTGATTAGCGGGAACATCATCAATGGGCTGTCTTGGATCATGGGCAATATCAGCCACCCAATCAGGCATCAAAGAATTTGAAAGACAAGGGCCGTCTGAGAAGTTGGTACCGGTAGCTTTTTGTTGATCGTACAGCTTTTTAGCAAGATTAAGTGCTTTATTTTCATCAGATGATTCTGAAGAGGGTGTTTTTTTTAAAAATAAAAAAACTCCAAGAAGAAAAATAAAGAGAATAACTAAAAATGTCGTCAGACCAAACTTATTCATGAGTAACTAGCAGGTTGTAAATCATGACCTCGCCATAATCATTGCTGTTGCAAAAAAGCGGAGAAAGCTCCCGCAAACAGTTAGATTGGGTATAAGCACCAGCTTTAAAATACGAACTCGAGTATGATTTACTTAATGTATATACCGGATCTGAGCTACCGTTGTAATAAACCTGTGTTTTATTATCGTGTACAACAAACTTCACGGTAAACCTTTTGCCTAACGTGTAACTAGAATCTAGTTTAAAGACATTTTTTCCGTCAACATTGACGTATAAATTAGGATACTCAAGTCTAATCACAATAATATCATCACTTGCGTCATGAATCTGACCAGCAACAACGTGTTTTTTCAATTTTGGAACTGCGGTGACTGCTTCATCAATTATCATGGTGTGAGTACCTGATTTTGACGACCAACTAGCGTTATCTTTTCCGCGATTAGTCATTTCCCGCAGCTCTGATCTCGGGTAATGGGATCCTTTTGTCGTTACGCCATTGACCGGCGCTCTGAAACGTATGGCACTGCCTGTTGCTCCAACAACAAACCACGGGTCAATTTTGTATGTTGCTAACTCTGGTTGGCGGACCTCTACCGGATGACCTGATTGACCGATCGGCAACGTTTCTTTCCAATTAGTAAGATCAAAAACCTGAGACGGATATAGTTTATTCATACCTGTTGGAGACGGTTGCATAGAAATTGAGTGGGCAATTGGTGAAGATATTATAAATACCTTAAGAAAAAAAGCCATGATTAAAAATCCAAGAACAACAAACAGCCCTGTATATTTATCTAAGCTCATATGTATCTATCATTATAGCAATTTTAGGCATAAAATACCACCAATTGACATATTTCTTACAGTATGTTTGCAATTCATTTTTTCTTCTGATATACCTAAAATACATGAAAAAACTCGATGCGTATTCCCTAGGGTTTATCTCTTATTTTTCGATACTTGTGGCATGGTTTTTAGTACTCTATTTTACCAAGGAGAAGGTAAGTTCAATGAACTTCTTATTTAATGCCGGATATGCTTTATTGTATCTTTCGGGAGGAATCATCGCACTTTTGAGCATCAAAGCTTCTGGATGGAAAAGTTCAGTTGGACAAGAGTTATTATCAATCAGCCTCGGTATGATCGGATTTGCTATTGGACTTTTTATCTGGTGCTACTATAATCTTATTTTAAAAGTAGATATTCCCTACCCTTCGTATGCCGATGTTTTTTTTATTCTTTATATCCCTTTTTTAGTTTACGGCATCATGCATTATCTGCGAGGAGTTGGTATCTTGATAACGAAGTCGATTCTATTTGAGTCATGTGGAATTTTCATTATCTCAATTTTTATAACTTACTTTATTACACCACACCAGGAACCCTCATACTCAGTCATTCTTAGTCAAATGTTTGATTTTTTTTATCTTCTTGGTGATGCTTTCCTGATCACGCTTGGAATTATGCTTATACGTCTTACTAAAGGTAAGATACATAAAAGTTTCTTTTACTTTATTGGTGCACTCTTGGTGATGGCCTTCGCAGATTTTCTATTTGCCCAAAGAGCAGCAGATAACACCTATTGGAATGGTGATATTTCAGATTTACTTTTTGCTTTATCCGGGTTACTTTTTTGTCTGGGTATATCCAGAATTATTGTCACGCAAAAACTGACCGCCTCTGTTTCAAAAAAAGTATAAATCTTGAAGTTTATGATCGCTCAACTGAGATAGTACATTCGGTCACCAACGCTGCGATTGCACCAACTGCAGCTAGTACAGGTGCTAGAACCGCTCCGACGACTCCAATTGTTAAAGGGAAAACAATCAGAGTTTTACCACTTTTATCTTTGATGGTAATCTTGCGAACGTTTCCTTCCTGAATAAGTTCCTTCACTTTCTTCAATAAATTTTCGCCAGCTACTTCAAATGATTCCTCTTTTTTACCTGTTGACATGCTATCACCTCCAACACATATTATACCAAGATTATTTTTAATATGAAAAAAACACTTCAGTCTGGTATAGTTAACATTTATGCAAGAAAAATGTCCTAAATGCGGCTCTACTCTTGGGGAAGTTGTTGAAACGAGTACCGGTCGAAAACTGCAGCGATGTTCTACTGGTTTCTGGAATAAAGATACCAAACAAACTGAAGGCTGTGACTATGTGAAATGGTTGATCGCCGAGCCAAAAGAACTGGATGAAAAATGTCCCAAATGCGGTTCACCGGTTGTTCTTGTAGTGACTCGCTTTGGAAAAAAAATGAAAAAATGCTCCACTAATACCTGGAACAAAGTCACGAAAAAAGCTGAAGGATGTGACTACGTCGAATGGATTAACGGGACAACAGAAAAACTCGAGGAAGACTGTCCGGAATGTGGCAATAAGTTAGTGCTGTATACGACAGCCGCTGGCAAAAGAATGAAAAAGTGCTCGACAAGCGGCTGGGATCGAGTCAGACGCGAAGCAACTGGATGTACGTACGTCGAATGGCTAAAGTTCACAAGTCAAGTACAAGATAATGAACCCACCGGTGAACAGCCACCTCCTCCTGAGGAACCAAACTTCTAATCCCAGACCAGATCATCAATGTAACAATACTTCCAGTCTTCTCCTTGTTCAAACGACTTGATAACAGGATGATTTGTTGTGTGAAAATGTTTGGTCGCGTGTTTATTTTTTGACTGATCACAACAGCCGACATGGCCGCATGTTAAACACAAGCGAAGATGAAACCACGAATCTCCCATCTTCAGACACTCTTCACATCCATCTGGAGTGTTGGGTTTAACACGCTTAATTCGGTCAAGATGTTTGCATTGGTTTACCATACGAATATTATACCTGTTATCGAGAAGGTACTGGCTGACCACTTGGACGAGGTCCAACTCTGAACATTGGGTTAAGTTGGATATTTTGGGCCGAGATTGAACCATCAGAATTGCTTGTACCAAAAGCGGCGACTCTGTCTCCTACCTTCAAGTCTGAAATTGAACCATTAGCAGACTTTGTATAAGTTGTACTGTTTAATAGGTCAATTAATTTACTGCTACCATCCGTTAGTTTTACGGTGATACTTGAACTATCAATACTGACAATCTCGCCGACTGTTGCCCCGCCGAAACCTCTGTTACCAAGTCTTCTTTGTCCAGCAACACCACCTTGACCCTGGCCGACTAGTCCGTTTCCACGCGATGTTTGAGATTGATCATACTTCATACCGCCAAAAAAGGCCGCTCCTGCGATAATAATCATAAGGATTACCATCATAATCATGTTATTTTTCATGAAATTCACCTCCTTTCGGGTTTTTTACTTTTAAAAAATTATTCATACCGTAGTGCTTCAATTGGTTGAAGGCTGGCAGCGCGACTGGCCGGATACCAACCAAATAAAATACCGATCCCTGCTGAAACAATAAAAGCCAAGAGTATAGATGTTGGGGAAATTACAAATAAGGTACTTGTGAAATATGAATACATAAATGAAGAAATTATTCCAAATATAATGCCTACAATACCTCCGGCGAATGTCAATATAACTGACTCAATGAGAAATTGACTGATGATAGTTTTCTTTCTGGCACCAAGAGCTTTCCTCAATCCGATTTCACGTGTTCTTTCGGTAACCGTCACGAGCATAATGTTCATTATGCCAATACCCCCCACAAGCAATGAAATGGCAGCAATACCTGATAGTAAAGTAGTAAACGTTCCTGTCGTGGCTGAGGCAGTATTTAAAATATCCTGTTGAGAAAAAATTGAGAAATCAGCCTGAGCCGGATCTTGTAATTTATGACGCGCCAGTAAAAGATAGCCTACCTCATTTTGAGCATCGGTCATAACATCGGCATTTTTTGCTTCAAGGGCGATAGAGTTCAGGTAGTTTTGGCCGAAGAGTTGTTTTTGAGCAGTACTTAATGGAATAAATGCCAGGTTGTCCTGGTTTTGAAATCCGGTACCCCCTTTTGATACTGTGACACCAACTATCCGAAATGAAACATTGTTAATCCGAACTGTTTGACCAATTGGATCAGCACCATCACCAAAAAGATCCGTCACAACTTGTGGCCCCAACACCAACACTTTACTCATAGCGTTATTATCCTGCTCTGTAATGAAGGACCCTGAACTCATAGTGATTTTATGAACATCGGTATATACGGAAGTTGTACCGATGACCTGAATATTGGTATTGTTTCTGCCGGCAGTTAGCTGAACTCTTTTTTGAACTTCAGGAGAAACATTTTTGATAGTTGTAATTTGACTGGAGGTTTTTATTGCCTGGGCGTCATCGTTAGTTAACGTCGTGGCGCCGCCAGCAGCACCACGAACACCACCGGCTGTAATCGATCCAGGATTTACTGTCAATAAATTGGCACCGAGTGATTGAATCTGATTCTGAACCGCCTGTTGTGTAGCCTGACCAAGGGAGATTAAGGCAATTACACTACCAATACCGATGACAATACCAAGTATCGCCAGCCCTGTTCGTAACTTGTTGATTGCTAATGTCCCCAAACTTTCTGTCAAGATCTCGTAAAACTCTTCCATATATATATTATGATTGAACTCCTTTCTTGGCTTTTTTTGGTCGGGTATTTAATTTATCTTCCACGACTTTGCCATCACGTAGCGAGATGATGCGTTTGGCGTGTGAGGCGATATCCGGTTCATGAGTGATCATAACAATTGTGTGTCCCGCGTCATTGGTATGTTGAAAAATCGCCATGACTTCTTCTGCCTGAATCGTGGCAATGTTTCCGGTTGGTTCATCGGCCAGAAGAATCGATGGATCCATTGTTAACGCCCGAGCAATCGCCACCCGCTGTTGTTGTCCGCCTGATAATTGATTCGATGTATGATTCATTCTATTTCCTAAACCGACTAACTCTAAGTATTTTTTCGCTTTTTCCAATCGGATTTCTGAGGGAATTCCAGCGTATCTCATAGGTAACATGACATTTTTCAATGCAGTTGTACGAGGTAGCAGATTAAATGCTTGAAAAATGAAACCAATTTTTTTATTTCGAATAACCGCCAGTTGATCATCTGTTAATTTTTCAACATTTTCGCCATCCAGAATATAGCTTCCAGCTGTCGGTGTATCCAAAGCGCCAAGAATATGCATGAGTGTAGACTTTCCACTACCCGAAGGGCCCATAATCGCGACAAACTCGCCTTTATTAATTTGAAAAGAGATATCATGAAGAGCGACTGTCTCTATCGCTTCTGTTTTATACACTTTTGATAAGTGAGATATTGAAATGGTATTCATACTGATTATCTTCCGCGGAAAAAAGTACCACCGCCAAGACCTCCCCGACCACCACCAAAACCGCTGAAAGGAGACGTTGTTTGTTGTCCGGTACGAGCTCGTGTGGTAGTACTGGTAACGATCGTATCACCTTCGGATAACCCGGATAAGATTTCTGTGTCTGTGTCTGATGAAATACCTGTCTCAACTGGTGCTTGGGTAACAATGCCTTTTTTTAAAACTCTGACCGTTGATTGTCCATTCGCAGTCTGTATGGCACTACTTGGTACAGTTAGTACATCATCTTTTCTATCTGTTTGAATCGTCACCGAAGCAGACATACCCGGATAGACATCAGCTGGCGGAGAAATAAAACCAACATACACATTATAAGTAACAACTCCTGAGTTGATAGTTCCAACTAAGTCAACGTTACTTACGGTACCGACGAATGTTTTATCAGGATATGCATCGAGTGTTATGGTGGCTTTTTGTCCGCTTTTAATCTTGGCGATATCCACCTCGCTTACTTGAACTTTTATTTGGAGTCGGGAAAAATTACCGATGACTAGCACCGGTGATGAACTGTTTGATGAAGTAGAAGTCGACGTGGCGGAGGAATTCGTATTTGAACTATTGTTTGATGAGGAAGTCACGCTGCTACCAATTGCAATAGATACATTGGCAACAGTCCCTGATACCGGTGCTTTGACAACTGCGTTTTGGGTAGCTTGATAAGCAAGCAGACTGGCATTGGCCTGAGCCTGAGCAGCAACAATGGCAACATCGGCTTCTTTGAACTTTTGTTCGGTGGCTGAGAAGTCTTTCTGAGCTTGTGTCAAAGCCGCGTCAATACTCCTTTTTTCAAGCTCAGTGTACGCGACTTTCGTTGTAGGATTAGTGGTGTTGTTATTTTTATAGTCAACCGTATTTTGGGCATCAAGAAGTGCCTGCTGTTTCGTCCACATGGTCGCATCAGCCGTCTGTTTATTTTCTTTAGCTGTGGTTAAAGAACTGATTGAACTTTGGTATGTTGCATAGGCCGATGCTTGCTCTTGCGCGGTTGCGGTAGACTTCACTTTGAATAAATTTTCTCCGGCAGTCACTTCCTCAGCATTGTTGACATAAAGTTCTTCGATAATACCATCAGTCGGTGAAGTAATATTGATTTGGTTTCCTGAAATACTCCCGTTTCCCGAAACGGTACTAATAATACTTCCCTTTGTCACTTGTGCCGTTTGATACTGTGGTTGCTGTGAAGAAGAATGTGTTATCTTATATATAAGAAGCCCGACCGCTACTATAATCACACCGATAATGAGCTTCTGTTTGAACGAGGTAGCCAAAAACCACGTCTTCAGTCCAGAGATAAATCTCCTTCCTTTCTCAACCAAAATCATACTGCCATAGTTTAAGTTTCCTTTCTGAAAATAAACTGAAGGTATTATACCATCTCGTTTTTAAAAGCTTTTTCAACTTTTGGGAAGATAGTTTCTGGAGAATTGATCTGCTTCTTTTTCTTGTCTGCGAATTTCTGACTGCGTTTGTTCAAAACCAATGGAGTTTCTATGCCCTAGCATCACATGACCAACTTCATGCAAAATTGTATATTCAATCTTATCTTTTGTTTGCATAAATAGTTCATCTGAAAGAATAATTAAATGACGGTTTTTAATTTCAGACCCTCGGAACGTGAAAGCCCACGCATCTTCCGGTGACGAAATAAACCACACGTTTCCCGTAATATACTCGATCATTTCAGATGGTAAATACAATATCGCCTCACAAACAGTTACTCTCATACGAAGATTACCGATAAGTCTTCCGCTGAATGCGTGTCGTATTCTTTCAACTGTCCAATCCATAGTGCAAAAATAATTTTTTAGCCTTTTTTGTCAACAATGATATCTGATTGGGCTTTTTCTTTTTTCGCAAGAAAAATAAAAGGCAAGGCAAAAAGCTGTATAAACGCAGCTACGAAATACGATGTCGCATAGCTCCAAATATCAGCGACTTTTCCAAGAAGTGGTTGAGTAAAAATTCCGCCGCTCGAACCCATAAGGGAATCAAATGAAAGAACGGTCGCTCTTTGCTCTGACGGTATTAACCCGTTGATATACGTTTGACGAATCGGAGTCAGACTGGCAAAAATTATTCCCCATAGGAAAATAAGAATGAGAGCAAACCAAAAGCTATTAACCAAAGAAACAGAAATTAAAATCACCGCTGTTATGATTACTCCTGAAAGTAAAATGGTTGTCCGTTTGCGAAAGAGTTTTTTTAGATGAGGAGATGTGAATCCGCCAACAATTTGAGCCAATGCAACTAGAGCAGCCGCTAATCCTGCAATCCAGTAGGCTTTTTTATCGCCGTAGAGATTTAATAAAAAAGGCTGCAACGCATAGAAGATATAAAAACTGACTCCCACCGTAAAAGGTGCCGCCAGCATGAGCCACCGAACAGGCGGGTTTTTGAATCCATACTGAATCGATTGAGAATAAATACTTTTCATTTCAGTTAGCGGGTCTCTCATTTTTTTAGACTTAAATCCCAGGTCTTTCATCAAGAAAAAGGCTGTTGCGAAATTTAAAGATAAAATTACTGCTCTTAAAATATAGGGAATTCCTAGATTTGTCATCTGGGCCAATACCCCGCCGGCCACTGAACCAATCAGCATTGCTGCACCTCCTGCCATCTGACCTTTTGAGAAAACGCTTTCGAGATTTCCTTTGAAATTTGTCGCGTGTAATGCATCCACAAGCCACGCCTCCAGAGCACCTGAAAAAAAAAGTGAATCCCAGTCCTAGCAAAATTGAAGAAGTCGCCCATCCCCAGAAAGGACCATGAATTTTCCACATAAAAAAATATAATAACGTAGATATTGCCAGTGTCAGTGCACCTAATAAATATGAAGTTCGTCTACCAAACGTGTCAGCAATTATTCCTGTTGGTACCTCAAAAAGTACTTGACCGGCAGTGAAAAAAGCATTGGCCAAGAACGCTTGAAAATTAGTTAGCCCGGCATCAAGCAAAAAAATCGTGTTTATTCCCCAAATAAGTGATGCAGCCAAAGTATTTCCTAATATGAGATATAGATAGATCGCTTGGATACTTTGAGATTTCTTGAACATGAAGTTATTATATCAACACTCAAACAAAATCAAGTTGCGCCTCAGGAATGCCGATAGAGATACCATACTCCCGCGCATCTTTATAAGAGTCAGGATCAGACAGGTCAACTTTAAATATTTGTCCGTTATAAATAATGAAATGAAACGTATCGTTTTTATAGTCTGCGTACCATTGCGGGTGTGAGGCGTCAAAAGACCAACTTAACAAATCGGCAATTTCGTCAGCTTTTTCTTCAGGAACTTCAACTATGTGGAGTGTCCATCGCTTAACCCATGGTGTTTTATGTTCTGGAGTTACCTTTTCAATTTTTGTGTTAAGAATCTTAACATCTTTAAGTACTGAGTTGTCACCTAAGCTTTCCGCAATAATGACTCCTTTATAATTCATAACTTATATATGCCTTACTGACTATCGACAGTTTTCTCTACTTCATCAGGTGTCGTTGGTTTAACAAGTTGCAAAAGTTGCACTATCCCATAAGCAACCACTGCGTAAACGGTCATTGCAATTAGCGTTGACCATTCAAACACTGAACCATATGATGGGCTGACACTCGTGTGCAGTATGCCACTAAAGGGCATTGCTATGGGATCACTTAAAGAGTATATAAAGCTTGTAAACCCACTGACAGAATTTGCTCCTACCATTTTGAGCACTAAACGAAATACTAAAAGTACTTCAATTACACCTAATACATACCAAATAATTTGATATGTGCGAAAGATAACTTTCTTTTTTTGATACATTTGCTGGGGAGGCTCAGTCTGAATAGGTGGATTACTCTTTGTGGTAGTTTTCACCACCTGTACCGGTTGAGATTTTGATATAGTTGTTACTTCTTCTTGACTCTGTGACATTAATTATTCACCTCTTTTCGTGCGAAACTAATTGGTAAATATGCATGCATAATAATATTATATAAGGTTATTCTCTGCAGTTGCAAATGCTGTTAAGAAGAATTATCATATTCATTTGTCAACTCTCATTCTGCTTGTTTTGTTTGGGATAATCAGTGCTTTGTTTGGGACACAAAATACCGCCGCTGTCCCCCTCACCATAGCAGGATATACACTATCAGGAATTCCCATATATTTGATTGTGTTGGGGTCATTATTCATTGGACTTTTTTTATCATCCCTTATCACTCTTGTGAACTCCATTACGTCATCTCTTACTCTTCATGGTAAAGATGTGAAGATTAAAGAGACCAAGAGAACAGTTACCGATCTAAGTAAACGCAATCAACAACTTGAACAAGAAATTGCAAAGCTAAAAGAACGTACTACAAGTAGAGTTAGCGAATAGTTTCTAACCAACTGATCCTGTTTTGACTTCTCCTGCACGTTTGTATGAAGCAATAATTACACCACTTGGGGTAAATTTAGAATAAATTAGTTTGAAAGAAGCAGGTATTGTACCCTTATCAAACAACCGTTTTCCCGTACCAAGAGTAACAGGAAATATTTTGAGCCACAATTCATCTAGCAAGTCATACTCTAGTAATGTCTGTACAAGATTACCGCTTCCGTATACCTGTAGGACCGGACCGTTTGAGTTCTTTAGCTTTTTTAATTCTTTGATATCTTTTACCACAACAGTATTTTCCCACGTTGGTTTTTTTAAGGTTTTTGA
>CAZAEE010000013.1:0-31398 GCA_964484325.1 uncultured Gammaproteobacteria bacterium
AACCGGCGACCTTCTCCTTGGGAAGGAGACATTCTACCGCTGAACTACCACCGCATCTCTACTATTATACCTTGAGAAGTTGATTCTGAGAGTGATAAGATTACTTAAATTCTTTGAGGGTCTGATATGCCCAGTAGTATTTCGTCCGAAACGAGTTTGAAGGTGTATCATCTTTCAATGACTTAGCTAGTTTTCTTTTTAGATTGGCAGTCTTGTATTCCTTATCGGCTTTGAGCTCTTGAGCTGTTTTCATGAGAGCCTGTGCTTGAATATCGCGCAGTGTCTCTGGTTTATTGGCGATGCCGAGAATGGCAGCTGCTAATGGCAGTGTGCTATCAGGTAACTGTGAAGCTACTTCAAATGCTATTCGCATTATACTATGTGTCTGTGGTTGTGTGTCAGGAGTTCTCATACCTATATTATACCATTTTAAGCCTAGAAGAAGTTATTGCTGAGGGATTTTGAGCGTAGTGCCTTCTTTTACGTTATTTGGGTCGGCGATACTGTTTGCTTGAGCGATCTTGGTCCAGGCATTGTTGTCGCCGTAGACTCTCAGGGCAATGTCGGAAAGTGTTTCGCCTGGTTGCACAATGTAAGTTGTTCCAGTAGCAGTAACGGGACCTGTCATAAGACCAGTTCCAATTTCTCCTTGCACCGGCATTGTCGGGAGGGGAGTGACTGCAGGAAGTACGATAGTTTTACCGATATCAAGAGCATCAGGCGTATACAGATTGTTGGCTTTCATTATTTGTTGACCATATAGCTCATTCCCATACATTCTTTGGGCGATTGAGCTGACTGTATCGCCTTCTTGAACAATATAGTTAGTGGGAAACTTCGGTGATGGTTTTGGTGTAGCTTTCTGAGAAAATGGCGTGGTTTTTTTTGCAGTTATTACCATAGGGGCATACTTATATACAGCATACACGGATGAGGTAATAAAAACTGCAAAGACAAAAAACCCCAGGAGCGACGTAATAAACTTTTCTTTAAGTGTTTTAAATACTAGTTCCTGATAATCTATAACCTTCGGATGTTTTGCCATATGATTTTTTAGGAAGGAGCGGTATAATTATGTTACATCATATCATAAGAATATATTTTTGCAACAATGAAAAAGGATCTTTATTCCAATGAAACAGTGGTTGAACTTCTTCGCTCAATCGCAGCAGCTTATGAGTTGAAAAACGAAAACAGATTCAAGATTGTGGCGTATGAGCAAGCAGCCGACTCGATAGAGCATCTAAGCCGAGAAATCAGAGATGTCTGGCAGGATGATAAGTTGGACGAGGTGCCGGGACTTGGTCCATCCATAAGAGCATCGCTTGATGAGTACTTTAAAACAGGAAAAGTCAAACACTTTCAGCAAATCTTAAAAGATATTCCTCCTGCGGTTTTTCCCCTAATGAATGTTCCTTCAATTGGCCCAAAAAAAGCGTTTAAGTTAGTGACTGCCTTAAAGTTAAAAAACCCGACGACAGTTTTTACGGAGCTTCTCCAAGCAGCCTTAGCCGGAAAAATAGAACATCTGCCAACGTTTGGTAAAAAATCCCAAAACGAAATCATTTCCTCTTTGCAAATTTATGAAAAACACAAAAAAAGAGAAAAACGCATGCCACTACCAGTAGCGTTCTCGCTGGCTGAAAAATTTATTGATTACTTGAAACAGCAACCTCATATAGTGCGCGTTGACGCACTCGGTTCTCTGAGGCGGATGGTGTCAACAATCGGCGATATCGATCTAGCTGCCGGTGTGTCCGGCGGGATACTGAAGGATGTTGTTGATCACTTTACGGCGTATAAAGATAAAATCAAGATAGATAATGCGGGTGACAATAAGGCTTCGATCATCGTTGTACCAAACATTCGAGTAGACCTGCGAGTTCAAGATATAAAAAATTACGGGCCGATGCTCCAGTACTTCACGGGTAGTAAAAGTCATAATATTAAACTTCGAGAATATGCTCTTAAAAAAGGGTATTCGTTATCTGAACACGGCATAAAAAAATTAAAAGGCACTCAAAAAACCATTCAGTTTGAGACCGAAGAGAAATTTTACGAATTTCTCGGACTACCCTACATTCCGCCAGAAATTAGAGAAGGGACAAACGAAGTTGATCTCGCTTTAAAACATAAACTGCCTCACTTAGTTGAACTGCCAGATATCAAAGGCGATCTTCACACTCACTCATCATACGACTTGAAACCCTCTCATGACACTGGTAAAGATAGTTATGTTGATCTGTTACAAGAGGCAAAAAAGTACCATTATGAATATCTCGGTTTCACAGACCATAATCCTAAATTGAGCGATCTGACTCAAGAGGAAACGGTCAGCATATTAAAAAAAAGAAAGCACTTTATCGAGGATCACTGCACTAAAGTGTCTGGGGTTCACTATTTTATCGGTCTGGAAACAGATATTTTACCTACTGGCAAACTGGCCTTTCCAGAAAAAGCCTTGGAGTATATCGATTTTTTAATCGTATCTGTTCATAGCTCATTTGGGATGGATGTTTCCAGTATGACAAAGCGCGTTTTAACAGCTCTTTCTCATCCAAAAGTCAAGATTCTTGGTCATCCAACAGGCAGATTGCTTGGGAAACGTTCCGGATTTGAACTAAAGTGGGCTAAGCTCTATGATTTTGTTGCCGAGCACGATATTGCTCTTGAAATCAACTCCTGGACCGATCGGCTCGATCTGCCTGACTCGTTAGTTCGAGAAGCCAAAGATAAAGGAGTCAAGTTTGTTGTCGATACCGACAGCCACGCCAAAGAGCAAATGAACAACATGAAGTATGGGGTATCAGTCGCTCGTCGCGGCTGGCTAACAAAACATGATATAATAAATACAAGAGGATACCATGATTTTAAAGACTGGATTTTATCAACGTGAAGGGGGTGATGTGACATGAATCTCACTTATATACTTATCGCTATTCTCGTTCTTTTCGTACTTTATTTTGTCATCACTTACAATACCTTAATTGTTTTAAAGACGCGAATTCAAGAAGCTCTCGCTGGCATTGATGTGCAGCTTAAACGACGTGCTGACTTGATCCCCAACTTGGTTGAAACGGTTAAAGGCTATGCTAAGCATGAAAAAACGGTTTTTGAAGAAGTGACCAAAGCCCGCTCTTCTCTTATGAAAGCCGGCAATCTTCAGGAAAAAGCCGCTGCCAACAATATGTTAACTGACGCATTAAAGTCACTCTTTGCTGTGGCCGAGAACTATCCTCAACTTCAGGCCAGCCAGAACTTTAAGGATCTGCAACAACAACTGGAGGACACAGAGGATAAAGTTGCTTACTCAAGACAGTTTTACAACAGCAACGTCATGGACTATAATGCCAAGGTACAGGTATTTCCTTCAAACATGATTGCTTCGATGTTTGGCTTCACTCAGTTTGAGTTTTTTCAAGCCAACGAGCAGGACAAACAAAAAGTTCAAGTCAAGTTTGACTAACCTATGACCATTTATAGTCAGATTGCGGCCAACAGGGTAAAGACCTATGTAATTATAGGTATATTTATATTTCTCATGACGGGATTTTTTTTCCTGGTTGGTCAGTATGTAGGTTCACCACAAACGTATTTCTATATTGGATTTATTGTGTCGCTTTTTATGTCGGTTGGATCGTATTTTTACTCGGACAAAATTGTTCTGGCAACCACCGGCGCGAAACCCGTCACAAAGGAGGACTACTTTGACTTTTATACTGTGACGGAGAATTTGTCGACAGCTGATGGTCTTCCAATGCCCAAAATTTATGTCATCAATGATCCAGCTCCTAATGCATTTGCCACCGGTCGTGATGCGAAGCATGCAGTAGTCGTTGCGACAACCGGGTTATTGGCCCGGCTGAACCGCGCAGAAATTGAAGGAGTGATCGCTCATGAACTTTCCCACGTGAAAAATTATGATATTTTAGTTTCAACTATAGTTGGTGTATTAGTAGGTACAATTGCCCTGATTGCTGACTGGTTGATGCGCAGTTTCATGTGGGGTGGTTTAGGAAGAGACGATGATCGGGAGAATCGGAATCCATTTATGCTTATAGTTTTTATCATTGTGCTTATTATCACTCCAATTGTCGCCACACTTATTCAACTGGCAGTCTCTCGCAAACGAGAGTTTCTGGCCGATGCCAGCGGCGCGTTACTCACGCGGTATCCTGAAGGATTAGCCCGTGCTCTTGAAAAAATTTCTTCAGATCCCCATGTTTTGCACACAGCTTCAACTTCAACCGCTCACCTTTTCATCGTCAATCCCCTCAAAAAAGGCCGCGTCGGCTCTATTGTTGCAGGCTTATTCAGTACACATCCTCCAATTGAAGAAAGAATAAGAATTCTAAGGAGTATGTAAGGATTTATGGAAGTTGGTAAGAATAATTCTGAGTATATACCTAATTTACTAGCCTCTTTTTTTACCAATGGAAACGAATACACACAAGCCGATATTGCCAAGGCTCAACTGTATTTACTTCAACATACAATAAATAAAGAGACTGCTGGTTCATTACTTGCTCAAATTATTCTTGGCGAGGATTCTACTCATTGGGAGGCTAAAATGAACACATCTGATGAATGGCAGCCTATTTCTGAAGCTGATTTTACATCCAAATTAGATGAAGCTACAATTGTAGGTACGTCATATATTACAGCATATTGGATTACTACTGCTAAGGAAAATGGGTGTGAAATTACTGATTTCAAGGCAGCTTCGTTACTTGAAAATACATATAGAAATAAAAGGGAAAAATTAAGATTTATAACTGAAAGCGCTAGCATGGCCGAGGTAGAAGACGAGGTACTTCAGGCCATTGATACAAAGATTGCTGTTTTGACGTCACTTAGAACTGCATTAGATGAAGATCCTAAATAGTTATACACAAGATAGCCTGATATAATAGGGGTATGTGCGGGATTGCTGGCTTTTACGGCTTCAAAAATGACACGCTTCTTAAAAAGTTCTCCAAGCAACTTGAACATCGCGGTCCAGATGGAGAGGGGTTCTATATCGATAAAACTGTCTCGCTCATGAACCGCCGTTTGGCGATTATCGATCGAGCAACCGGTAATCAACCAATATATAACGAGGACAAGTCGGTTGTTGTTGTTTATAACGGGGAAATCTACAACTATCTCGAGCTTCGGAAAGAGCTTGAAGAAGCCGGTCACACCTTTACCACTCAGTCTGATACTGAGGTTATTGTTCATGGCTATGAACAGTGGGGTGAGCTGGGGTTTGATCGGTATAATGGTATGTTTGGCATAGCCTTGTATGATAAAAAAAAGAAAAAGTTATTCCTTGCACGAGATCACTTTGGTATTAAGCCTCTCTATTACACATTTTCCGGTAAAAAACTCCTGTTTGCCTCAGAAATTAGTCCATTGATTGACAGCGGGCTCATCAAAAAAGCTCCAAACGATAGAACACTGTATCGTTATTTGCGCTACCGGGTACATGATGATTCTCAGGAAACGTTCTTTGAAAACGTTTACAAGATTCTCCCGGGAGAAGTCATGGTTTATGATGGTAAAAAAGCCACTAAGTCTTTCTTTTCAAACCTGAAAGATGAGCTTGTTCGAGACTACAAAACAACGACCAATAAATCAGACACGGATGTTTTTAAAAAGAAACTTGTAGAATCAGTACAGATGAGGCTTGTGTCAGAGGTGCCGGTTGGGTCTGCATTATCTGGCGGCATCGACTCCTCAACCATTGTTGCAATCATCAATCAACTGTTATCTCAGCACGTTAAAGAAACCGACTCAGTTGGCAACACGCAGCAGACGTTCTCGGCAGTATTTCCAGGTTCTTCAAACAACGAGGAAGCCTACGTTGATCTTCTCGTTTCTACAATCAAAAATCAGATAGAGTGTCATAAAATCTATCCAAAACAGGATGAGTTTTTCAAAGAGCTTGAAGAGTTTGTTGCCACGCAGGAAGAACCTACAATAAGTACTGGTCCGTATGCACAGTATAAAGTGATGGAGGAAGCACGCAACTTTGTAACAGTACTTCTTGACGGGCAGGGATCAGACGAGATGCTAGCTGGCTACTTACCTTACTATTTTGTATATCTGAAACAGCTCTGGCGAGAACAGCAATACCCGAAATTTTTCAAAGAGGTCCTATATGCTTGGGATATTATTTTTCCCTTTATCTGGCGGAAGATTAAACTTTTGACAGGTCTTACATCTTATACTGATGTTTCCCACGTTTTACATTATGATTTTTTTAATGAGTATCAGGATGAAGTTTTTTCTATCGAAAACAGTCACCTCAAAAAAAGACTAGTTGAGGATATTTTTACCAATAGTTTACCCTCGCTTCTTCGGTATGAAGATAAAAACTCGATGCGGTTTTCACTCGAGGGACGCGTACCGTTTCTTGACATTAACCTGTTAAAGTTTATTTTTACGTTAAGCGATGAAGCCATTATCAAAAACGGTTGGAATAAGTACATTCTTCGTGAGTCAACTAGAGATATTCTCCCGCCGAAAATCCGCAAACGCCGCAACAAAATAGGTTTTACGACACCTGAATATGAGTGGTTTATGAATCAAAAAGACAAAGTATATGCCATTTTTTTAAGTCAATCATTTGCTAGCAGAAAGTACTTTAACCAACAGAATGTGTTAAAACTTTTTCGAGCATTTATTGAGAAAAGGACAACTGATACCATGTTTTTTTGGCGTTTAGTAAATGTCGAAGTTTGGTTACGGATTTTTTTTGATGAAAAAAAACCTACAGCATCTCTTCATTCTTATCGGAACGCGCTTGTTGCCAATGAGGGTAAATCGCTCGCTTTACCGATAAATTCTGCCCTATACTATCGATTCCCTATCTTAACTGACCCAGTTGAGCGTGGACAAGATATTAGAGTACTGTTAGATGAAAGTATTCGTCGGATTATTCCTAAAATTGCCCGCAGCACTAAACATAAAAAACTTTTGAAAAATAAATGGTTTGTGGTGGTCTCTGAAAAAATAGTGGCCATTTCCCAAGGCCGCTCGTACTTTATCTGGGATATAAGACCTTCATTTATAGCCACCTATTTGTCAAAGTTCGTTAAAAAAACTCCGTATGGCATCGGATTGGGTAGTCCCTGGACCATGCAGATAGCGATCAGTGAGGTAGGTTTGCCTAAAATATTGTTTGCCTCGTTTCTCTCAATGTTGACGAAGCCGTTTGGCAAGAAAGGGACATTCTATCGAATCGTAGGTCAAGAAGTGGCCGCCATCGATGGCCCGACCGAGTATTCACTGTACCCCTCAAATGTATCAGCAAAACTCGGTCCCAAAAATCCGCAGAAAGAAGCTGAAAAATTAACATATTATATAAAGGAACATCTGGATCCAAAACTGCTGACAACGTTTGGCGGTGTTGCAATCATTGACGCTAACGATTTAGGCCGTAATGTTTTGGGAAATGCCTCCTCATATGATAACGTAACAATTGAGAACATTTTTCAGGATAATCCTTTAGGTCAAGCGACAGAACAAACTCCGCTTGCAATTGTATTTGAGCAAAAGAGTACTAAAATATAGGCATATATGCCACGCTCTGTCGAATATCCGTTTCCAGATGTCAAAATCGCACCGATTCATTCAAGTAGTGAACAACCCGGTAGAAGGTCTTTTTCAATCGTTCTTGAGAAGGAGCCAAAGATTTTAGTGGCCCAACAAGGTTGTCATACATGTCCGCTATTTCTAGTCCTAAGAACTGATGCATATCCTTCCCAGCCGTGTACAGGTATTCGAGGCGGAAGAGTAGCAACTGCAGTACTGGCACATGTTACAGCTGAGGAGATGGTCCAGGCGTTATGCGGAATTTCACAAATAGTAGTCGATCAAGTATAATTTCTTCATAATGAACAAACCCCTTTCAGTAAAAGATATCGAGCACTTGGCTAACCTTTCAAATCTTCAAGTTGATCCACATGAAGTTGAGTCGTTGTCTAAACAGCTTGAAGAAACGATTGAGTATATCGAAAACTTAAACGAATTAGATACGCAATCTGTTTCCGAAAGTGTTCAAAGTGAGCGCACAAATATTAATTTTAACGATGGAGAGAAAAATGCTCGCCAACTGTCTCAAAAAGAGGCCTTAGTTAACTCGAAAAAGACTAAGGGTGAGTATTTTGTCGTGACAAGAGTAATTTAAAAATATGGATCTTCTTGGAAAATCAGTTACAAAGCTTCTTAAGATGTTACAAGAAAAAAAAGTCTCATCAACTGAACTTCACCAATATTTTCGTGACCGAATTAAAAAGCACAACCCTCAACTCAATGCCTATATTACCGAGTCAGACGAAACAACTCAGGCCAATGGTGCGTTAGGAGGTATTCCTTTATCAATCAAAGATAATTATTGTACAAAAGGTATCAGGACCACTGCTTCCTCAAACGTTTTAGCTGATTTTGTTCCTCCCTACAGCGCCACTGTTGTTCAAAAATTGCAGGCTGCGGGAGCATCTCTATTGGGTAAAACTAATATGGACGCTTGGGCGCATGGTTCATCAACTGAGACTTCAGACTTTGGACCGACGAAAAATCCGTGGGATACTTCACGAGTTCCTGGAGGCTCCTCAGGCGGATCGGCTGCGGCAGTTTCGGCATACCTGTCGCCAGCGTCAATTGGCACCGAAACAGCCGGCTCAATTCGTCAACCTGCATCTTGGTGTGGTGTCGTCGGACTGAAACCTACCTACGGCAGAGTGTCTCGATACGGAGTAATTGCTATGGGTTCGTCGCTTGATTGTCCTGGACCAATTACTTCGACAGTAAAAGATGCCGCCCTATTACTTTCTGTCATTGCTGGGAAAGATCAATATGACGCAACCAGTTCAGAAAAGGAAGTAGACCCCTACCTCGAATTTTTAAAGGAGAAAAAAAAGTTTACTATTGGAGTTACTGATGAATATTTTGAAGGTGTGACTGATGAGGTAAAGCAAAAAGTGACTGAATCTATAAAAATATTTGAAAAACTAGGACACACAGTCAAAAGAATTAAACTGATCTCACCTAAGTATGCAATTTCAGTTTATACAATCATTCAGCGGTCAGAAGTTTCTTCAAATTTAGCTCGTTATGATGGAATTCGTTACGGTAATACCCGTTCTTTCTTTGGTAAAGAAGCCAAAAAGCGTATTATGCTTGGTACCTACACGTTATCACATGGTTATTATGATGAGTATTACAAAAAAGCCCAGAAAGTCAGGCAGCTTATTATTGAAGACTTTAAAAAAATTTTCTCCGAAGTTGATCTTATTGTAGCGCCATCAACTCCAACTTCCGCACTTAAGCTTGGTGAGTTTGAAAAATATGCTTTTTTTGGTGAGATGATGGATGTTTTGTGTGAACCGGCGGCGGTTGCCGGCATACCTGCTATAAGTTTACCTTGCGGCTTAGACTCTCAAAATCTACCTGTTGGATTGCAACTTATGGGTAACTATTTTGAAGAAAAAAATATTCTTAACGCAGCCTACCAGTTCGAGAAAGAAACGAACTTTTTCGATGTTATTATAAGAAATTTTGAGAAATACAAATAATATGACAAAAAACTATCTTAAATCCTTTTATTTACGCTATAAATTCAGCTTTATACTTTCTCTCTGTTTGTTTCTTTTTAATATAGTTGTTTTAGTCATGGCTGTGGCTGACGTGAAGTTCTTTCAATTATTGTATTACTACATCTCATTTACATGTAGTATGTTATTCGGGAATCTTTATAGTTATTTTTATAAACTGGATATTGGATTTAAAAACGGATTCTATCAGTTGATTCTAATTGCTATCGCCAATTACCTGCTCCTGAGCTTACTTATTTTATTGATTAGTCTTTTAATACAAAAATTATTTACGAGCAAAAAATGACTAATTTTAAACCAGTAATCGGGTTGGAGATACACGTTGAGCTGAAAACTGCATCAAAGATGTTTTGCCAGTGCAGCGCAAGCTATTTTGGTAAAGAGCCAAATTCAAACACGTGTCCTGTGTGTTTAGGGCTTCCAGGAGCTCTGCCAGTGCCCAATAGAAAAGCTATCGAATGGACTATACTCATTGCTAAAGCATTGGGTTGTCAGATCAATCCAAATTCAAAATTTGACCGAAAACATTATTTTTATCCTGATCTGCCAAAGGGTTATCAAATCAGTCAGTATGATGAACCAATCGGCAGAAGCGGTAAAGTATTCCTAACCGAAAAACCATTTCGCATTCATCGCGTCCACCTGGAAGAAGATACGGGTAAATTACTTCACCAAGGTGAAGATACTCTAATAGACTTCAACCGTTCGGGTGTACCTCTGGTTGAAATAGTTACTGAGCCTGATTTTGATAACTCAGATGAGGTAAAAAGGTTTCTTGAAGAACTCCAAGTCATTATCCGGTATCTTGATGTATCAGACGCCGACATGGAAAAAGGCAGCATGCGTCTTGAACCGAATATTTCCCTTAAGAAAAATGACGAAACAACGCTTCCAAGCTACAAAGTTGAAGTGAAAAACATTAATTCCTTTAACTTTGTGAAAAGAGCCGTCGAGTATGAGTTAAAAAGACAACAAGAACTCCTTGAGAAGGACGAAACACCGTCTCAGGAGACACGCGGATTTAACGAGGCGAAAGGGGTAACATTTTCCCAAAGAAAAAAAGAAGCCGCCCATGATTATCGCTACTTTCCCGAACCCGACATACCACCATTACAGTTTGCTGAAGAGTTTTTAAAAAAAATCGACTCGGGCATGCCGGAGCTCCCCAAGGAAAGAATGGCTCGCTATATAAATACCTATCACATTAAACTGCAAGATGCCTTTATTTTAACGAGAAATCGCAGTGTGTCAAGCTATTTTGAGATCTGTGTTGGGTATATTAAAACAAAACAAATCCCGGACATGTATCAAAAGGTGGCCAATGCGATCATTAATAAAAAAGTATCACTTAAGCTGGCACAGGATAAATTTGTCGAACAAGTTATTTTGTTGTCAAAGACGAAAACAACAGACGAAGATACGCTTAAAAAAGCCGTGGAAACTGTCATCAGTCAAAACGAAAAAGCTGTTGCCGAGTATCAATCTGGCAAACAAAACGTAATCATGTTTCTTCTTGGACTGGTAATGAAGGAGATGAAAGGTCAGGCAGATGCCAACCTTGCTCGAGTTAAGTTAGAACAAACAATAAAAAATGAGCGAATTAAGTGAGTCCCAACCAAATTTTGTCTCCTTGGCTAAGCAAAAAATAGCTGTTGAAGGACGGACTCATTTATTTAATAATTTTTATATGAATTTATCGACCAAAACCTGGCAGGAGCATGAAGACAATCTAAAAACGAGAAAGTTTCTCGAGGATAAAAATATAATGAACGACACCCACTTTATGCATGTTTTTAACAAAACCCTTGATACTCCTTGGGAAGAAATAATGATTAAAGGGAAACCAGATTTTTATGAATCAGAAGAAAAAAAAGTGCCTGAACGCCGATATAGCGAAGTCTTTCTCAAACAAACGCCAAGAGAGTTTTATCACACAATAAACGTCGCCATCACTGTGGAAGGCATAGCGCAAGATGAGCTTAATAATTTGTTATCTGACAAATCCAAACCAAATAGATTGAATTATCTCCTGGAACCGGTCGTATTTAATCTTCTTGCGAAAGGTTATTCGTTTCAAGACTTGTTTTCGTAAAGAAACTGTTTCGAGATTTACTATTGGTCGTTTTTAGGCTACAATAGGGTAGTTTAAACACCCTATGAGCTTCGTTCACTTACATCTTCACACTGAGTATTCGCTTCTTGACGGTATGTGTCGCATTGAAGAAGTGGTTAAAAAAGCCAAAGAGCTTGGCATGCCGGCTCTGGCAATCACCGATCACGGCTCGTTATACGGAGCATTCAAGTTTTTTATCAAGGCCAAAGAAGCCGGTATTAAGCCGATTATTGGCGTTGAAACCTATAAAGCAAAAAACTCCCGTCTTGATAAAAACGGCACAGCCGACCGCGATCAATACCATCTTATTCTTCTTGCCAAAGACCTAGTAGGCTACAAAAATCTTCTTAAAATTGTCAGCATCGCTCATATGGAGGGATTTTATTATAAACCCCGGATAGACTTTGAAGTACTTGAAAAGTATCATGAAGGATTAATCGCTTTTTCAGGATGTCTCAGTGGTGAGATTCCTTCTCTTATTAAACAAGATCAGTTAACGCAAGCTGAAAAAGTCCTTCAGAAATATCTCAACATTTTTGGCGAAGACTTTTATATTGAACTGCAACGGCATCCTAACATTCCCGAGCTTGAAAAAGTGAATAAAGAACTCCTGAAACTTTCTCGAAAACATGGAGTACCAATTGTGGCTACCAATGACTGTCACTATCTAACAAAAGAAGACGCGTATGCTCAAGAGATTCTTCTCTGCATCCAGACACTTCGGGCTATTTTTGAAAAAAATCGACCGCTCTCGATGCTTGACACACCAGATTTTTACTTCAAAACTGCCGAGGAAATGAAAGAAACGTTTGCAGACTTACCGGAAGCGATAGAAAATACAGTTAAAATTGCCAATAAATGTAATCTTGAAATACCCTATGGCAAACTGATTTTACCCCAATTTAAAGTTCCCGAAAAAATGACGCCGAAGGAGTACCTTCATAAACTTGTGTATGAACATATGGATCGGGTGAAAAATTATCCTGAAGAAGTAGTCAAGAAACGTCTCGACTACGAACTGGAGATTATCTCAAATAAGAAATATGACAATTACTTTCTTTTTGTGCAAGACTTTGTTAACTGGGCGAAAGAACAAGGCATTGCCGTGGGTCCTGGAAGAGGTTCAGCTGCAGGGTCGCTTGTATCATATGTTTTGAACATAACAGGAATCAACCCTCTTTTATACAATCTCCCATTTGAACGATTTCTCAATCCTGAAAGGCCGTCACCGCCGGATATTGATATGGACTTTGCCGATACCCGCCGTGATGAGGTGCTGCAATACATGCGCCGTCAATATGGTGAAGACAAAGTCGCCCAGGTCATTACGTTTGGTACGCTTGAGTCGCGTATGGCTGTACGTGATGTCGCCAGGGCTTTGGGTATGTCGTATGCTCAAGGTGACCGAATCGCCAAGATGATACCGCCCCCGCGACAAGGCTTTCATCAGAATCTTGAGACGATTATTGAGGAAAATCCGCCGCTTAAGTTGGCCTACTCAACTGAAGAAGATACCAAAAAAGTGCTTGATGTTGCCAAACGCCTCGCTGGTCTTCCTCGGCACGCTTCAGTTCATGCTGCCGCAGTTGTTATCGGAGATAAGGATCTTAGAGAGTACGTGCCCCTTCAGAAGGAGACGAAAGAAGGCCGCATCATCACCCAGTACGATATGTACAGCCTTGATCTTAACGTAAGTTCCGAAGCCATCGGTCTTACCAAAATGGACATTCTGGGACTGAGAAACTTAAGTATTTTGGAAAGGGCGATTGAGTACGTTGAGAAAGAGCGTAAGGAAAAAATTGATATCTATAACATTCCAACAGATGATAAGAAGACGTTTGAGCTCATTTCTGCTGGCTTGACAATCGGTGTTTTTCAACTTGAGTCTGGCGGTATGAGACGGCTCGCCAAAGATCTTGAACCGAGTAAGTTTGGTGATATTACCGCCATGGTAGCGCTTTACCGACCCGGCCCGATGGATCTTATTCCGCTTTTTATTGAGGGTAAAAAAAATCCTAAAAAAATCAAGTATCTTCACCCTGATTTAAAACCGATCTTTGAAGAAACCTACGGTATTCTTGTGTATCAGGAACAGGTGCTTGAAGTCGCCAATAAATTTGCAGGATATACAATCGGTGGCGCCGATATCCTCCGAAAAGCCATGGGTAAAAAGAAAAAAGAGATCATGGTAAAAGAAAAGAAGAAGTTTATTGAAGGAGCGGTAGCCAAGGGCTATACCACAAAAACCGCCGAAAGCATCTTTCAGTTTATCGAAAAGTTTGCCGCGTACGGTTTCGGAAAGGCTCATTCAGCCTCTTATGCTATGATCGCTTACTGGACTGCTTATATGAAAGCCCATTACCCTGTGGAGTTTATGACAGCTCTTCTTTCGGCTGAGCTTCAGAATATTGCCGGCCCACAGCGCGAACAGAAAATGTCTCAGGTTCTTGAAGAGTGTCGTCGGATGGAGATCAACGTTTTGCCGCCTGACATTAATAAGTCCCAGTACAGCTTTACAATCGAAGGAAACTCAATCCGGTTTGGACTATCAGCCATAAAAAATGTTGGTCAAGCCGCCATTGAGTCAATTATTCACGCACGCAGTAGCGCACCGTTTAAAGGCTTCCGAGATTTTCTTGAAAAAGTTGATTTGCGTAAAGTCAATAAAAAAACAGTTGAAAGTCTGGCAAAAGCCGGTGTGTTTACAACTTTTAGTAATCGTGCTACGCTTCTTGCGGCTTATCCTGAACTTGTAAAAGAGATTGGGGACAGAAAAAATAATCAGGAAGCTGGTCAGTTCAATTTATTTATTACTTCAGGCCATCATACCGTAACGGATTCATTCGAGAGTCTTGAAGAATTCTCAGAGGATGAGTTGATTGCTATGGAGCGTGAAGTCATCGGCTTTCTTCTGACGAAAAACCCCTTAACAAAGTATAAGGCGATCATGGATCAGAAAGTAACCAAAAAAATTGGCGAGTTACAGCATGATGATACCAACAAAACGTATGTTATGGGAGGAGTTGTCAGCGGCAAGAAATTAGTCAAAACGAAAAAAGACAACAGCGAAATGGCCATTCTGACAGTTTTTGATGAAACAGGTTCAACTGAAGTAGTTGTGTTTCCGAGCTTGTATGCTCGTTTAAAAAATATCTTTACCCCCAGTGCTCCGATCCTTTTCAAAGGCAAAGTTAATGATCGAGACGGTCGCCTGGGTATCATTTTGGATAACGCAGTTAATCTGGATCGCATAAAAGTTTCTGATTGAAATAGTGAGAATTCCTTGTTACAATGAATACTGATAAAGAAATTAGGTCAATTGGAAGGGATGGTCGCCTCAGTCAATCATCCATCAAAAGGAAAAAAACAAAAACTGACGATAGATCCTCCATCAGTTACCTAAACATCGGTTTTTATCTAATTACTCCTATTCTTGTAGGAGTATTTTTAGGGTCAGTTGTTGATAGTTATTTTCACACGCGACCGATTTTTATTATACTGTTTCTTATAGTAGGTACCATTATGTGTTTTTACAATTTATTTAAGGTGACTCAAGATGCTTCACATTAGTATTAAAGCGGAGCCAATTTTTTCACTGTTTGGTTTTCCAATCACCAATTCTTTTCTGTCCTCTGTCATAGTTTTGACAATCTTAGTTTTGTTAAGTTATTATTATGCCTCAGAATCACAAAAGAAAGACAAGGGAACGTTTTTTTACCTCATACATACCTTTGTGAGGGGGATGTATGAGATGTTTAAAAGTGTAGTTGGTGAGCGCATTACTGTTTTCTTTCCGCTTCTTGGCGGGTTATTTTTTTATATTCTGTTTCAGAATTGGTTCGGATTGCTGCCGGGAGTTGGAAGTGTTCTTGTGAGAACGAGTGAACAGGGGAAAGAGGCGCTTGTGCCGTTACTGCGGGGGGCTTCGGCTGATTTAAACACAACGATAGCTTTAGGATTATTTGCGTTCTTTTTTATTCAGTATTTTGGCATAAAGTACCTGGGAGCCGGCGGTTACTTTAAAAAGTTTATCGACGTCAAAAATCCGATGTCCTATTTTATCGGTCCGCTTGAGATAATTTCCGAAGTTTCTCGCATTATTTCATTCTCATTTCGCCTTTTTGGTAATATCTTTGCCGGAGAAGTTTTAATGGCAGTAATTGCATTTCTTATACCAGTTCTGGTATCATTTCCTTTTCTTATAATGGAAATTTTTGTAGGATTTATACAGGCATTAGTGTTTTCGATGTTAACCGCGGTATTTTTACAAATGGCCACCGCCAAACATCACGGTTAGGAGGTGAATGTATATGAACCCAGATTCAGTTAAGTATTTAGCAGCAGCGCTTGCCATAGGGCTTGGCGCAATCGGACCAGGCATTGGTATTGGTTTAATTGGTGCCAAGGCAGCTGAAGCTCTTGGACGTAATCCGGAAGCAGAAGGTTCGATAAGAACTGTGGCAATTTTAGCCATGGCTTTTGCAGAAGCAATCGCCATTTACGCTCTTGTTGTTGCCTTGATTGTCAAGTTTACATAAAAAAAGAAGCCTGCCCACAGTATGAGGCAGGCGTATCGAAACGTTGTTATGGAAAATTTAGGAATTGATCTCAAATTATTGATTGCGCAGATAGTTAACTTTACCGTCTTTTTTATGGTGTTTCAATATTTTATTGCCAAACCTTTAACAAAAATGATTTCAAATGAAAAAAAGAAAGAGAAAGAGCGCGACCGGATTCTGGCTGAGTTAGCTTCAAAGGAAGAGAGGATGACAAAGGAGGAAGATCTGTTTCGGAAATCTCTTGAAAAAGAGAAAGATACAGAGATGGAGGAAACGAAAAAAGCCGCACTCACCTTGAAACAAACAATGCTTGCTGAGGCCAAACAGGACTCAGCTGCTATACTGAGTAAAGCACGTGAACAGATTGAAGCTGAGCGAACATCACTTCAAAATCAAATTCGCCTGAAAGCGATAGATCTTAGTATTTTTATGATTGACAAAGCGTTGAAAGCGTATCTTACGGAAGATACCAAGCGGTCACTGACTGAACATATTGTCAAAAGTTTAGGACGCAACGTTAAAACCTATGAAAATTAAGTATAAAACAAAGTCAACTCGGTATAGAGCCAAGTTAAAAAAACACGCTCTACCAAAAAAAGCTATCATCCGTTCTTCATACGAACTGAGCCAAAATGAAATAGATGCTATCAAAAATCAATTTCCCCAGATTGGTACGTTACCATTGGAAACAGTGGTCGATCCGTTACTTATTGCCGGGATAGTCCTTCTTATTGGTACTCAAAGAATTGATTTATCGTTAGCTCAGGGATTATATAATTTAAAACACTATCTGTATGAGCACAGTTGATCAACACGTTAAAGATATCGAAGAAAGAGTATCTGCCTACTCACCTCAAGTGAAACAGGAAGAGATTGGTACTGTGATTCAAGTCCGAGACGGTGTGTTAACACTAACTGGGCTTGATACCGTTGCCTATTCTGAGCTGATTGAGTTTCATGATGGTACCCAAGCTATGGTGATTGATCTTTTGCCAGATGAAGTAGGTGCAATTGTGCTTGGAGATTATCTTCACATTAAAGCAGGAGATACCGCAGTGGCCACAGGACGCACCTTGTCTATTCCGGTATCTGATAAAGTACTCGGTCGTGTGGTTGATCCGTTAGGGCAACCTCTTGATGGCAAATCAGCTCTCCCAAAAACAGCCTATCAACCAGTTGAAAAAGTCGCTCCTGGAGTCATTTACAGAAAAGCGGTCAATGTACCCCTCCATACAGGCATAAAAGCCATTGATGCGTTGATACCAATAGGCCGTGGACAGCGTGAACTGATTATCGGCGACAGAAGTACTGGCAAAACAACTATTGCCATAGACTCTATTATTAGTCAAAAAGAAACAGGGGTAATTTGTGTATACTGCGCTATCGGCCAAAAAAACTCTAAGGTGGCAGTCACCGTCGATCTTCTTGCCAAACAAAAAGCACTTGACTACACAGTGGTTGTAAGCGCGTCGGCCTCAGAACACGCTTCACTCCAGTATCTTGCGCCTTACAGTGCCTGTGCCATTGCCGAGTATTTCATGGCCAAAGGCAAGGATGTTCTTATAATTTATGATGATCTAACTAAGCATGCCTGGGCATACCGACAAGTATCTCTTGTCCTTCGCCGGCCGGCCGGCCGTGAGGCCTATCCCGGAGACGTTTTTTATCTTCACTCACGGCTTCTTGAGCGAGCGTGCCGTCTTGATGAAAAGTACGGCGGCGGTTCAATTACGGCGCTGCCGATCATCGAAACGCTTGAGAACGACCTGTCAGCTTATATTCCAACAAATGTGATTTCCATAACAGACGGTCAGCTGTTTCTTGAAGCAGATCTGTTTAATGCCGGTATGAGACCGGCGATCAATGTCGGTTCTTCTGTTTCTCGTGTCGGTGGTTCGGCACAGGTAAAAGCGATGAAGCAAGTGGCCGGCAAACTGAAGCTTGACCTGGCACAGTATCGCGATATGGCGGCTTTTTCGCAGTTTGAGTCTGATCTTGACGAGGAGACAAAACAATTCCTTCACCGAGGCGCCCGCATTACTCAAATTTTAAAACAGAAAAAAAACTCTCCGTATGATCTGGCAAGCCAGGTGGCAATCATCTGGGTCGCCACCAAAGGATTTTTGGATGAGTTTGCAGTCTCCCAGATCGAGGATTTTGAGTCTATATTTATGACGGCATTATCAACTCATAAGAAAAAGTGGCTCGATAAGGTCAATAAACAAAAAGTTTTGGAAGAAAAAGATGAGAAAGAGTTGGAAACCTTTGTAAAGGAACGCATTAGTGCTTATAAGAAATAAATCGTATGAATTTACGCCAGGTTCGAAAAAAAGTCAAATCAGTTGGTAACGTGAAGAAAATCACCAAAGCCATGCAACTTGTCTCAGCGGTAAAGATGAAGAAAGCTCAAGCAGCAGCCATCGAAGCCAGACCGTACCGCAGTAAGGTAGAATCAATTTTATACCGGGTGATGGCAGGAACCGACACGGCAACAAATCCGTTTTTTGTCGAAGCTTCAACTGAAGTAAGAGACCTTGTGATACTGGTAACCGGCAACAAAGGTCTCTGTGGTGCTTTTAATATGAACGTTTTACGTCTCGCTGCCAAGTCGTTTGACACTAGTAAGGTAGACTATCTTGTGGTTGGGAAAAAAGGCGCAACATTCATCAATATGATAGGAGGCACAATAATCGCCGACTTTACCTCAAATACTCCCTCAGTTGAAAGTACCGCAGTTTTTGAACTGGCAGCTGAAAAGTATTTCAAAAAAGAGTATCGTCACGTCTGGCTCGTGTATAACACGTTTATCTCAACTCTGAGAAACGAAGCTGTGAAAGAGCAGCTTCTGCCGATATCAATCACGCCTCGCCAAAATGAGGCAGAAGCGAAAACGACAGAGTATCTTATCGAACCTAACAAAGATGAACTGTTTCAGCAGCTGGTGGTAACGTATCTTGAGGAGAAAATCCGCGGCGCCATCCAAAACAGTGAAGCTGCTGAGCATTCTTCGCGTATGATTGCGATGAAAAACGCGACCGATAATGCAAGCGACGTGATTTATACTTTAACTCTTGTCGGTAACAAACTCAGGCAGCAAAAAATTACTTATGAGTTACTGGATATGGTTACTGCCAAAGAATCAGTCGAAAGTGATTAATTATTGTTAATTAAAAAAATATGAACGAAGGAAAAATTGTGGCGATACGAGGAGTCGTTGTTGACTGCGAGTTTGACGCGAAAAAAACACCCGAGATTTATCATGCCTTATCAGTTCAGCTGAATAAAGAGACAGTCACTCTTGAAGTGGAGGCGATCCTTGATGAAGGTATTGTCCGAGCTGTAGTCATGGGACCAGTCGAAGGTCTCAGACGCGGTATGAAAGTCATCGATACTGGTAAAACAATCGAAGTTCCGGTGGGACAGGAAGGTTTGGGGAGAATTTTTAATGTTTTAGGAGAAACAATTGATGAGCGGGGACCAGTGAAAACAAAAAAAATGGCCTCAATTCACAGACAAGCACCAACTCTTCAGGAGCAGTCAGTTGAGCAAAAAGTCTTTGAGACTGGACTCAAGGTTATTGATCTGGTGGCACCGTTTATCAAAGGGGGGAAAGTGGCTATTTTCGGCGGCGCCGGTGTCGGAAAAACAGTGGTCATACAGGAGATGATTCATAACGTTGCCAAGCAACACTCTGGAGTTTCGGTCTTTACCGGAGTTGGGGAACGATCCCGTGAAGGCAACGACTTATACAATGAAATGAAGGAAACAAAAGTGCTTGATAAAACAACGCTTGTTTTTGGGCAGATGAATGAGCCACCGGGTAACCGTTTGCGTGTTGCGTTAACCGGCGTCACTATGGCTGAGTACTTCCGAGATGAAAAAGGGATGGATGTGTTACTTTTTATTGATAATATCTTCCGTTTTGCCCAGGCAGGCTCAGAGATTTCCGCACTTTTAGGTCGTATTCCCTCAGCCGTCGGGTACCAGCCAACGTTATCGTCTGAAATGAGCGCATTACAGGAGCGTATTACCTCAACTCATAAAGGTTCAATCACCTCAATACAAGCTGTGTATGTACCAGCAGACGACTACACGGATCCAGCTCCAGTTGCAACCTTCACCCATCTTGATGCCTCAATTACTCTTGAGCGCTCAATTGCTGAACAAGGTCTTTTTCCGGCAGTTGATCCTTTAACATCAAGTTCTCAGGCATTAACACCTGAGATTGTTGGAGAAAAACATTATCAGGTAGCTCGCGCTGTATTGAAAACACTCCAGCGATACAAAGACCTTCAAGACATCATCGCCATCTTAGGTATGGAAGAGTTATCTGAAGAAGATAAACAGACAGTCTCCCGGGCTCGCAAAATCCAGCGCTTTCTGTCTCAGCCGATGTTTGTTGCAGAGCAGTTCACTGGTCGTCAGGGTAAATATGTCCCAATCGATGAAACAGTCCGGGGATTTGACGAGATTCTGCAGGGGAAACACGACGACAAACCAGAGTCAGCCTTTTACATGGTTGGACCGATTGAGGAAGTCAAAAAATAACCTATGACATTACATCTGAAAATTATCACTCCCCGCTCGGTTGTGGTTGATGAACCGGTCGATGAGGTAATTGCACCAGCAGCAGACGGCGAAATTGCAATTTTACCCAAACATACTCACCTTCTCACCCTTTTAAAAGAGGGGATTATTACGTATAAAACAGGCGGAAAAGCTGATGATTTGGCTATCGGGGGAGGGTATCTGGAAACTGAGGGAAAAACCGTCACCATTCTCGTTTCAAGAGCGTATAAACAGCATGAACTCGATGAAGAAGCTATCCAAAAAGCGGTGGCTGAGGCAAAACGGGTACTATCAGAATCCAAGGATGAAAAGGAGCGAATTGAAGCAAACACCATTTTACGACGTTCAGTGGTGGACATGAAACTGATTAAAAAACGTCATCATGCACGATAATAAACTATGATAAAAATCATTGCCATATTGATTATTCTTGTTTCAGGAGTAAGTATCGGACTCACGAAGTTGTCAAAAATGCTGCCTCAACAGCACGAATTTGTCTCAGGAAAAGTGCCTGATCCGAAGCCAAACGGCGATTATAAAGGAAAAGCTATAGTCACTGGTCCCTGGCAAGGGAAAACATTTGATGCTTCAAAGTCAGCTGGTATAAACCTGATTAAGTCAAAAGGTAGCGTGACAAAACAGTTTCCGTTTAAAACCTCAGTTGATACCGGCTTAAAAGATCAGAATGTCAAAGTTTTACGGCTTGATTATAACCTTGACGCAAACCCTTTCTGGCTGAAGCCAGTCGAAGATGAGCTTGTACAAACAGGTAAAAACCAATATCTTGGTAAATTAAACTATCGCTTAATCCCTAACCATCCCTTCACATTTGGTTTTTTTACTCTTGAAAAGAAGTGATTACAACGGTTTGAATAATAAAAGAAGCAAGCCAATTACTGTAAAAAAGACAACTGCAATAACCACAACTACTACTTGATATGACTTAAGAAACAGTTTCGCAAGCGAGTTAAATAGTTCTTTCAGCCTGTCCAGTGGATCAATTTCAGCTGATGGCATGCTTCATTGTATCATTACAGATGATATAATACGATATGTCGTTAATCATTGTTGAGTCTCCGACTAAGGCACGGACGTTTAACAGAATCCTCAAAGACAAGGGGCAGTATTTTGTCTTTGCTACGATGGGTCATATCAGAGATTTACCCGCCAAAACTATCGCTGTCGATTATGAGCATAAGTTTAAACCTGAGTATGAAATCATCAAGTCTAAACAGAAAATAGTCAACCAGCTGAAAAAACTGGCCACCGAAAACAAAGACATCATCTTTGCCACCGATCCTGACCGCGAAGGCGAGTCGATTTCGTATCACGCAGCTTATATCCTCGGATTTATTAAAGAAAACTGGCCGAACATTGACTATAAACATGATCCTGTGAAACGAATTGTCTTTCACGAAATCACCAAACATGCTTTGGAGGAGGCGTTACAAAATCCTCAGGAACTTCGTATTGATCTGGTAAAAGCACAGCAGGCCAGACGGTTGCTTGACCGGATTGTCGGCTATGAACTTTCTCCGCTTCTTTGGAAAACCATGGGAAAACACTGGCTTTCGGCAGGACGCGTCCAGACTGTGGCCCTTCGCCTTGTGGTTGAACGGGAAAAAGAGATTCGGGCATTTAAACAGGAAGAGTACTTCCAGATTTACGGACAGTTTGAAATGCCGGATAAAATCACCCTTCGCGCCAAGCTCGTCAGAAAAAACGATGTTGCTTACGAGCAAAAACAAACAATTAACCTCTTTGCTAATGAATACACCTTTACCAATACAACTATCAAAAAAGACAATAAAGAGGCTCTGGAGAAAGATCTGGAAGGAGACATATACACCATTGCCAGTATCAAAGAAGATATTCAGCCACGCTATCCGCCGCCGCCTTTTACGACGTCTCTTCTTCAGCAGGAGGGATTTCAGAGATTTAGCTTCACTTCAAAAATGACTATGAAGCTGGCGCAGGACTTGTATGAGCGAGGCATGATTACCTATCACCGTACGGATTCATTTAACCTGTCTACCCAGTTTGTTTTTAAAGCCAAAGACTATATCGAAAAAACGTATGGAAAAGAATATGCTTTGGAGAAACCGCGTGGCTTCAAGACCCGTTCAAAAATGGCTCAGGAGGCACACGAGGCGATTCGTCCTACTTATTTAGATCGGCCGTTTGAGTCATCTTCTAAAAAAGAGTCAGGTCTCACCCAAAACCACAAACGGCTCTACAAACTTATCTTTGACCGAGCGTTAGCAACCCAGATGAAAGAAGCTTCAATTAAGCATATTGCAATCACCATAGCCGGCCAAAAAGGGTATATCTTCGAAGCTGAACTGCAAAAGATTATGTTTGACGGCTTTTTAAAAGTACTGAATCCTGACTTTGTTGCCAAAAATCTGACTGTAGCCAAGTTTAAAGAAAAAGATGCCGCTTCACTAAAAGCGCTTGAAGTTCAGGAGGTAATGACTCAACCGCCTCCTCGGTATCATGAGGCGTCTCTTATCAAAACCCTTGAGGAAAAAGGCATTGGCCGTCCCTCAACATATGCACCAATTATTTCGTTGATTCAGGATAAAAACTACGTTGAAAAACAATTTCGAGTGTTTACCCCAACTAAGCTTGGCGAAGCAATCTCTGACTACTTGTCAGTCGCGTTCCCGACTCTTTTTAACCTCGACTTTACAGCCAAGATGGAGGATGAACTTGATGCCGTCGCCGGAGGTACGGAAAACTTTATCGATCTACTCTCCCAGTTTAATCAGCCCTTTCAGAAGGAGTTACAGATTAAAAAGAAAGATAAGCAAGTAATTGATGTTGAAGAAACTATTGATGAGGCGTGCCCGAAGGACGGTGGTAAACTGACCATTCGTTTCTCCAAATTCGGTAAGTTTTATGCCTGTAGTAACTATCCCAAGTGTAAATTCACCAAACCTTTTTTATACTTTGTAAAAAATTACTATTGCCCAGAGGATGCGGGGAGACTGGTTACCCGATTCACAAAAACGCGTAAAAAATTCTATGGCTGTGAAAACTATCCAACGTGTAAGTATTCCACCTGGGCGCTCAACAAAGCCGTGAAAAAGCCCGAGTTGTCAACTACCGAAATTATTAAAGATATTCAACCTCAATCTGCTGATGGCTAAGCTAAAATATATCTTTGTATCAGGCGGCGTCATTTCCGGTATCGGAAAAGGTATTACTGCCGCATCAATTGCCCTTTTGCTTAAGTCCGCCGGTTACAAAATCTCGCCTCTTAAATTTGAAAACTACTTAAACATTGATGCCGGTACCATTAACCCCATTGAGCATGGCGATCCGTTTTTATGCGAAGACGGTACAGAAACTGACATGGATGTCGGTACCTACGAAAAATTTCTTGACGAGGACATGATGAAGGATAACTTTGTCACTATGGGTAAAATCTATAAAACAGTCATTGACCGGGAACGCCGGTTTGAGTACAATGGTGAGGATGTTGAAGCAATCCCCCATATCACCAACGAAATTATCACTCGGATTAATACCCTGGCGCACAAGAAAAAAGCACAGATAGTCATAATTGAACTGGGAGGAACGGCTGGGGAGTACCAAAATGTTTTTTACTATGAAGCGTCGCGCATGTTGACACTGAGAAACCCGGAAGATGTTGTTCATATTCATGTCAGCTATGTTCCAACACCCGCCCATCTTGGAGAACCGAAGACAAAACCGACACAGCTTTCAGTCCGCACGCTCAACACGATGGGGATTCAGCCTGATTTCATAATCACCCGCTCAGAGAAGTATCTTGATCAACGTCGTCGTGAACGCTTTGCTTTGTTTTGTAATACCCATGCCGATAATATCATCTCTAACCCAGATGTCGAATCAGTCTATGAAATCCCTCTTATTTTAAACAAACAAGGTTTGGTCGAGAAAATACTAAAAAAACTCTCGCTGCCTCAGAAAAAGCCAGATCTTACCCGTGTGGAGAAGTTAATTCATAATGTGAAAAAAAGTCGCCAGGGACAAACAGTCAATGTTGCCATCGTTGGCAAATACTTTGGTACCGGCGAGTACCAACTCAAAGACTCGTATGCTGCTTTGTTTGACGCGATTGATCACGCCAGCTGGCAGTTGGGGATACATGTACAAACTCACTGGATCGATGCCGAAAAAATCGAGAAAGAAGGCACAACGTCCATCGGTAAACCTGATGGACTAATCGTACCGATCGGTTGGGGAGAACGGGGTGCTGAAGGTATGATTACCGCCGCCGGTTATGCCAGAAAACACCATATCCCCTATCTTGGTCTCTGTTATGGCATGCAGCTGTCGGTTGTTGCTTTTGCCCGAGATATCCTCGGGTTCAAAGACGCCAACTCGACTGAAAATAACCCCAAAAGTAAACATCAGGTGATTCATTTTATTCCGTCTCAGGCGGAAGTTATCAAGCGGCGCGCGTATGGCGGAACGATGCGGCTCGGTGGTTGGGAAGCAGTAGTCCAAAAGGGCAGTCTGGCTGACAATATTTACACAAAGTATAAAGGGTATATTGATCCTGCGAAACGGCTCTCATCTGAACGTCACCGCCATAGATACGAGTTTAACGACGAATATGTAAAAGATTTTGAAAAAAAGGGCCTTTATGTGACTGCTCGCTCAGTCGTCGAAAACCTCGGCGAAATAGTTGAGCTTGATAAGAAGCTGCACCCATTTTATATCGGCACCCAAGGCCATCCTGAGTATAAAAGCCGGCCGTTTAAACCTCACCCCATGTTTCTGGCATTCCTCAAAGCTTGTAAAGAGAAGGCATAAATGGTACAATAATCTCTTATATCTATGGCCAATTCATTTTCTTACAAAGAGCAGTTATTTAAAGTAGGCGATACTTTGTCGGTAAGCTATACCATTAAAGAAGGCGATAAGTCGCGCCAGCAGCTTTTTGAAGGCATATTACTTAAGATTAAAGGTTCAGATCTCAACAACCGGATGATTACGGTGCGCAAGATCTCCAAAATCGGCGTCGGAGTGGAGAGAATTTTACCTTTAAACTCACCCTTTATTGCCGGCATAAAGATCGTCAAACAATCAGATTTCCAGAAGTCCAAGCTTTACTTCATACGGGGACTTTCAGATCAGCAGCTTCGCCATAAGCTGTACAGTAAAAAGCATGAACAAGCCGCAAGCCACCGGCCAGTGAGGAGAACAACTCGCAAAAAAGTTTCTGCAAAATAACGGATATACTATTCTGAATACCCACTATACCTGTCACTGGGGAGAAATCGATATTATTGCGCGAAAACACGAAACGGTCGTGTTTGTCGAGGTTAAAACCCGTCGATCTGATACCATAGACGCCCCGCACGAAGCAGTCAACTTTTTTAATCTGCACCAGTTACTAAGGCCGATACAGTTTTATATCTTGCAAAATAGATTAACTGGGTATAAGCTATCGCTAGACATAATTTCTATAATTCTAGATCGTTATGACCGGCCAATTTCTCTCAAACATTTTGAAAATCTCGACGTTCCCGGAAGATATTTCTCGTAACACATATAATCGAAAGGAGGTGAAGCAATGTTTGTACTATTAAACAGTATTTTATTCAGTTTTTTCAACAGACTAGTTAACTACTTGCCAAACTTTTTCGGAGGATTCATCATACTTCTTATTGGGTTAGTCCTGGCAAGCATATTAAAACGGATTCTCTTGTCGCTTTTTTCCTTTTTTAAGCTGGCCAATTTGCTTCAATCTCTTAAACTCATGAACCAGAAGGAAGTGCGCGTTTGGGAAGAAGTGCTGGCTGAAGTACTCAGATGGACCATTGTTATTCTGTTTTTGATCCCGACTCTTGAGGTTTGGGGTTTATCTCGTGCAACTCCGGTCCTGAATCAGTTTTTGCTTTATTTACCGAACGTCATCATCGCCGTTATTATTGGATTTATCGGGTTGTTGACAGCAAATCTCGTGTCTGACCTTGTTTCAAGCAGTATTAAAGCAGTCGGCGCCACCTCAGCCCGAACATTAGCATACGTTGCGAAAGCCTCGATCATTTTTTTCACGATATTGATCATTATGAATCAGCTTGGAGTCGCCCAAGATCTTATCCGGATTCTGTTTACTGGAATTGTCGCGATGATTGCTCTGGCTGGCGGACTGGCTTTTGGTCTCGGAGGACAAGGAGTGGCAAAACAAATACTCGAATCGTTTCGCAAAAAAATCAAGTGATAATCAATACTTGATATAGGTGTGAATGTATTTGAGAAACGTTGCGTAATGAGTATAAATCAGATACGACTCAAGAAGTATAAAACCAGGGAAAACGACAAGTCTCTCGATTAATCCGCCTGTTTTCATCCTTAAAAACCTCACTGGGGGAATACCAACTTTAATGGGAATGGGAAATAACCACGGCACTCCTTCATACGTAAAAGTGTCTGCAATAAGATGAGAAACATACCCTATCATGAACGCCCACCAGACGATGTTAATATCAACCAGCAAAAACGTATGCATCCAGGACAAAATATACTGCAAAACAAAACCAAAAAGAACAATGCCTGCAACTGAGTGGGAAATAAACCGATGACCACCAAATAAGGGACTGATAATTCGTCCAATGATCGAGCCAGCCGGAATTTTATGCCATAAGTGTGCAGTTGGTTGGTCAATATCCGGTGCAATACCGCCTGTCACGTTCGCTCCTAGAGAAACAAGCACGGTAGCTAAGGAAAGGTGTATTGGTGGAGTTATTGCTGCAATATAGGTGAAGCAGGTTAATGCAATTAAATCATGAGTTCTGCCGGTCATTCCCTCCAGTTTAGCAGATTTCAGAGGCTGTTTATGATAAAATTGACTTCAAGCTGGCCCCATCGTCTAGCGGCCTAGGACATCTGGTTTTCAGCCAGAGAATCTGGGGTTCGAATCCCCATGGGGTCACCTAACGCGATACCTTTCGCAAATTCACTGACTTTAGCCTTCATTAGGCTCTAAACTTGGGTTCGAAGTTTGTTGATAAAATATAACACCCTGTGGGGATTCGAACCAAGGAAAATCGAGTAAAAACTAATATCGTCTATTTAATAGTAGAATCTGTAAATAATTCTTTAAGCAAATTCACATAAAGCTGTTTTTCACTTTTGAAGAGAGCTGGAGTTAAAAAAAACAATGGCGCAAATATTATAGCAAAATCAGTAAAACTAAATTTTTTACCACTATAAATATCTTTCAATGTTAAAAAAAACACTATCGCAATTGCGATTGCTGAAATAACAAAAGCAGTCATAGCTACACGAGAATATCTGCAATCAAAATCAACAGTGCTACCATAATCTGTTTTACTTACAGATCCTTTTAATTCATATGTTCCTAATTTTTTTGATATTCTAAATTTATCTACATCCAACTCACTTTTGATTGTTTTACCTAATGAATATATCTTGCTTTCTTTTCCATTTAATGATTTTATTTTATTGCAAGCTTCTTCAGGTGAGATATTAAGTTTTATCCGCATGTAAGTCATGCTATAATAAAAGAATGATAGTGTCAAGCTATCCTCTATACTAATTGCAAGCGTGTATTTTATGACCGTTTATCTATATAAATCTGCAACAATTTATTAAAGACTAATATAGTCGGTTCGAATAGATACGCGTCGGGGTCACCCAACGCGAAAATAATATTATAAATCTCCACTTGACAAGAGCTACATTATGTTATAACATGTAATAACATTATCAATTTTAATACTTATGACTCAAAAAATAATCAAAGTCGGAAATTCTTACGGAGTAATTCTTCCCAAGGAAGTTTTAGAACAATATAATCTATCGGTTGGGCAGGAAGTTGAAATAGATACGAATGTATTACCTCATGCATTTGTGGTACGATCTGAAAAATATAAAAATACATCACAAATAACCCCAGAATTTAAGAACTGGTTGGATAATTTTTCTAAAGAACATACTGAATTATTGCAGGAATTGGCAAAAACAGTATGAAGGAGACAAAATATCTTTCAATTGATGAAGTTTTGGCAATTCATTTTGAAATGTTACGAAGGTTTGGAGGGAAAGAAGGTATTTCAAGTCTCACTCTTCTTCATTCTGCGGTAGAACGATACAAGGTAACTTTTGAAGGAAACGATCTATATCCTGCCATATTTGCAAAAGCTGCAGCATTATTGCATTCATTAATACAAAATCATCCCTTTGAAGACGCAAATAAACGTACGGCAATAGTAAGTTGTGCAAGATTTTTGTATATCAATGGTTATACATTGAATTTACCTTTGAAGGAATCGACAAAATTTACATTAGATATAGCATTGTCAAAGCTGAAATTTGAAGCAATTATCGATTGGTTAAAGAAACATTCAGCAAAGAATAAAGATAATTAAATTCCCTGATTGCGGGTTCGAATAGATACGCGTCGGGGTCACCAATTGCTTGTATGAATTATGGACGAATATCTTTTACTAACAGAAGGTTTTGATACTCTTCCCTATACTGAAGTGAGAAAAGACTTTTTTATAGTTCTATCTGAAATAGAACGTGCCCAATCTGAAATTACTCCTCATAGTCTACCTGTAACTCCAATAGATATCGAAAATGCTGCGAAAGAAGATAAAGATAATATGGTTTTTAGCTGGGTAGGTAAGGATGCTGTTTCGAGAAATTTACAAATGAATGTTGATCAAATTGAAGATCCATTAGCTACCTATACAATTCAAGTTCACGCTTGGCAAGACTTTCTTGAAGGTGGGGAGTTTACCCGGTATTGGCAGCATGCAGTAATCAGTCAAGGACAATTTTATCCATTTTGGTCAAATCATCTTCAACGTTTGAAGATGCTTGAGGACGCATATACAAGATTGTCGACCTGGACTAGAGAAGATCTGAACTTAAAAGCAGTTTTGCCTAACAAGTAATTTACTAAATTCCTTAGTTGCGAGTTCAAATAGAATGTACATATAATCATACCCCCTATAGTATTTGAAAGATAAACTCTCATCTGGTAAAATGTCACTTATGCTTATAGAGACCAGAGATAGAATAAGTCAGGATAATGATCACCGGTCAGTAGGCCAGATAGACTATAAACTCTTCCTCTCCCATAAAAGCCCCTCACATATGCATGAGCCATTCGTAAAAGATGAGGGAAATGAATTTTACGCGTCAAGAGGTAATGGATTTAAAAATAACTATTCTGGCCCGTATGCGACCCGTTTAGAAATTGATAGAACAGCTCTTGAAATGTTTATTAAGCTAGGTCGCTTTGAGGGAAATATTACTCTTGCTAATGATTCATACAATCGAACAAGAGACAACCTTGATATAAATCCAGACGCGACAGTTTCTGCAAAAAGATTAGTTCCCGCTGATCAGAAAAAAAAGGATCGTCAGAGAAATCCATATTGGAGAACTATAGCAACAGGCGATGGGTGGACGGTGCTTATTAATGGTCAAAAAATGGTACAGGATATTTTAAATAAACCTGATAAGAAAAAGAAGGATGAAGATCGATTCGTTAGTGGATTCAACACATTTCTTGCTGACGCTGTTAATCAATGTTTAGTACGTGAGAAATTAACCAATACAAAAGAGTTATTTTATACCCAGAAATTATTAACAACAATATTACAACCTATATTTACAGCATCGTTTAGCATCGCTGATCATTTAAGTGATCCCCAAAACATACTGCCCGAATTCATGATTAGACTCGTAACTGGCCTTCCGATTGCTTATGCTATAGTAGACGGGTTTTATCACCTGGACCCAAATTATCCTGAAATGAATCCTCGAAAAGGCTGGGAAAAACTACTTCCTCCGCTTGAGGTAGAGAAAGTACTCATGGGTCGTGTCTATCTAAGAAGGTACAGAGATAATCTAGTGAGATTAAAATCTCCTAAAAATTAAATTCCATACTCTTTAGGGTAGAAAATAAGTATCTCAAGTTATCCTCACAGGTAATAGAATTATTATTTCTCGTTTTTATTAGCTCCCTTTAATACTGCGATATCAAGCTTTTTCATATTCATCATACGCTTATAAGTTCCAGGCAGCTTTATTAATTCATCTATATTCTCAGGTGTAATTTGCCAACTAACACCATATTTATCTTCAAGCCAACCGCACTGTTCAAAATCAGGATTGGCTGATAGTTTTTCCCAGTAATAATTAATTTCTTCTTGATCTTTACAACTAACCATAAGCGAAATTGCCGGGGTAAATGTAAAACTTTTCTCATCAACTCCGCTATCCATGACCGCAAACCACTCACCAAGAAGTCTAAAGTCAGCAAACGAAATCATGCCTTCGCGATCAGGTTTCATACCAGAGGGGTAATGATTCAGATTTTTACTTATGTCACTATCTTTAAATACAGAGGTATAAAATTTCATGGCTTCTTCTGCCATACCGATCTTGTCTTTCGTAAACATTAATGAAGGCATAATCTTAGGTCGTTTATCGCCTTTAGGATTATTTAGTATGAGTTGCCACGTATACCCAAATTTATCTTGTACCCAACCATAATACTGACTAAATGGATAGCTATTTAGCT
>CAZAEE010000014.1:0-24882 GCA_964484325.1 uncultured Gammaproteobacteria bacterium
CCAAATTTATCTTGTACCCAACCATAATACTGACTAAATGGATAGCTATTTAGCTCCATCAGCGTTTTTCCACCATCTGAAAATTTTTTCCAGAGTTCATTCATCTCTTCTTTTGTGTCACAGGTGTAAAAGAATGATATGGCTGGGGTAGGTTTAAAAGTTGAATCAGCATTAATCGCAGTAAACTCATATCCACTAATTTCAAAATCTATAGTTAACACTTTTCCAGCAAAATCTTTTTGAAAGTCAGCCAGACCTTCTTCTTCAGTTTTTGGATAATGTAACGTTGAAATGATTTTGCTATCTTTAAAGACTGAAAGATAAAATTTAATAGCTTCCTCAGCTTGATGGTCAAACCAAAGGTTGGGTACAATTTTTTGCATATTTACTATTTTACTAATATATGATAAAAATGTATATAAAGATGAAAAAAATACAAGATGCTACTTCTTTATTAATTATTACTATAGCTACACTCGGAATTTTGAGTCTATCTTGGATAGTATACTATATTCATAATTTAAGTCTAGAAAACACGAACGCTAATTCTATTTCTCAGTCATACACAAATACTCGACCGGCAATCGCAGCTAACCCAACGAATTTACCCAATATTCGCCATGTATTTATTATCTTGATGGAAAACCATGACTGGTCATCTATCACTCCGTCTGTTGCTCCTTATATGTGGAATACCTTAATTCCGCTCGGTGCTCATGCCAATAACTATCATAACGTACCCACGTCTATAGGATCTCTTCATCCGTCTGAGCCAAACTATATCTGGTTAGAAGCTGGGACTAATATTTTCGCCGATCACACTTTCACCAATGATAATGATGCGAGTCTGGCAAACTCGACCAATTCAACAGCTCACCTAGCTACTTTACTTAATACTACCGGATTTATCTGGAAATCATATCAGGAAGGAATGCCAAGCAATGTTTGTCCTATATCAACAGGAGGCAGTCAGTATGCTGCCAAACATAATCCGTTTGTTTTCTTTCAGGACGTTTCTGGTAATCCTCCAAATACATCTAATACGTATTGTCTTCAACATCATTCACAAATAACAACATCCATACTTCAAAATGATCTGAATACAGGAAACGTTGGTAACTATAACTTTATTACTCCTAATTTATGTAACGATATGCACGATTGTAGCGTTCAAACTGGTGACACCTGGCTCTCCCAAATTGTACCGATCATTCTGAACTCTCCCACCTATCAACAAGATGGATTGATACTGATAACGTGGGATGAAGGTGCGGGCACTGGTAATAATCCGATTGGGATGATTGCTCTTTCTCCATTTGCTAAACAAAATTATGCTAACTCTATTGCATATTCTCATGCTTCGACGGTTAAAACAATTGAAGAACTATTCGGTCTTAGTCCTTTAGTAGGTCATGCGGCTGATCAAACTACGACTGATCTAGCAGATTTTTTTGTTAGCTCTATACCAACACCTACCTTTACTCCGACTCCTACTTTCTCACAAAATAGAGTTGACGTTAACAGAGATGGGGTAGTTACAATACAAGACTATAATTTATATCAAAAAGAACAAGGTGTTTTATGCACTCTAATTAGTCAACCTCCATATCCAACACCTACTCTCCCTTGTGCAGATATCAACTGCAACGGAAGCGTAGATATAAGTGACTTTAACTCCATCAAACAGTATTATGGCAGGGCATTTCCGACACCAAATATTGAACCATATTGTAATGGACAACTTCCGTAATACGTTACGGTCAACACTGCATCAAGCCAACTTCTTCTTAATCGCGAAATGTTTGGTTTATAATACTTAGTTTTCCCTTGCGTATCTTTAAGTAGTTATTAGATTTTTAAAACAAATTTTGAATCCTCATCAAATTACCAAATTCCTTGTTTGTAGGGTCAAATAGAAAGCTTACAAACGATTGGGTTTACCCCATAGTATGTTATAATTAATTTATGAGTAGTATTGAATCTTTAAGCACAATTGATGCTTCTATATCTGGCGAAAATTATGGAAAGATACACCAGAAACTTCTCACCCGATCCCTTAAAGATACGGAAGGAAATCCGTATAAACTTAGTATAGAGTTCTGGACAGGTTACGACGATACTCTCGCCCAAAAAAGAGGTAAGGCACACAAAGTACCACTTGTAAGAACTGGCGAGATGTTGGTAGCCATTAAAGATAATCTAGCATTAGTTATAGCAACGGATATTTCTGCGCGTATTTATAGATATTTGGTTTTACACGATGCTTTTGATCGAGATCACGCTCAATCAATCGCTCAAATGTATATGTCAGTTTTTGAAGGTATTAATGATCCATCAAAGAAAACTGACTCAGAAAAAAAAGAGTATGTTATTAATCGTTTAAGCGGGTACAAAAATAATTTATACCTTAATCACGTATTGCTTCAAAAATATGAATCAAAAAGATTTTCAAGAGATGGGGGAAATGTAATCCCTTATTACTACATAGATGAATCTTATGCATCGCCCATACATTTCCCAAAGAAAGCGGCATTTCAATTATGATGCAGAGGTTAAATTTTTTAAAAATAAGGACGTTTCACTGGTTTAATTGTTAAAAATATAAATAATATCCTATAGAGAAGATTTGGAACTTTAAACAAATTATTAGGAGTGTACGTTGCCATGTTAACCGAACAATCAGATCAAACACCAACACGAGAAGCTGAAAGTCAACTTTTGCATGCAAATATAATGATACGGTCCAATAGATACCCACATCATAGACATGATGGAGTGACATTGGACGGGAGTTGGGTACCAGGACTGGTGTCGATAGGTAATACTGGCTTACATTTTTTAATTATTAATCACGCTGGTAAACCTTCCTTAAACGGGGCCTCGGCGGATAGTTTCCTTGATTATATTTGGGAACAACATTTCACTCCGGAAGGAACAAAAAAAGCATCTGCTCAACATGCAATTAAATACAGCCTTATATATGCTTTTGCTTTGAATCAATTTTTGAACTGGTGGGAAAATAGAGAAAATTTTTATTCAACTGATTTTACAGATATTTTCAAAGGGGAACCGAAAGCTAATAGACCAAAGTACTTAACAGGCAGTACTAATTCAACTATGGAGGCATTTAGGCTAAAACTGCTCGGTGCCAATAACTTTAATGCATATTCATCTCCATCTCAATTTATGCAAAATCATACATATTTTTTACATCTTGATAGATTGGCTCAAGACAAAGAAGTACGATCAAGGATAGAAAAATTGAGCGATGATTGTAAAAAAAGAAACTTCGCGATATTAGGTAGTTAATTTTAAATTTTCTCAAACTTAGTCTCAATTAACAAGACAGGAGCCTTTTACATACCGATTATGCCTAATAATGACTTTTCAACTTCCGCCAGATTACCACTGCTGTGTTTGAAACCGGGAATTGTCACAACACGTGAGTTGAATTTTTTTATAATGTGTGGGTTAACGATGGTATCTTTTTCTCCTGTTAAAACGTGAACTTTCGGATGATCACCAATTTCTTCAAAAGCTCTCAGGATGCCTTGGGAATACTCAGACGGGAAGTCTCTCAAAAAAATGCGTATTTCGTTCGGACTGCGGCCAGTATAAGAGAGTGCGTTTTGAAGCTCGGAGGAAGTTTTAATCGTTTCGGAAGCATAGGGATCAGGATTAATGAGAATAACTTTTTTAAAGTGCGGATTGTCAATATCAATAAGCCATAAAGCATACATAACCAGTGAAGCGGCGCCAGAAATTGCCAGGATTACAGCCGGATCTTTGTTAAGTGCAATCTGTGCCACAGTACTAAATACAGGGTTAATAAAGTCATCCCATTTTTCAGTTGAGGAAGGGCTGACGAACGTTGTTTTTTCTGAAGGTAGTAGGGCGTGAATCATCTGGGAAAATTTACCCGTCGGAGACATCGAAAGACCAGGAAAAAAATAGTACATTGGCTTCACAAGCGGTTCTTTTTCTCTTTTGGCAAGCTCCAAATCCATGGCAGTATTATATCACTACTTTTTTACTCGTGTATTTAATACTTTATTTGTTTAATTAAAGTGTCGTCTCAAATAAAGAACCCGTTGAGGTTCACCTATAGCTTTTTAGTTACTTATCATCAGCTAATGCAGCAAAATCATTCTGAGTTTTTTTGTACCAGTCCATACCCGCTGCTGGATCTTTCCACCTGTCCTGCATCATCTTCAGGGCGCTCTCGTGGGTTTTATCACCTTTTGCAACCATCTCTTTTAAGTGTTCATCTTCTGCCTTTATAACCTCATCAGCTGAATTTCCTTGAAATGCCGTATCGCAGGGTCCTCCCATTTGTTTACAGGTCATTGTTTTCATACCATATGCCTCCTTTTATACCAATTATACCAATTTATTAAGTTCTGATAAGTACTTTTTCGCTTGAGGTGGAGTAGATAGGTATTAATATGCTATAGTTATGATATATAGTTAAGAAATAGATGAAAATCTTACGTGCGCATAAAATCCTGATTATTCTCACAATTATTTTTTTGGCAATCGGAGCGTTTGCATTGAGCATATTGGCTCTAAAACCTCAATTTGGTAAACCTCAAGCACAAGATGCGGGAGTTGCACCCACTGTTGCAGACTGTGGACGTCCTGGAGGGTTGATCTGTGGCACGCCAACACCCATTCCTACAGTGATTTTGGATACCTCAGTTGGAGTAAGCGAAACAATAATTCCCACTCAACCTCCAGTGCCTTCCATCACTATCACACCTGCCTCAAACAACACTCCAACAGTCTCACCGACGACAAACAACTCACCTGGATCAAACACTGTCTTAGACGGTTCACCTCAAGTAACTCAAAGTTCCGCACTGATGGAGGCTGGTTTTACGGGTCCTGTACAGTTTATAATGCTTCTGATACCATTACTTATGATAACTCTCGCTTTACTCCTTGGATAATGTTTACCGTACTTTAATGATCTTAAAAATTTGTTACCCATGATCATTGAAAAAAGACCTTGATTTATACGAGAAAGAACCATATAATGCTCTCTATGAAAGAAGTTACCCCGTCAAAGATAAATGAAAAGTTATTAAAAAGCTCAGATGAAGTAACCGAACAATTTACCAAAGATGGCACATTTCCAGGATCAGAAATAAATACTCCACCAATTCCTGATGTAACCAAAAAACCATTTGATAAAAAAATATTTCTTAAAGTTGGTATTCCGGTAGGATTGTTGCTGGCTGCAGGAGCTGCCGTGAAAAACTGTGACTGGATCGCACCTCCTAAACCTGAACCAACTCCTCTTCCTCTTGAGTCAACACTGACACCAACGGTAACTCAAACCGATTCAGCTACTCCAACTGCCTCTTCAACAGTTGTAGCATTTACAGCAACACCTTCTCCCACCCCGACAGTAAATCCTTGGAATACATTTGTGTTCTCACAGGGTGACTTTCGCTATAAACTAGTGCAAGCTGAGGTCAGAAAAGACTTTCCAGATATACGCCCGGATTCACAACTTGAGTATGGCATGATTAATTTAGGAACAATCATTTCAGCCGCCCATGATGGAGTTGGTATTGACGCAGCCTGTGATGAACCAGTCGGTCAACCGGTCTCACTACCTGGTAAAAATATCTTAGCCGTTGGGCTTGCTTGTTTCAGGGGCGAGTATTTGCCCGATGCTTCAGAAGATATAAAGAAAATTTGTTCAAATATGATGATTGCCTCAGGCGCCAACTTAGACTGCGATAATTCCAAAAAAGACCGTGCTTATCGTGCAGCTGAGGAAATCAACCAACTTCTTCCTACAGTTTTAAAAGAAATTCAACAACCTAAGTAATCTATTGTCCCTGGAAACCATATGTTGGCTCAGGCGTCGGGGACGGAGCTGATTTCATATTAATCCGGAGTCCGGCAACATTACTATCGTTAACCGTAATGTGGTCGCAGTAATTTTTGAAAGGATCACGATTCGGTACTCCTGTTTGTACTGTGCAGTACCAGTTATAATCCCAACCTCCGTCAGTCGGACAGATATCATACGTGCCATTTGGGACATAAGGAAAGTAAAAAGCACCATTTTGACCACTACCTCCCGGGCCGGTCATTGCTGTTGTTTGATAATTTGAGCCAGTTATATGGACAAAAGCGCCATTAATCGGAATATTTGTTGATTGAGGACACTGGGCGGGACGACTGCTGCCGACACTGTTGACTAAACCGCTTACCTGATACCGAGGTGGCATCTGTATATCAACAGTTGCACCAGTATCTGAAACGCTTATTGTACGAATAAATGTCCGAAAATCTGAATCATACAGAGACTGTCCAGGAAGAAGAGGCGCGTCAAGATAACTAACAGTCTGGGCTGTAGCATCAAGCAAATGTACAGCAGCTGAAGCATACTGAAGGGCCTCTTTGCTTGGTCCAACTCGAACAATAAGACCATTTACCGCCGGGTCAGACGGGTTAAACCGATCAAAACCAAAGGGTCTTCGAAACTCAAGATAAAAAAACTCTTGCGTGTATAAAGGAGGAGGCGTTCCTCGAGGAATCCGCAGTAGTTTCACATCACTTCCTGGTCTTTCTGCAACTCCGATAGAATAGGTACCGGAGTGGGTAATTGTCTGTACATTGGGTGGATCCAAAAATCCCAAAAGATCTTTATAGACGTTATTGATATGATAATTGTTATTTGTATAATAACTGCCACCCATGACGTCGAATGGGTCGCCATACTCAATGTTTGAACACGTGTTACTAATTGGTACACGTCCCTGAGTGTCTTTTTTACAGGTATAGGCACTTGCATGCCAAAGACCGAACGCATGTCCCAGCTCATGATTGACGATGTTCATATCCCCGTCAAGATATGTTTCAAAATCACCCTGGATTGCCCAGCCGTCTGCAAAACAGTTGTCAGCATGGGCAAATAAATAGATTACTTTATCGTAATTTCGCGAGTCATAGCCATTAGCTTGAGCGTTCTGTACCGCGGAGTTTGTCCATAGACCGATATTTGTGAGGCAGTTTGTATTGTTGTAGGGCACAGTGTACCAGCCGTAAATATCCCCGTCGGGTCGGGTGGCTCCCTGTATATTCCATTTATTATAAGAAATTTCCCGGTAGTAGCTGGCTGTTGAGGTGGCTGAGGTATAAATAGTTTGTCGTACCTGATCTTGAGTAAACGGTTGAGCTTGATTGTTTTGAAAGTTAAACATGATAACAGCAATTTTTTTTACCGTCGATGTCACCGGCGAGGCTGAAGCAATTGATCTTGGTCCCTGAAGTACTTGAAACGAGGCGGCCGTGGTTTTGTCGAGCAAAATTTTATTATCTTGAAGAACTCCCCGTACGCTCACTATCATTCCCGGTGCCAGAGGCGGTTTTTCTCCCTGAAACTGCAGCTCATATTTTTTTGAATCATTGGTTGTCAGGTAAATGACCTCGACCGGTTGAGTCATCTTTAAAAAATCCCCTTCCAAAAAAGATATCGTCCCCTCAACTGTACTGATATTGCTGATTACTCCCGTTGCTTGTGAGGCAGAGCGTACATTGGCTTGATTAGCCGACCAGGAGATGTAAAAAACAAAAATAAGAAAAAGTATAAAAGATCCCAAAATCACAACAGCAGGGATTTTTTTAATATCTTTAAACACTTTATTTAGTTCAAAATTATTCACTATATACTTTATAGTATCATAGACAAACATCTGCTTGACAATCGTATTTAATACCTATACGCTAAGAATAGTCATATGGAGCCAGTAGAACAAACTAAAAAAAGCAATGTATTGATGCTTCTTTCCATCTTTGTCATGGCAATTTTAGTAGTTTCTGTATTTTTTTTCTCCAATCAAAACCAGAAGGAGCAGATTTCTGAGACTCGAGCAGCTTTACCATCAGCGTCCTCAGGGGGTTCTTCACCTGTTTTAATAGCTCCGGCTGTGATTATTGACTATCATAATGTTGACGCTTCAGTAATTCCCCAAACATACCTTGCTTTGGCTCAACAAAAGAATCTCGTATTTGATCATCACTCAGTCGGAACAAACATCATGGCCGGAATGGCAACGCTTCAGGGACAGAATTCGACTCGGTACGGGTTTGTTTCACAATGGGCGCCTCCGCCTGATTGGTTCACTACTCATCATAATACCGGAATCAATATTGGTGAATTTTCTGACGGAACAAACGGATATCCGCAGGAAAAAATCGATGGATTTAATACAACTATGAGGGGTGGTTTAGGGAATTTAGCCAATCTAGCCTTTATGAAGTTTTGTTTTACTGATATTTATGATGGTGACCAGGTACATAGCGGGCTTACCAATTGGACAAGTTATAAAAATATGATGTTGTCTTTAATAGCTACTTATCCGAATACTAAATTTATCTGGTTTACGATGCCCCTTGAAAATGCTTCACCTAACTTCAACTCCGACAATCATCAAAAAGGAGTATTTAACAATTATGTCCGCCAGTATGTTCAGACCAATGGCGGTACACTATTTGATTTAGCCTCTGTTGAGAGTCACGATCCAAACGGTAATCCTGTGGTGGATCGCAACGGAGATGAAGGACTTTGGGCAGGAACTGGTCCAAATTATGACAATGGCTATGCCGTTCAAGGAGATAATCATCTTCAAGGATCTGGACAAGTACGTATGGCAAACACCATGTGGTGGATGCTCGCTCGTGAGGCTGGCTGGAGTGGTTCAGGTACTCAACCTACAGCTACACCAACTCCAATAATCTGGCCGACTCGTCCCTTAGATCAAAATTTGGGTGCTTCAGATATAACTAACGATCACAAAGTAACAATTTCTGACTTTAACTTACAACATAGATATATCGGTACAGTCTGTGCATCAACTGATTATAACTGTATGAGAGCTGATATAAACTGCTCCAAAAACGTAAATGTTTCTGACGCTTCCATTATGAGTACGAACTTTTCACTTACAGTTCCGACATTAACTCCTCTACCACCTCCTCCTTGTGCATACTATGTCACTCCTACTCCTTAAAAAAGTCAATTTCTCACTCTATTCTTACTTTTTTTTTGTTAAAAACTTATATTGTTTATTTATATTAGTTATGTTACAAGTTTTTAATACTGTGGCAAAGAACGATAAAAGTAGTACTGTTGAAAATCCCGTTGTAGAAATCTTAGGTATTTTTCCTGGTGTGCGAAAAGCTGATGAGACAAAGTAAGACATACTGTTTAAAAGACATTTTGTATAATAGGGGAGATGGTTACCAAAGATCTCGCTGGTGCTCTTTCAGTTTATAAAAAAATCAGTAACCTGACAAAGGTATTGGCACTTCTTGAATGGGACATGCAGGTGAATATGCCTAGCAAAAGTTCTCGCGGCCATGCGCAACAAATGGCATATTTAACGGAGTTATTGACTGATCTCTGGCAAGATAAACATCTTCTATCAATCGTCAAACAAAACACCAAGAAATTATCTGGGCTTAAGAAAGCGTATGTTGAAAATCTCAAACGGGCCGGAATTTTTTACATCACAGTCCCAAAAAAACTTCTCAGCGAGCGGGCTCAGGTGACTGCCGAAGCAGTCAGCGTTTGGCAAGAAGCTCGGGAAAAAAACAATTTTAAACTGTTTGAGCCCTGGCTTCAGAAGATTATTACGATCTATCGAAACATAACAAGCTATCTTGACTATGCCAATACTCCCTACGATGCTCTTCTTGATTTATATGAACCAGAATTAACCACAAAAAAAACCTTGGCGGTTTTTCGCCAGATTCAGGAGCCTTTGACCAACTTACTGGAAAAAATTCTTGCCAAGCCGGTAAAAGAGATTTCTGACTTTGAAGCTCCCATCAGTGATCAAAAGAAGATAGCCGCGTTTGTGATGAAGCAGATGGGATATGATTTAGCAGCCGGTCGACTCGATGAATCAGCTCATCCTTTCTGTACAACACTCGACCGCTACGATATACGCATAACGACCAAATTCCATGAGGATGATTTTCAAAAATCTCTCATGTCTGTGATGCACGAAAGTGGTCACGCGCTTTATGAGCTTGGTATCAATCCCAAATACAATCTCACGCCACTTGAAAATGCCGCCTCATATGGCATTCATGAGTCCCAGTCTCGGCTTTTTGAAAACATGGTTGGACGCAGTGAACCATTTTTAAGTTACCTTATACCCCAGCTGGAAAAAATTTCATCAATGAATTTAAAATCATCTTTGAACGAGATCACCCTCGCTTTTAATGCGGTTAAAAAAACACCTATTCGCATCGATGCTGATGAGGTCAGTTACAATCTGCATATTATGGTCAGATTCGAGATAGAGGAAGCTTTCATGAAAGGCAGCCTGCAGGCTTCAGATATTCCCGGCGCCTGGAACGAGCTTATGAAAAAATATCTTCATATAACTCCAAAAAATGACGCTGAAGGCTGTCTTCAGGATGTGCACTGGAGCGGTGGCAACATTGGTTACTTTCCAAGTTACTCGCTGGGTAATTTATACGCTGCCCAGTTTTTTTCAACAATGGCAAAGCAGGTTGCAGTCAACTCATCACTGAAAAAAGGTCAGCTGAAGCCGCTTGTTAGCTGGTTGCGTGCAAACATTCATACGTTTGGAAGTTATTATCTGCCTGAGGACCTGGTGGAGCGGGCAACCGGCAAATCACTTGACCCGACATATTTTCTTAAGTACCTCACAACAAAATATACCGCACTTTATAATCTCTAAGAAGACTCTTCGTCCAGATCGTCAACCACTTGTAACTCCTCATCTTTAGCAGGTGCGGCTTCACGGGCATCCTCGGTATCATCATCGTCGACTCTCTCGCGCACGAAGTCAAGATCTTCATCTGATAAGTGTTGTGCATATGGCTCTTCTTCATCATGTTTCTGCTCTGGTCGTACGCGATCGACGTCAGTTGGTACATGGGTATCGGCGTAATGCGTGTTTATAACCTGTCCGGTCGTCGAGTTGATTTTGGCCATATGTATAAAATCAATGAGTAATACTATATTGTACTGTTTTTTTAACAATAAATGGCTGAATAATGTATCAAAAATCCCGTTGAAACCATAAAATTGGTTTGTTATAATAATCTATATGGTTCAGGAGCAAGCAGGTAACCATCTTCCTTACGAAACACCATTTTCTTCGTCTGAAGCAGTTAATTTTTTTGTCGACCCCAACATCTCCAAGAAAGAAAAACGCTTAAAACTGCTCGAGTTAAGTCAATTAACTGAAATAAAGTACGGCTCAGAAGAGATAAACAAGTTAACCGCTCTCATACTGACAAGCTATGGTCAATCGAGTAAATCTGTTGGTACATCTGTCATTAGTTATCCGGGAAACCCAGGTCAAGAAAAAATTACGGTGAAGGCTCTGTTGGGCATGGGAGCCCAGCTTAAAAACGAGGAGGAAATCGATCAGGTTATGTACCAAGTCCAATCTGAGCTTGAAAGTAATCATTTATTTACTGAAACTTCTGACCCAATACAAGATCAAATACACCTTCAAGCAACTCACAATATGCTTCTTAACGGTTTTTTATTAGCTCATCCGTCTCCCGAAACTACCCAAGATCTTGTACAATAAAGTACTGTGGAACACTTAATCACATTGGTAACTGGCTTAATCATGTCGTTTATCAACCAAACAGGATATGTTGGTATTTTTCTTCTGATGATGGCTGAGTCAGCGCTTATTCCGATTCCTTCTGAAGTCACCATGCCGTTTGCCGGCTTTTTAGCTTCAACCGGCGTATTTAATTTTTGGCTGGTAGTTTTTATTGGTGCCTTAGCAAACTTAGTTGGGTCGCTTCTTGCGTATGCGCTTGGTTTCTGGGGCGAGGAAACAGTTCTTCACTTACTTATTAAGAAATACGGTAAATTTCTTCTGATATCGATCGACGAGTACTATCATGCTGAAAAATGGTTTCGTAAATATGGCGAAAAAATCGTTTTCTTTTCAAGAATTTTACCAATCATCCGGACATTTATCTCACTGCCTGCCGGAGTGGCCGAGATGAACATCTGGAAGTTTAGCGCGTTTACTTTTGTCGGCTCGCTAATCTGGTCAATGTTTTTAACATACATTGGCTTAACTCTTGGCAAAAATTGGCACTCAATTGAGGGAGTTTACAGAAAATTTGAGTATTTGATCATAGCAGTCTTTTTGGCCTTAGTTATTTTCTATATTTATCGTAAACTGAAAAAAGTAAGAAAAACTTGAGTAAATCTGGTGTGTATGCTACTATACTCCAATGGTGCACGCTGAACTATCGTCTTCTCCGGAGCTTCCAACAAACTTAAGTACTCTTTTTCGCATTTTTGGACCAGACTTTCAAGACACCCGTTCATTTCTCTCAGATCTGGACTGGAAGTCTCAAAAACTAGTCGCACAGAGTTATTCAACTGGAGCTTTAAAACGAGTATCCCGCTCGATCGACCTCTTTCATACATGGTTGCATTATGATGACATTGCTTCTTCACTAAAGGAGCGTGTTGCCTCGCATTTGTTTAAAAAATTTTCAAAGGATTTTTTAGATAGGGAATTGGCTTATGAAAGTTATAACAGTATCCACGTACTAAGTGATTTCGCTAGCTATAAGTTGATCTCAAGCGTTTTTTCTAGCCCTGGATTTTTAAATGATGATATCTGGCTTAGCCCACGGACTCAAAAATATAGCTCAGTTGATGGTATTGTATTTCAAAGAGAAGGTAATGATGTATCTATTCTTGGTTCAAGTGAGTATCATTATACTGACAGTCCAATGGAGCAATCAAATATCAATTTTTATGGCGATCTAGTTAAGTTAGATGAGAAAAAACACAAAGAGCTCGCCGGTGAGTTTAAAAGAAGGGTTGCAAAAGATGAACCTAGGATATCTATAGTGGCTCCAGGGGAACGATACGTAGTGCTTCCTCAAGAAACAACTCCACCAATTAGAGTCAATAATCTTGACTCTACCCATTACTATAAACTACCACTTCCAACCAAAAATCTGCATGGTCTTGTGAATGCGATGTTTTCAGACTATGACCAAATTCGAGGTAAAAAATAGTAAACATTCGTTTACTTTCCCCTAGACATCATGTGGATTTCCTGCTACAATGAACTCTTGTAAATGTTTCAGCTTACTTCGTCGTATGTACCAACGGGAGACCAACCCCAGGCTATTGACAAGCTAAGCCTTGGGATAAACTATGGCCTGAAAAATCAGGTTCTTCTTGGCGTGACCGGATCTGGTAAAACGTACACTATGGCTAATTTAATACAGGAGTTGAATATGCCGGCTCTTGTTATTTCCCATAATAAAACGCTTGCCGGACAACTGTATCAGGAAATGCGCGATTTTTTCCCTAATAACGGCGTGTCTTACTTTGTCTCTTACTATGATTACTACCAGCCGGAAGCCTACATTCCGACAACCGACACGTATATCGAAAAAGAAGCCGAAATCAATGAACTGATTGATAAACTGCGGCTCAAGTCAACTACCAATATTATGACCCGTAAAGACACGATTGTCGTGGCCTCTGTATCCTGTATATATAACATCGGTTCACCTCTTGAGTATGGCAAGTTTATTGCCGAGCTTGAGGTCGGTCATGAGGCTGACTGGCTGGCGTTATCTCGCCGGTTTGTTGAGCTTCAATATGACCGGTCTGAGTTTGAGTTTAAACGGGGAACATTTCGTATCCGGGGAAGCAGCATGGATATTTATCCAGCTTACGAAGATCATGGCATCCGTATCGAGTCAGTTAACGGGAAAATCAGTCGCTTGAGCAAGTTTGATCCCTTAACCGGTGAAAAAGTTGACGAAACGTCCTTTGAAAAAATCATTTTGTATCCGGCTAAACACTATCTAACTGACCCAGCAGTCTTTAAGTCAGTTGAACAAAAGATTAGAGAAGATTTAAAAAAAGAACACGCTGAGCTGATGTCACAACATAAACTTGTTGAGGCTCAACGACTTCTCAGAAAAGTCAACTATGATCTTGAGATGATTAAAGAAGTTGGGTATGTTAACGGGATTGAGAACTATTCCCGCTATTTTGACGGCCGGATGCCAGGCGACCCGCCGTATAGTCTTTTGGATTACTTCAAATCCGCCTACGGCGATCAATTTCTCGTTTTTATTGACGAATCCCATATGACGGTTCCGCAGCTTAGGGGAATGTACAACGGCGATTTTGCCCGCAAAAGGACACTTATTGACTTTGGCTTTCGACTGAAAGCCTCTTTTGATAACCGCCCTTTGAAGTTTGAAGAGTTTTATAAAATTCCACCGCACTTTATCTACGTTTCGGCAACGCCTGACGCGTGGGAAGTTGAACAGGCCAAGCAGGAAATTCTTATGAAAAATGTGTCTTCAAAAACCGCTGAGCTGAAAGATTACAACGGAGTGGCCGAGCAACTGATTCGTCCAACTGGCATAGTTGATCCACATATCTCTGTGCGGCCAGCTTCAACTGAAATTCCAGATTTAATTAAAGAAGTTGAGAAACGCGCCGAACGGGGAGAAAAAGTCCTTGTGACGACGTTAACGAAAAAAACTGCCGAAGACTTAACTGAGTATTTAAAGGAAAAAAACATCCGCGCTTCCTATTTACACAGCGACATTCACACGCTTGAGCGGTCTGATGTCCTTGATAACTTGAGAAAGAACGCGTACGACGTGTTAATAGGCGTGAACCTATTACGAGAAGGACTCGATCTGCCTGAGGTGACGCTAGTGGCAATACTGGACGCTGATAAAGAAGGGTTTCTGCGCTCCAGGACATCGTTAATTCAAACCATGGGACGGGCAGCCCGCAACATTTCAGGGGAAGTCATCATGTATGCTGATAATGAAACTGGCTCCATGCGTTTAGCAATTGCTGAGATCGACCGTCGCCGTACGTATCAAACAGATTACAATAAAAAACACCACATTACACCAAAAACTATTTTTAAACCAGTCCGTGAAAAAATTATAGACAAAGAGGAAGAATTTCTCACCTATGACCGGCCTCATAATGAGTATAATGAGGAGTTTCTTGAAGATCTTCAGACTGAGTCGCTCACTCCCTATGATCGAAAAAAGATCGTCAAAAAACTAGAAAAAGAGATGCAGCGACAAGCTGAAAAAATGAACTTTGAACTGGCCATTAAACTGCGTGATAAAGTTAACGAATTAAACAAATAATATGCACGATACTATTCGAGTGCGTGGAGCACGGGAGCACAACTTACAAAATATTGACGTTGATATTCCAAAAAATAAATTTGTCGTTATTACCGGTGTATCTGGCTCCGGCAAGTCTTCGTTGGCGTTCGACACCATCTATGCTGAGGGTCAACGACGATACGTCGAGTCTCTCTCTGCGTATGCTCGCCAGTTTCTTGGCGTGATGGATAAGCCAGATGTTGAAACAATTGATGGATTGTCACCATCCATTTCTATTGATCAAAAAACTGTGTCTCACAACCCGCGCTCAACTGTCGGCACAATTACAGAAGTCTATGATTACTTAAGACTTCTTTTTGCCCGCGTTGGCCACCCGCACTGTCCTAAATGCGGCCGGGAAATTCGCAAACTGTCAGTTGATGAGATAGTCACAAAAATCCTTGATGAGTTTATTAAAAAAAGTGCAGTGGATCGGGTAAAACCACATCAGTTTATGATTCTTTCTCCGGTTGTAAGAGCAAGAAAAGGTGAATTTAAGGATCTGTTTGACAATCTCCAAAGCAAAGGTTTTATGACGGTTCGAGTCGATGGGAAGTCAAAAAATCTGTCTGAAGAGTTCAGTTTACTGAAAACTAACAAACATTCAATTGAGGCAGTTATCGATACGATTTCAGCAACGCATAAAGAACTTAAAGATAAAATGTTTATTGATCGGCTCCGTACCCGGCTGACAAATGACGTTGAACAAAGTACTCAGCTTTCAGACGGATCGGTTATTGTCCAGTCAGAGAAAGATGAATACTTGCTGTCTGAGAAGTTCTCTTGTCCGGTAGACAATATCTCTTTACCGGAAATTGAACCACGGATGTTTTCGTTTAACTCGCCAATCGGAGCTTGTGAAACGTGCAAAGGTATTGGTACCGTCTACCGTGTTGACCCTGATTTAATTTTAAATAAAAATCTTAGTATCAATGAAGGCGGGATCATGCCGTTTTCGAAGTTTTTTTTCACCGATACCTGGTATACTCGTCTCATCAAAACAGTCGCCGAAGAGGAGGGGATTGACTTAACCCGTGAGATACAAAGTCTTCATGAAGATAACATTAAAATACTTTTACACGGAACAGGAAAAGTGTATACAGTTCCCGGCACAAACAGGCAGGGAAGACATACGGTTATTCACGAGCGATTTGACGGAATTGTCAATGAGCTTGAGAGGCGTTATTTCGAAAGCCAGGGGGAGTGGTCGGCGTTTGAGATACAAAAATATATGCGTGAAGAAACGTGTGAAGCCTGTCAAGGCGCTAAACTAAAACCAGAAGTTCTCTCAATCACCATTGATAAAAAAAATATCGCCGACCTGTCTGATCAGCCAATCACTGAATTAACACGCTATTTTTCCAATTCGCTTCTGCCTATAATGACTGAGTACGAACTCCAGATTGCCAAACCAATTTTAAAGGAAATTAACACGCGCTTAACATTTCTTGTCAATGTTGGTTTGTCGTACTTAACGGTTTCACGGACCGCTCGCACATTATCAGGTGGAGAGCTTCAGCGGATTCGTCTGGCCTCCCAGATTGGTACTGGCTTAACCGGAGTTCTTTATGTGCTTGATGAGCCTTCGATTGGCCTTCATCCACGAGATGTGGCAAGCTTAATTCATACACTCCATAATCTGAAAGATCTCGGAAACACCTTGCTTGTGGTTGAGCATGATAAAGAGACCATTGAGTCTGCAGAATATATTGTTGAGCTTGGACCCCACGCTGGCAAACACGGCGGTAAAGTAGTTTTCACAGGTTCTGTGGCAGCAATGAAAAACGATGATACATCTCTAACCGGGCAATTTTTATCAGGGAAAAAAACCATTCGAATTGGCGCAAAGAATAACAAATCAGAGTTTGTTGATACGCGGGGAACAATTATTCTGCGCGGCGCAACACAGTTTAACCTAAAAAACATAACAATCGACCTTCCGCTTGGAAATTTGATTGCCATAACCGGTGTTTCCGGATCCGGCAAATCGACGCTAGTTAGTGAAACGCTCTATCCTGCGCTCCGGTACCATCTTGATGGGTATTACCATGATCAGATGGGTGACTTTAAGCGGCTTGAGGGGTTTCAGTACATTGATCGCGTGTATTTAGTCGATCAGTCACCGATTGGTAGAACGCCCCGTTCAAATCCGGCAACGTATATTGGTTTTTTTGATGATATCCGAGAGATATTTGCAACGACGGTTGAGGCAAAGACCAGGGGCTTCACCAAGGCCAGATTTTCATTCAACCTAAAAGGCGGCCGTTGCGAAAAATGTCAAGGTGCGGGAGTAATCAAGATTGAAATGCAGTTTTTACCAGATGTCTATGTCAAGTGTGATGTTTGCGACGGTCACCGCTATAACCGGGAAACACTAGAAGTACGGTATAAAGATAAGGCAATTTACGACATCCTGAAAATGACTGTTGATGAAGCAGTTGAGTTTTTCAACAATCATATTCATATTTATAGCAAACTTAAGTTCTTGCAAGAAGTTGGTCTAGGCTACATTGAGTTAGGGCAACCAGCACCCACTTTCTCAGGCGGAGAGGCACAACGCATGAAGCTTGTTAATGAGCTTTCCCGAAAAGATACCGGAAAAACTCTTTACATCCTTGATGAGCCGACTACAGGATTGCATTTTTACGACATTGAGAAACTTTTGCATGCACTCCATGAATTAGTACACCGGGGAAACACCGTTGTTGTTATAGAGCATAACTTAGACGTTATTAAAAACTGCTCGTACGTCATTGACATGGGTCCCGAAGGCGGCGACTTGGGCGGAGAAGTAGTGTATCAAGGGCAATTGAAAGGTCTTCTCAGAGAGAAAAAATCATACACTGCAAAATATCTTCAAACTTCTCTACCTAAATAGCAGATAGTTATGTGGTAGTATTATTGAGATCCGCTGATTCAAGCATTTGATCATAAGGGGAAAGAACAAGTTCGTCTGAAGTAAAGTGGGTAAAATTCTTTTGGACATAATTTATTACTTTCATTAAAATGTTCTTCTCAATTTTTCGGGCGCTTTCGTGACTCATTTGTGGATAAATTAAGCTCCCTATATCGCGAAGAGAGTAAGCATTCCCGTCCCGTAATCCATATCTCATAAGAAAAATCTCTCTATTTTGAGGAGATTCTTCAACCTGTAAAAGAATTGTATGCAGTAATGACCGCATGTACCGACCAGCTATTCTTTCACGTTCTGCCTCTAAGCTGTTATCTTCAATCATATCTATCTTGTATGTTGTAGCATCACGTAACGATTCATGAAGTGATAAAGTGCTCTGTCTATCCTGTAAGCATAATTCAACATCAGATACTTTCATGTGAACTTCCTGAGCAATTTCCTCAATCGTCGGTTCACGATACAACTTATAGTAAAGTGAGCTTGTCGCCTTGCTTATCATATTTAAAAGTCTAAATCGGTGAACTGGTATACGTATGGAGCGGCCTTGATTCATCACCGCAAGACTAACATCGTGTCGTATCCAGTTATAAGCAAAGGTTGAAAACTTATTTCCCTTTGACACAACGTATTCATCAACTGCTTTCAAAAGACCGAGATTTCCCTCCTGTATAAGATCGGATAAGTCTACCCCGCGACCGGCATACATTTTCGCAACCGGTATTACAAGGCCAAGATTACGATCAACGAGCTCTTCTCTTAAAAAGCGAACTTGCGATTCTTTAGCCTTAAGATATGTATGTAACTCATTTTGCTCGGACCCAGATAAATACCCTTCCCTTTGTAGCTCTTCAAGATATGAGAACTGCTTTTTCAAGTCAGAGTATTCAGTAAATTTTTCGATTTCTTCAACTTTACTCATAACCGAAAACTGTCCAATTTCACCAAGATAGTAATTTAAAGAGTCTCCTGAATCCATAAAGGCCGATCGGTAATCATAATCATTGCTATAATTGACCCTTTTGTCACTGATGGGAGGATTTGGTACATGAGTCTGTGACCGTTCAAGAATGCTTACCATAGTAATTTCAATTATTATATAAAATTATTTTATTTTTTGGATATAATTTTACATGCGAAAGTATCTTCTGGGCAGTTTATTTATTCTGCTCTTTTTTTGCTTTTTTTTTGCTCCAAAAAGCTATGCCGACAAGGCCTTTCGAAAAGATTATGGGGTAGATTATTTTCTCCAGGAAAAAAACTCGCAAATCGTTACAAAAGTGGCGTTTAACCTCAAGCTGACCAACCTCACAGGCGAGGTGGCTATTAAGAGTTTTGGATTGGCTTTCCCGAGTACATTTACCATTCATGATATCTCAATCACAAGTAACGGCCAATCGGTGAAGCCAGAAATTAACCAAGGGGAAAGTCAGATTGTGATTAAGTTTGACATCCCTGATCCTGCAATCGGTAAAGACACGGTCAACGACATTGCGATCAATTTTTATCAAGATAACTTATTTAAAGTTAACGGCAACGTCTGGGAAGTCATTCTCCCAACATTAGATGAACAGGACCGCAGCTCGTATCAAGTGGCTGTTCATTTACCTGAGGGAACAGACAAAAAAATATCTGTTGCCAAACCGAAACCTGACTCAGTCGATGGAAAAACCATATCCTGGAGTAACCCCATGTCAAAAACGATATATGCGGTTTTTGGCACGACTCAACTGTACCAGACGAAATTACTGTATCATCTCGAAAACCCTAAGTTCACACCGGTCTACACGGATATAGCACTCGTGCCAGATACTGCTTACCAAAAAACCTATCTTGATTCGCTGGATCCACCACCTTCTAAAGTTTATCTGGACGATGATGGAAACTACATGGCTCGCTATATTATGAAGCCTCGCGAACATATCGATGTTGTTTACAAAGGTACGGTTGAGTTAACAGTTAAGCCAAGAGATGAGATCAGGCCCTATATTAAAAGCCAGTTTACTAAACAAAAAACGCTATTAAAAGCAACGCCCGGGTTCTGGAGTAGCACTTACAGTAAAAGTTTTGATTCCCTCGTTGACATCTATCACTTTGTTGTCAGCACCTTGTCCTATAACTACAAACGGGTCTCAAACAACGTTAATCGCCTCGGCGCACAGGCAGCGCTTAAGAACCCAAAAGATGCCGTATGTACTGAATTTACCGATAGCTTTGTTTCACTTGCCAGACAAAATGGCTTTTACGCCCGGGAAATGGAAGGCTATGGTTTCTCAAATGATCCCCAGCTGCGGCCGCTTTCTACAAACTCCGATATATTGCATGCCTGGCCGGAATATTACGACCTCAATCAAGAGCTCTGGGTTCCGGTCGATCCCACCTGGGAGAATACTTCAGGTATCGATTACTTTAACTCATTTGACTTAAATCATATCGTGTTTGCCATCCACAGTAAAAGACCCGATTACCCCTACCCAGCCGGTACGTATAAAGATCAGGATTCCAAAGATGTTGATATAAAAGCGGTCTCAAGCACTCCCACTGAAAAAACGAAGTACGAAGTTGTCAACTTTACCGGTATAAAGTATATTTTTCCCGATAAAAAATACTCGGGTATACTTCAGGTAAAAAATCTTGGCAACACCTACGGTTGGAATATACCTTTGGAAGCCACTTCCAAAACACTAACCATTACCCAATCTGTGACAACGATACCTGTCATCGCCCCTTCTGAGGTAAAAAATATATCCATAACCTATTCCGGCAGTTCTCGGCTGGTAAACCAAAATACTATAGAGGTAAGAACTGTCGGTCATAGAATCGCCACCTATAACATCCAGGCTATACCTCAGATTTTGACTTTGGGTATGACATTCTTACCAGTGGTACTTGTATTATTATTAGCTGCAATTTTGCTTTATTTCCTGAGGAAACGGTATAATAGGAAATGATGACAGAGCCTACGATCGCCATACCGTTACCGCTAACTCGTGAAACAACCACTCAGTTACCCTCATCTATAGGGGTCTATTTTTTTGTGGCCAAAGGAAAGATCATTTATATCGGTAAGTCAATCAACATTAAAGCTCGTATTCTGTCCCACGTCGAAAATGCCAAAGTTGATGCCAAAGAACAAGCAATCGTCACTCACGCCGATGCACTTCACTATGTTTTATCTGATTCGGAGTTTAAGTCGCTACTTCTTGAATCCCGACTTATCAAAAAGTATCTTCCGCCCTATAACACCATCTGGCGCGACAATAAAAGCTATTTATACTTAAAAATCACGACCAAAGACGAGTTTCCCAAGCTCTTTCCAGTAAGAAGAGAAGACGATAAAACCTCGTATTACTTTGGGCCGTTTCAGTCGCTTCGGATCGTCAATGAAATCCTCAAAGACATAAGACGAGTCTTTCCCTTTTGTACTCAGAAAAAACTCAGTAAAAAACCTTGTTTTTATGCCAAGATCAATTTATGTAAACCGTGTCCGAATGAAATTAATCAAAAAGAGGGTGCAGAACGAACCAGATTAAAACGACAATACCGGTATAGTATCCGTCAGATTGTGCGTATTTTCAAAGGTGAAACTGATTTGGTCCTTACCGGACTCTACAAAAAGCTAAAAACCTTGACCGATGAGCAAAAATACGAAGAAGCACTTCTCCTTCGCAACAAAATTAGCCGCTTTGAGCGTTTGATACAGCGACCTCTTTTTTCCTCCCGGATAGAGGAACAGTACGACACCTCCCAAGAAAGTTCTGACTCGTTACTTACGCTGCTTCGTCACTACTATCCGGATCTTGGACCAATCCACCGGATCGAGTGTTATGACATGAGTAATATCTCCTTCACCAATGCCACAGCTTCCATGGTCGTTTTTCAAGATGGGTTAGTTGACAAAAGTCAATATCGGAAGTTTAAAATAAAAAATAAGCGTGCCAACTCGGACTTTGTGATGATGGATGAAGTCCTCAGGCGCCGGTTTAATACGAGCTGGCCGCAACCGGATCTTGTCGTTGTTGACGGCGGCCGACCTCAGGTACGAGTCGCCAAGCAGGTATTAAATGATTTACGTCAAAACATCCCGCTTATTGGTATTGCAAAGCATCCTGATCGGATAGTCATTGGCGTTGAAAATCTGCCTCTTGTTCGACCCCCAGTGCACCACTTAGGCTTTAACATGATTCGTGCTATCCGTGATGAGTCTCACCGGTTTGCTAAAAAGTATCACACCTATCTGAGAAATAAGAATTGGCTGCCGCCGGTTGTGGTATAATTGAACCTATGAAAGAGTTTTTTTTGATACTCAATATTCTTCTGTCTATTGCAATCGTTAGCCTTATTCTCGTTCAGGGACGAGGTGGTGGGTTAGGAAGCGCCTGGGGTGGAGGAGGCGAACAGTTTCAAACCAGACGGGGAGTAGAAAAACTTACTTTACGATTAACGGTTATCTGCATTGTTCTGTTTCTCATCACTTCAATCGTTAATTTTTTCCTGAAATGAAATGGCGATCGAAAAAAAGACATTCCGCTATTATTACTGGATTGTTAAGGCGTTCATCAAAAAAAATATCAAGCTTATTCTATTGAGCTTTTTACTCAGTACAGTCGCCATCATCAGCTTAACCTCAGTTTCCCCTTATCTTATTAGTACTTTTTTTGCCAAAAAACAGATTATCGGACTTGTAGGCACGTATGACATTGGTTCCTTACCCGAGGAAGTGTTAAGTAAAATTTCCAATGGTCTTGTGGTTATCAGTCCAAAAGGGGAAGTGGTGCCAGTTTTGGTCGATACCTGGCAGCAGCTGGATAACGGGAAAGAATATCGATTTCACATAAGAAGTGGCATCACCTGGAACAACGGTGACCGGTTTACCAGTCGCGGTATAACCTACAAATTTAAGGACGTTGATATCGAGTACCCAAGTGATGACACCATAGTTTTTAAATTAAAAAAGTCTCTTCCGATCTTTGCCACCTATCTAACTCAACCGGTGACTAAATACCCTTTAATTGGTGTGGCCGGACTCTATACAGTCGATCGTATCAAGAGTCAGGCGGGAGAGGTGTCTGAAATAGACTTGAATCCGGACAAAGGGGGATTAACGCCGCTTGTATATAAGTTTTATGACAGTGAAACAAAACTTGTTAACGCATATAAACTGGGAGAAATTACCCAGATGTCAATTAGTAAAAAAAACCTCGCTGACTTTTTTTCGACCTGGAAAAATACAGCTGTTGAGAAAACTGTTGATTACGGTAAACTTCTGACTCTGTTTTATAATATGAACAATCAAACGTTGAAAGAAAAAGACATTCGCCAAGCGATTGCCATGGCGATTTCTCGTGACAACTTTGAGGCTCTAGGACAACCCGCCACTGGTCCAATTCCACCAATTTCCTGGGCTTATAACGATCAGATCAAGCAAATTCCTTACGATCCAGAGCTTTCTCAAAAAATATTAACCAAGGCTTTTGCTACGACAAAGTCGGCAAAATTGACCATAAGTACATATGATGAGTATCTTGATACTGCCGAAGCTATTCAAAAGAACTTTACTGAGAAGAATCTGAAAGTTAAAACGGACGTATTATCTTTTGACAAACCCCAAACATTTGATCTGCTTTTGGCCTACTGGAGAGTTCCCAGCGACCCGGACCAATACTATTTCTGGCACTCGACCCAGACCCAAGGTAACATTACCGGGTATAAAAACGTAAAGATCGATAAACTTCTAGAAGACGGCCGCAGCACTACCTCTCTACCTGAAAGAAAAAAGATCTACGCTGACTTTCAGAAAGTAATTGCAGATGACGTACCGGCTTTTTTCCTTTACTACCCGTACACCTACACAATCAGTCGAAAGTGACCTACTGACTTCCCCCTTTTCTACCAGCTTCACGCGCTTCTTCTATGGTAAATTCGTGAGCTTTCCCTTTCTGGTGGGCTGCTTTTCCTCCTTTACTCGAAATGTCTCTCAACCGCTCCTCATCCATCGCCGCAAATCCTCGCGCCATATGGTTCACCTCCTCTCATATTTTGAGCATATCAGACAAAGTTCAAAACTTAATAAGAGAAAAGTAAGAAGGCCGTAATGAGTATTTATTTAAGATGTAAGTGCACCCTACTGGACGAAATTAGAACCTATCTTACTGTATCAATCGATATCAAAGAGAAAACCGCCCTCCTTATAGCAATTGCCAGATTCAAAAGGAGGTGAGAATATAACTTACTTAAAAGATTTCTTTTGGGAATTGAAAAAAAGTAATATCAAACCAAGAAAGAAGAAAGTATAATTTATGGGATTTATAAATAAAAATGAATATTTAAAAAATAAGTTTTCAAGAAACCAATATACTGGACTCCCAATACCACCATTTGGCCCATCGCTAATTGAAAAAATACCTGATGTGGAATAAATACTCCAGATTATCAAACTACACAATAACATTAATATTCCCAATCTTGAACCACTATTACTGAACTTTAGTTTTCTAATTGAAAATGTCACTAGTATAAAAACTATTATTAATAAAAAAATGAATGATACTTTAAGGATCGCAAGATTAAAGCCTTCGCCATTGTAACCCTTATAGAGAAAAACACTCATTAAAAGAATTAGATTCCATGTAATGGTTGTTAGTATGTAAGACAAAAACGAATTAAATCTGGACATAGTTTAGATATAAATAATATTAAAAAAGTCAAGAGATAATGTCAAGAATAAATTAAAAAATTATTTACAATCTATATGTGCC